>JAFGAY010000025.1 GCA_016933425.1 Pirellulales bacterium
CCAATGAACCGAGGCCGACCAACGGGAGGCCGGTAAATGGGCCAGATACGTTGGCAGAACGGGTCATTATTCACGCAAACATCAATAAACTCTCGCGGTCGCTTGACGACAGCCCCAGCATTGAGTAAACACGTAATGTCACTTTCAATGCCAATGTATGACACGAAGAATATCAGATATTACCACTTTGTCAAGATTTATCCGCGGCATAAGTTACTTTCCTCAAAGGGTTTTCGGATACGCTGGGTAGCCGAGTCGAGACGGAATCCAATAAATCGGGCACAAAAAATAGCCTTTCATCTTGCCATAGGATGGACTGCTGTATATAAAAAGTGACGTTTAGGTCAGTATCAGGCGGCCCTCTTGTCCGCCAGGGCATGAGACGCAGCCAATCCAGATTCATGCCCGGGGGAACCGCAATATGCCCATCGAAATCCGCCTGAAAACGCTTTTACGACAGCGAGGCCTGGACCACAGCGGCGTTGTGCAACAAATGGCCCGCGACCTGAACGTCCACCGCCATAGCATTGGCAAACTCTATCGCAACCAGGTCAAAAATCCGTCCTTGAGTCTTTTGGACCAGATCTGCGATTGGTTGATCGACAAGGGCGTGTCGCCGAGCGATCTTCCGAGGGCGTTGTTCGGTTCGCGGGCGACGCAGCTTTGGGACGCAATTACGGCGTCGATGCACGTCACGTTCTACCTGGGTGAATACCTCCAGGAGACCGGCGCGCCGGCTCACCGGCAGCGTTGGATTTCACGATGGGACGCCGAGGCGGTCAATGGAATTATCACGCGACTTACCGTGATGCAGCAGGCTTCCGAGGCGTCCCATCCCCAGCTTCGCACGGTCTACGCGACGTTTCGCGCCGGCATATCCAAGGCGAATCCGCGACCCGACGAACTCAAGGAAGACATCGCCGCCTCGCGAAAACTCTTCGATCGAATGCGAAGCCAGGCGGCATATGAAACGCCCGTGATCATCGGCTCTCAGCGGGTCAATTATTTATTGGAACACTTTGTCGCCGACCTGTTCCGCTGCGAGCCGTTCCGTCCGGCCGAAGCGGGACGCGTTCCATTCTATCTACGATATCGGCTCGGCGACCGAACCGTGCCGAGTTGCTTTGGAGGACGCGAGGGGCCGCCGTCGGCCGACCCGCCGGGCGTCTACTACCTGGCGGCCAACCAAAAATGGATTGCGTGCCCCTGGCGCCCGCGCGAGGAGGACGCGGGCGTGGTGATCGTCGTCCGCTATCCGGGAACCGATGCGATGCGCATTTCCCTGTTTGGATTCAGCGGCTGGGCAACCGTGATCATGGGACATTATTTCGACCAAAACGCCCAGGAATTCTGGCCCCCGAAAGCATGCGCCGGCGGAAAGCAAGTCGGCGTTTACGTCTGCCGGATCAAATTTCGCCCGGTCGAGGACGAACATGCCGACCTGGTCGTGCCCGAGGCCGAAAAAGTCGAAGTCATTCCCCTCGAACAAAACGTTATCGAGGAACGACTCGGTTGATATAACAACACTGGGTTAAGCTTTTTCATCACGAAAGCACGAAAGATCGAAAATCCGCAACCACGGAATACAAGGCCAAGACGACCCCCGTTTCGTGCTTTCGCCCTTTCGTATTTTCGTGATAAAAGAAAACGGCGAGTGAGTCTTTCACAAAGCAGCAAACAAAAAAACGGCGGCCCGATCCTGATGATGGATCGGGCCGCCGCGAAATCTTCAGACCAGGCCCGCCCCCGCTAAACGCGGAAAGCGGATTCCATTCGTCTTGCGGCTAGTCGCAACACGCCGGGGCACATGTCTCCGGGGCGCAACACGCCGGCTTGCAGCACTCGACGACCGGGCAGCAGACCTTGACCGGAACCTGCTTGCACACCACGCGGGGCACGCACCGGGTTACCGTGTACGGAACCTGCTTCGGAACAAGCTTCACGCAGTTGATCGTCTTCGTGTAGTGAACCGGCTTGCAAACCGTGTAGGGCACCATCTTCGTGCACTGCTCGGGCACCATCTTGCAGACCTTGTACGGAATCTGCTTCTGATGGCACTCGCGGACGATCTTGCAAACCTTGTAGGTGCAGGTCTTGACCCGCTGCTCGGGCACCATCTTGCAAACCTTGTAGGTGCAGGTTTGAACGCGCTGCTCGGGCACCATCTTGCAAACCTTGTAGGTGCAGGTTTGGACGCGCTGCTCGGGCACCATCTTGCAAACCTTGTAGGTGCAGGTCTTCACGCAATTCTCGCGGACCATTTTGCAGACCTTGTAGGTCTCGGTTCGCATCCGCTGCTCGGGCACCATCTTGCAAACCTTGTAGGTGCAGGTCTGGACGCGCTGCTCGGGCACCATCTTGCAAACCTTGTAGGTGCAGGTCTGAACGCGCTGCTCGGGCACCATCTTGCAAACCTTGTAGGTGCAGGTGCGGACGCACTGCTCGGGCACCATCTTGCAAACCTTGTAGGTGCAGGTCTTCACGCGCTGCTCGGGCACCATCTTGCATACGGTGTAGGGAATCCGCTTCTCGCAGACTTCCTTGACCATCTTGCAAACCTTGTAGGTGCAGGTCTTGACCCGCTGTTCGGGAACCATGCGGCAAACCGTGTACGGAACCTGCTTGACGCAATTCTCGGTCACGTACTTGACGCACTGGACTTGCTTCTCGATCACCTCGGGAACCCAAACACGGCAAACTTGCTTGCAGACCGGGGCACAGCACGCCGGGGCACAAGTCGCCGGAGCACAGGTCGCCGGAGCACAGGTCGCCGGAGCACAGGTCGCCGGCTCGCATACCTTGGGCATGACCTCGCGGGTTTCCCAGTGGCCCGAGCAAACCTTGACCGTCTTCGTATAGTGAACCGGCTTGCAGACCGTGTAGTGGCACTCGCGGGTGCGCGTCTCATACACCGGCTTGCACACCGTGTAGTTGATGTTCTTCGTGTGGGTTTCCCAAACAGGCGTGCACTTCACATAGTGGCATACCCGCTCGCGGTTCTCGTAAACCGGCTTGCACACCGTGTAACAAATGTTCTTCGTGCGGGTTTCCCAAACGGGCTTGCACACCGTGTAATGAATGTCCTTGCTTCGGGTTTCCCAAACCGGCTTGCACACCGTGTAGGTGTACTGCTTGCTTCGGGTTTCCCAAACCGGCTTGCACACCGTGTAGGTGTACTGCTTGCTTCGGGTTTCCCAAACGGGCTTGCACACCGTGTAGCAAATGTTCCTGGTACGGGTTTCCCAAACGGGCTTGCACACCGTGTAGTGAATGTCCCGGGAACGGGTTTCCCAAACGGGCTTGCACACCGTGTAGGTGTACTGCTTAGTTCGGGTTTCCCAAACCGGCTTGCACACCGTGTAGCAATACTGCTTGCTTCGGGTTTCCCAAACGGGCTTGCACACCGTGTAGCAAATGTTCTTCGTGCGGGTTTCCCAAATGGGCTTGCATACGGTGTAGTTCACCGTTCGCACATGGGTTTCCCAGACCGGCTTGCACACGGTGTAGTTCACCTGGCGATAGCAGGTCTCCGGCACGTACTTCACACAGTTGATCTGCTTCGGGACGCACACCCGATCGTAGCAGGTCTTGTAGCACGTGTACTGTTGCTTCTCGTAGACGACTTCCTTGCACGTTTTCATGACGGTGTAGCACTGCATTTTGCAGCAGGAGTACTCCGGCTCGCAGCACCCGACCTTGCAGCAGCGGAATCGGGCCGCACCACAATAGCAGGCGAGCGACGTGCTGGCCGCCAGCGCCGTCAATACGACAGCGAGAAGCGACGCAACCAACATCCTTCTCATTTTCTTGCCTCCTTCAAAGACGACTCGGAATGTCTAGGGCCTGGTCTGTGGACAATGTCCACCTGTAGGATTTTCGGACAACCGGCAATGCGCACATTAGCCATGTTTTCCAAAATACCGTAACGGCGGAGAATTACGATGCTGCGCATACAACCCAAATAGCGCACGGTTGAACCGGTGTTGCAGATTGTGCCGTCATGCTAGGCAACGCTTGAAAATTCGTCCGAAACTCCACGTCACGCTCAAAACAACGAAAAAAACGATTCCGGCAACCAGGCAATAACGTTCCCAGAGGCGTGTGTTTTTTTGACAAGGGGGGCTTTGTGACCTAAAGAATATAGAGTGACCGGGTGGGAATTATCTGCACCGCAATAAAGTGGCTCTGACTATCAGGGGGCAGAGACGCTTTCGAGGGTGAAAGGCCGCGGAAGCAGATTACCGACACTTAGGGGGGTCCTGGGGCTGTGTGAAATTCCGAGTTGGAAAGGTTTGAACTATCATGTACCGCCGAAATTTTGGTTTTACCCTGATTGAAGTCCTGATCGTCGTAGTGATTATGGCCGTCCTGGCGGCGACCATCATTCCGCAGTTCACTGCCTCGACGGACGATGCCAAGAAAAGCGCTCGCGACTTCAATGCCCATTCGCTTCGTGCCCAGATCGAGCTTTATCGAATCGATCACGGCAAGTATCCGGCGTCAGCCGATGTGCTTGCCGCGAAACTGACGCATCCTACGAATGCGGCGGAAGCAGAGGGAACCACCCCTGGCGAGGATTACCCGTATGGCCCCTATATCATGAGCGACAACCATAAGCTTCCGAAGAACCCGATGAACAACTACGACGCTGTTGTCGCCGGCACGGGAGCGGACGCCGTCGAGGGCAATTACGGTTGGCAATACAATGCAACCACGGGCGAAATCTGGCCCAATGACTCGGATTACTGGACCGAGCGTGCGGCCGAATAAGAAAACCAGCTAGCCCGGGTTATCACCCAGCGATAATCTTCGCGCGAGCCGGGTCGCAACCCAGCATACTTCCGACCTATAAAGGCGCCTGTTTCCATCCGGGAATAGGTGCCTTTTTGTATTGGCCACGTCGGCCTACTGCTTATTTCACGACGCCAATCGTCAGCAGCAGATTGGCGTATATCCGCTGTTCGCCCGTGGCAATCACCAACGCGGTGTCGGGCTCGCAGGCCTTTTCGTAGAAGGGGAACCGTCCGATCTTGGTCAGCTCGGGTCCGCCGGCCAGCAGTTTGCGAAATTCGTCGAAAATAGGCTGATCGGCGCCGTCGTCGGGCACCATCACCGTGGCCGCCTCGATCGGAATGACCGTAAGCAAGGCTTCGAGCACGTCGGTCACCTTGACCATGCCGGGCATCAGGTTCAAGAAAACCTTTTCGGCCGTGTCGGGCGAGCCGGTCAGAAATGGATAGTTGCCGTCGGCAATGAGCACCTGCGAGCCGTGTCCGATCATACCCAGGATGCCAAGGATTTCGGGCTGTAAAAGTTTCGTTTTAAGCATGTTGGGTCTCCCGGGAACTAGGGGCGATCGTTTGTTGAAGTCAGTCGCGGCGGGTTTCCGGCCGCTTGTCTGGCTGATAGGATAGCAGAAAGGATGTGAAATGGGCAGGGGCCCGTAGCCCGTAGCCCGTAGGTCAGCCCGTAGGTCAGGCACCCCGTGCCTGACAACCCGTAGCAAACTACGAGACTGAAGTGTTACCTACCTATCAATAATGTTGTCAGGCACGGGGTGCCCTGACCTACGAGACTGTGTGACGGGAGCCCATGGTGCTTGAACCGGATCCGACCTTGCTTCACGAGACGTTCATGCGGGTCGCCTTGGAAGAGGCCGAGGCGGCCATGGCCGAGGAGGAGGTGCCCGTCGGCGCGGTGATCGTCCACGAGGGGAGCATCATTGCCCGGGCACACAACCAGCGCGAGCAACTGCGCGACCCGACGGCCCACGCCGAAATGATCGCACTCACCCAGGCGGCCGCGGCGCGGGCGAATTGGCGATTGGACGATTGCCTGCTTTACGTGACGCTCGAACCGTGCCCCATGTGCGCGGGAGCGATCGTGCAAGCGCGGCTGCCGGTGGTCGTCTATGGCGCGGCCGATCCCAAGGCCGGCGCCGTGCGAACGCTTTACCGGTTGCTGGACGACCCGCGGTTGAACCACCAGTGTCTGGTGGTGTCGGACATATTGGCCGGACCGTGCGCCGAAATCCTCTCGCGGTTTTTCCGCCATCAACGAAGCTTGGGCAAAAAATAGAATCGCGCCGGGTCGCGACCCTGCCTACGAAATATGTAATCGCCCGGCAGTTGCCAAACCTCTCCTCCCAAATCCCAAATCCCAAATCCCTAATCCCTTCCCACCCATGTCCCGCGTCATCCTGGCCATGTCCGGCGGCGTCGACAGCAGCGTGGCGGCTTGGCTGCTGCGTTCGGCGGGCCATGACGTGACAGGCGTGTTCATGCGCCACGGCCAGTCGTCGAGTGCCGATGCCGGTTTGTCCGGCAGTGCTTGTGGCAGCCAGGCCATGGCATCGAAGCCCGTTTGTTGCTCGGCGTCCGATGCGGCCGACGCCCGGCGGGTGGCCGAGCGGCTCGAAATGCCCTTCCACGTGCTCGATCTGGCCGAGTCGTTCGAGCGAATCATCGACCATTTCGTCGATCAATACGCGGCTGGCCGCACGCCCAATCCGTGCATTCTCTGCAACACATGGTTGAAATTCGGCAAATTGTTCGAGTATGCCGACGCCGCGGGAGCCCAATTCGTCGCCACCGGCCACTACGCCCGGCTCGCACGCCGGGAAGTTGCCCATTTGGACGTTGCCGCCGGGCCGCCCGCGTCGACCGGCACACAGCCCGGGCAAGATGCCCGAGGCGCCTTAGTCAAAAACATCCCGGCGCTGTTGTGCGGCGTTGATCGATCGAAGGACCAATCGTACGCCTTGTTTGGCATCGAGCGCCGGCGGCTCGACCGGGTGTTGTTTCCGGTGGGCGAGCACCACAAGGAGGAAATCCGCCAGATCGCCGCCGAGCTGGACCTCGACGTGGCCGCGAAGTGCGACAGCCAGGAGATTTGCTTTGTGCCCGATCAGGACCATGCGGGCTTCGTTCGCCGTCGCCGGCCGGGGCTCGACACGGCCGGCGAAGTGGTCACGACCGACGGGACAATCGTCGGGCGGCACGACGGATTCGAGCGATTCACAGTCGGCCAGCGCCGCGGATTGGGCATCGCGATGGGCCAACCGTATTACGTCGCGAGGATCGAACCCGACACGCGGCGCGTGGTGCTGGGCCGCCGCGAGGAACTCGCGCGCCGCGAATTGACGGCCGGCGGGGCCAACTGGCTCGTCGATCCGCCGCAAGAGCCGTTTCGCGCGGCGGTGAAAATCCGCTACCGCAGTCGCGCCGTCGAGGCGACCGTCGAGCCGCTGGCCGAGGGGCGATTCCACGTTGCCTTCGACGAGCCGCGCCACGGCGTGGCCCCCGGCCAGGCCGCCGTCTGCTACGCCGGCGACCAGGTCCTCGGCGGCGGATGGATCGAGTGACGAATATTGGAACGTGTTTTGAAATTCGTTTTGGCGACCATAATCCCCGCCGGGCTTGTCCCGGTGGAGCAAGGTTTGGCAACTACCCGGCCATACCGCCCCCGACCTTGTGCCGGTTAGCCAAAGCGTCTCACGCATTTCCAAACACGTTCTCACACGCTAAACCGAATCAACAGCACGTCGTCGTCGTTGACGACGTAGCCTTTCGGTTCCTGCCGGACGAGATGCTGGGCTTTGACCTCGCGCTCGCTGCCCAGGAGAACCAGGTCGCTCACGGTCATGACCTCGGCGCGGATGAAGCCCCGGGCCAGGTCCGAGTGAATCCCGTCGGCGGCGTCCAGGGCCGTGGCTCCCTTCGGCACGAGCCAACTGCGAACCTCTTTCTCGCCGGCCGTGAAGAATGTCATATAGCCCGAGATGGCAAGCATCCGCCGCACTAGCCCGTCGCGGTCGGACCCGCCAACGCCCATTTCCGCCTCGAACTCGGCCCGATCCTCGGGCGACATGCGGGCCAGCTCGAGCTCCAGGCCCGCGGGCACCGCCGCGACCGGCAGCGCGTCGGTCGAGCGATCGGTGAATCGTTCGGGCCGCGATTCGTCGTCGGCCGTGTTGACGATGACCATGCGCGGCTTTTCACTCAACAACCGAAACGCGCGGGTCACGGCCCGCTGCTCGTCGGTCATGTGGCTCTCGCGGAGCGGATTGCCCGACTCAAGGGCCGCAAGCACGATCTGAAGCGTGGCTTGCTCGTGCTGGATTTTTTCGCGTTCGGGTCGGGGAATGGGCTTGGCGAGCGATTGGGCCACCCGTTCGAGTCGCCCGGCGACGATTTCCATGTCGGCCAGGATCAAATCCTCGTCGAACGAAACAACGTCGGCCATCGCGTCGGTTCGGTCGAAGGCGCCAGCGACCAGTACGAGACATTCGGCCTCGCGGAGCGTGGCCAGCCGGGCCGCATTGCCCTGGTGGTCGCGGGCCAGGCCCGGCGTGTCGATGATTTCTATGGCCGCGCGGGTAATTTTTTTCGGCTGATAGATTTCGACCAGCCGGCCGATTCGCTCGTCGGGTATTTCGGCCATGGCCGACTGGCCGACGTGGGCCTGCGCCGGGTCGGACGCGACGCCGGTGAGCCATTCGAAAAGCGTGCTCTTTCCCGATCCTTGATAGCCGACCAGACCAATTTTCATAGTGCCGTGGTTTCCTTTCGCCGTGACCGACCGCGGCGGCGGTCGAGTGCCTCTTCAAGCCGAGCCAACGCCTGTTCTACCGTCTCGCGGCGCCCCTTGTCCAGTGGGTGTCGGCCGAAGCGAACCTGATAAAAGGCCTCGGCAATCTGCTCCGGTAGAGGGACCAACGACGCATGAGCCGGCTCGGCGGCAAGCCGCGCGCCGACCGCTCGGGCAAATTCTCGCGGCGTCTGACCGACGAGCCGGCGGATGCCGCGACGATGCAACAGGGTCAGAAATCGCTGATAAAAATCGACGCGCGTCCGGGCCGCTTGGGCGGCGCGGCGCCGGCCGATCCAAGCGCCCAACCGCCGACCAACGCGGCGCGCGATCCGGTGCAACACGACCGCCGCGAGGCAAATGCCCATGCCAATCAATCCCCCGCGCCAACTGAACCACGCATCGAGATTCCAGTTTCGAGGGTTGATCGCGCTTAGGATTTGCCGGAAAGTTTCCTTCCACCATTCGAGACTGGTGAGCCGGTGGTAGGTTTCCTTGACCCAATCGAGCAGGGGTTGATAGACGGCTCGGCGTTGGCGCGACTGGTCCATTTCCATGACGTAGTTGTTCCAGGCGTACTGGAGCCAATCGACCCCCTTGCCCGCCGTAGCCAACAAACGGCCAACGCCGCCCACCCCCTCGGCGTCGCCGCCGGGCGTCGGATCGAGCCGAAACCAGGCCCCGTTGGCCCAGATCGGCTTGCCAGCGGCGATTTGCGTCTCGTTCAGAGGCACCTGGTCCGGAGGCAAATAAACCTCGACCCAGGTGTGGGCGTGCAACTGGCGAACCTGAAAAAAATTACCCAGCGGATTGAACTCGTCGCTCTTATAGCCGACGATCAGGCGCGCGGGAATGCCCTGGCTGCGGAGCATCAACGCCAAGGCCGTGGCAAAGTATTCGCAATGACCCTGAGGATGGTTTTTCACAAAATCCTCGATGGGATCGATCGCCTCGTCGCGCGGCTGCTTTTCCAAACTGTAGTGAAATTCGTCGGAGTCGCGAAGCTTGTTGGCCAAATAGCGGGCCCGATCCATGCGCGACGACTCGGGCAACCCCGATTCGGCCATCCAGCGATCGGCCAACGCCACGAGGGTGGGCAGCCGGCCGCGGGGCAACTGAAGCAGCGATTCGCGGTCGTACGGCGGACTCGGGGAAGGATAAATCGTTTTCTGATGACCATCGCGGAAAGCATTGGTCCGAAGACGAAAACGGAATCGCTCGGCGCACGCCTCCGGCGCACGCTGAAGCGATTGACGGATCGGGTCATACCAGAGGTTGCGCCGTTTGTCGAGCGTGAAAAAAGGCTGCACGCAAAACACCTCGCAACGATCGGTCGGCTCCATGGCGACGGTCTGAACGACGATCTCGCCCGGCGGCTGCTCGACCGCGGCGCGCAGCCGGGGGGCCCACTGCGGAGCGTCGGGCAGCGACCAGATCTTGTCGGCATAGTGGGTCAGCACGGTTCCGTGCAAGTAGATGTTCCCGTCGACCGGATACAGGCGGCCGCCGCCAAGCTCGGCGAATTCGATCCGCAGCACTTCGGCCGGATCCTCGACGACGTGGCCCAACTCACCCAACTCGACCCGGCCCGAGTAACCCACCATGCGGCGCTGCTGGTAAAACGGGCTTCGCCAGGCCGGCTGGCCAAAACGGGGCAAAATGAAAAAGACGACGGCCGTGAAGCCAAGGGTGCCCAGGCCCATGCGCGCGAGCTGCCGAAGGAAGTCGCGGCCGCCGTGGCTTCCAATTTTTTCCGAATCAGCGTCGCCGGCGGCAAACGACTTTTCGGCGCCAAGCGGCCACCGCCGCGCGGCGGTGGCGCCGGACGCGCCGGTCGGGCGCGACTCGGCCGGCGCGTGACGCCGCGACTCGCGATAGAGAAACAACAAGGCCATGGCCGAAATGGCCAGGAACAAATATACAACCATCAACAAACCGAACAAGAACCCCTGATTGAACACCGTGGCCACGACCAGCAACAACAGGCTCAATACGATCAACTGCCAATAGACCCGGCTGTCCTTGCGCTCGAAGAGAAGAATGACCTGTAAATAGACGAGCAATCGGGCAATCGTGCGGATCGAATCGACATTGTCCCAGGAAAACATCCGCCGGGCGAGCATCGCGAAAACGGCAACGGCCAGAACGGTCGCCGCTAACCGGTTGAGCCGAAACCAGCCGCGCGCGTCCGTCAACCAAAGCGACGCGACGGCGGCAACGACCACCAACACCGGCAGATGCGAATCATGCTGTCCCATCGCAAACAACAAGTTGCTCGCGATGGCCAACATGGCCACATTGATTTGCAGTGATCGTTCGATCTTCATGACGTCTCAAATACACAGACAAAACCGCCCACCGCTTGAATCTCAAATCCCAAATCTCAAATTTCAAATCTCAGATTCGATATTCACCGGTCCTCCAAATCCCCAAATCCCAAATCCCAATCCCCAAATCCCAATCCCCAAATCCCAATCCCCAAACTTCCATCCCCAAACTTCCATCCCCTCTTCGTTTTATTCCACCTGAAAATATCGTTCCAGCGTTGGTCCCGATGCATCGACGACGCGGATGCGCCGCACCGTGGCCGCCCAAGAGGGGTCTTGCCGCGGACCGGCGAATCGCTGGGGATCGTTCAGGTCGACGTCGCGCGTGCTGATCAAAATAATTTCATGGCCGCCGGCAATCCGATCGAGAACGTTTTCGAGCAGCTTGGGCAATCGGTCCTCACGCGCGGCGTCGGCCAACGCCAGGTGTCGCAACATGTCATGCGCGAGGCCCGTCGAGCCGGGCCCGCCGAGCATCTCGGCCGGTGCGGCCGTCGTGGCCAGCGCGACCGCCGCGTTTCCCTTGCGACACAGGTCCGCGACGACGGTGGCCGCGAAACTGACGGCCAGCTCGACCCTATCGCGG
Source organism: Pirellulales bacterium (assembly GCA_016933425.1). GTDB lineage: Bacteria > Planctomycetota > Planctomycetia > Pirellulales > Thermoguttaceae > UBA11386. The sequence continues at coordinate 11,503 of JAFGAY010000025.1, forward strand.
GCGTCGTCGTCCGCGGCGGGCGGTTGCCAGAGTTCGACCAGCACGGCGACGTCGCGGTTGCGCGGCTGCTCAAACTGACGCACGACAAGCTGGCCGTGCCGCGCCGAACCGCGCCAGTGAATCGAACGGCGCGAATCGCCGTTGCGCCAGAAACGAACGCCGTAAAATTGGCCCTCGACCCGCGTAAACCGTTGTTGGCGCTGCCCGGCTCCCTCGAATGCTTCGTGATGCCGGGCGAGCCACGCCTGGGTGAGCCGCCCGAGCCGAGGAAGCACGACGAGCGACTCGCGCCCGCCGACCGTGGTGGTTCGTTTCAACAGACCAAAGGGAAATCGGGTGGACAGCCGCATAGGGCCCACGTCGTAAGAGCCGCGTTCGGTGAGCCGAGCACGATACGTTTGCTGAATGGTTTGGCGCGGGCCGGCGTAGGGAAAATACGCTTGGGGACGCAGCGCGTCGCGACCGTTGCGCCGAATCTGATCCTCGACCGTGACGGCCCAGCTTCCACGACGCCGGGAGTTGGCCAGTTCGAGGCCGACCGTCAGCGGGTCGCCGGCGCGGACGCCCCGGGGCATCCGCCGCTCGACGCGCAGTCCGCGCAGGTTCGACCGGACCATGTGCCAGTTCAGCCAGAGCGGCCCGGCGATCATGCCCGCCAGCACCAGCAGCAAGTTGATCTCGCGAAACATGGCGGCGCCGGCCACAATCGCCAGCACGCCCAGATAATACCAAGTCTCGCGGCAAACGGTCGTGCGAAACGGCTTTGCGAGGGATGTGGATAGGGACATGGACCATCCGGGGATTGGGAATTAGGGATTGGGGATTCGTGAACAGGAAACGCCCATTCTCCAATCCCTAATCCCTAATCCCCAATCCCTCTTCAATCAGGTGCCCGGGTTTCATTGACCAGCCGTTCGATGAGCATTTCGGTCGCCTGGCGTTGGCCGCCGTGGAGGTAGCCTTTGCTGATGACGCGATGAGACAGCACGGGAACGGCCAGCGTTTTTACGTCGTCGGGAACGACGTAGTCGCGTCCGGCGAGCATGGCCGCCGCCTGGCTTGCCCGATAAAGGGCCAACGCCCCCCGGATGCTTACGCCGACGTGCAACTCGCCGCATTGACGCGTCGCGTGGACGAAATTCAATAAGTATTCGCTAATCGCGTCGTCGACGCGAACGCGGCGAACCTCCGCCTGAAGCGCGACGACCTGCTCAGCGGTGAGAACCGGGGCGAGCTGGTCGACCGGCTCGCCCTCGCGGTGGCTTCGCAACACTTCGAGTTCGTCCGCCCGGTCGGGATAACCGACCGAAATGCGCATGAGGAAACGGTCCAACTGGCTTTCGGGCAGCGGATAGGTTCCCTCGAATTCCAGAGGGTTTTGCGTGGCGATGACCATGAACGGAGAGGGGAGGGAATACGTGTTGCCGTCGGCCGAAACCTGGCTCTCGCTCATCGCCTCCAGCAGCGCGCTTTGCGTTCGCGGCGTCGTGCGGTTGATCTCGTCGGCCAGAACGACGTTGGCGAACACCGGCCCTCGCTCGAACGAAAACTCTTTCGTATGCGAGTCGTAGACGCTGCCGCCGGTGATGTCGGCCGGCAACAGGTCGGGCGTGAATTGGATCCGGTGAAACGTGCCCGAGATGCTCCGCGCCAGCGCCTTGCCCAGCAGCGTTTTGCCGACGCCGGGCACGTCTTCCAACAGGACGTGCTCGCCGGCCAACAGAACGATAATGCAACGGCGCACGACGTCGGTCTTGCCGAGCACGGCGCGGCCGATGTTTTCCTGCAATTGGGCGATGAGTTCCAGCGTCTCGGCGGGCATGGGACGTCCTTGGTGTGATGACGTGGTAAGCGTGTCGCTCACGGAGCATGGATTTTGCAATGTCGACAACGGTCATCCTAGCCGCTTGGCTATCGGTTCGTCCAGTCCCAAGTTGGTTCGGTTGCAATAACGATTGATGGCGATACACGACAAGATTATGGATGGAGGGCCAAACTGGAAGGCCACGACGGAGCGTGGCCCTCCATGCCAGGATGTGTGTAACGACTCGCCCCACGATTTTTGCCTATTTTGACCACCGAGCATTCTTGCATCGGGCGGCCGACCCGTGCATTTCACGACACTCGCTTGTTGCGTTTTCGCCACAGGGGGTTGCCCGCCGGCCGTCGCGAGAACATTCCATGGGGGACGCGCATATCTTTGCCAGTCAATTGGTTAGGACATGAATCCCTCCATATCCGTCCTGGCGTGTTTTCCCGGCACAACGCTTGCATCCAATGGATAGGCAGCACTGGCTAATCCTGCCATTCGCCCCATTGCCGCGCCGTCCCGATAATTATGCCGCCGATGCACCAGGTCGAGGAAATCAACGACGTCGCCCGGCTCGAGCGTTACACGCTTTTGTGGAAGGCCATGTTGAGCCAAACGCCCGGGGCAACCTTTTTTCAGTCGCTCGATTGGCTCTTGGTCTATTGGAAGCATTTTGGCGGAGATCAGCGTCTCCGCGTGCTCATCGGTTGGGACGGCGACCGGCCCGTCGGCATTCTTCCGCTGGTCGTTCGACTGGAAAAGACTCGGGCCGGGACGGTTCGCGTTTTGACCTACCCGTTGCACGACTGGGGCACGTTTTATGGCCCGATCGGCCCCGATCCGGCGGCCATGCTGCGGTTGGGCCTCGAACATTTGGGCCGGACGCCGCGCGACTGGGATCTCATGGATCTCCGCTGGGTCGACGACGAGGGAACCGACCAAGGGCGGACCCGCGAAACCATGGAATCCGTCGGTCTGGCGCCCCATCGCCAGGCGTGGGACCGCGCGGCCGTGGTCGATCTCGCCGGCGCGTGGGACGACTACTGGCAGTCGCGGACCGGCAAGTGGCGCGAAAGCATTCGCCGCTATCATCGCCGGCTCGAAACGGCCGGTCGGCTCGAGTTCGTTCGCTATCGGCCCAAGGGAACGGCCGCCGGCGAGGACGATCCACGATGGGACCTCTACGAAGCGTGCGTCGAACTGGCCCGGGCGAGTTGGCAGGGTGGTTCGGCCACGGGCAGCACGCTGTGCCATGGGTCGGTGGCCGCGTTTTTACGCGACGCCCACGCGGCGGCCGCGCGAGCCGGGGCACTCGATCTGTGCCTGTTGAAACTCGACGGCCGGCCAATCGCGTTTGTCTACAACTACCGCCGCGACGGCCGGCTTTTTGGACTGCGGATGGGCTTCGATCCGGCGGCCGCCCCTCTCGGGCCGGGCAAAGTGCTCCAATATCTGATGTTCCGCGACAGCTTCGAGCGCGGCGACGCGCATTTCGATATGGGCGTCGGTTCGCTGGCCGTTAAGGAACACTGGCTCACGTCGGTCGTGACAAGCTACCGGCTGACCTCTTTTGCGTCGGCCCGGCTGCGTGCTCAACTGCTGCGGCTCAAGCGGTGGTACGTCGAGTGCCGCTACGGCGACGCCTATCTGGCCGGCGGCAAATCATGTCGCCAAACGGCCTAGCACCGCAAAACCGAACCGCGACCGTAAGGAAGCGGCCGTTTTGTATCGCGCACGGCGCCGCTCCCTCACAGTCGCGGTTTGGCTTGCGTTTAAAATCAGCCGTGTTATCGTTTCACGGCGACCGAATCAGAAGCGGAAAACGATCCGGCGACCGTATCGACGGTCAGCGTGAAATCGGCCGTCGTCGCGCCGTCGCCAAGAACGGCCACTACATCCGCGCGTGAACACTGAACCACCAAATTGCCACAATTGTCGGCAAACGTGGTGACCGCGAGGCCCGAGCCATTAACGTTCAGCATGCAATCGCCGACCGCCCCATAAGCGATATCCGTATGAACCGTCACGACCTCCCCAGGGGCCTTCACCACAAGAACATGCGGCGAAACGGTAATGTCCAAACCAAGCGAGTCGCTCACCAGAAGACCGGCCAACAAACAGAACGAACAAGCAATCATCTTTACCACGGTACACCTCACAGGAAAGAAACACCCACCTTGCCCATTGCCATGCACCATAGCACGCCTGTGATTATGCCACAATGCAATATACTGTCACAAAAAAGATTTTGCCAAATTAGTTTCTGTTGCGGAAAGCCTTCTGTCGCCTTTCGCTCCGCGAAAGTAGCGTGGATTGACCGCTACTTTCGCGGAGCGAAAGGCGA
>JAFGAY010000004.1 GCA_016933425.1 Pirellulales bacterium
AATGCCCTGGCCACCTACCTTACTACCCGACAACTACCACCATTACCTGAACCAAAAACCACTTCAGATGGCTGAAGTGTTACAAATTTTGTCATCGGCTCGTCGTGGCCTCGATTGTCATGGGCATGACCGGTTGCGGAATCGCGGAACTCCTCGGCGCGGAACCGCAAGCAAACCACGATCGCCAGGCGGCGGCCGTCGAGCGAATCAACGAGTTGGGTGGAAAAATCAAACGCGATGCGGCGGGCCGCGTCGTCGAAATCGATCTGGAACAGTGCCGTGCCACGGACGACGACGTGGTCCGGCTCGCCCCCCTGCACCACGCGCGCAAACTCAAACTCTGGGGCGTCGGAATCACAAACCAGGCGGTCGCGGCACTGGAAAACTTTCCCGAGTTGGTCGACCTCACGCTATTCAACACGCGGATTGACGACGAGGGCGTGGCCGCTTTGGCGTCGATGCGCGCGCTCAAGAGCGTCAACCTCCGCCGCACGCCCGCCATGACCGACCAGGCCCTCGCGCATCTCGCCAAGTTGCCCAACCTTCAGAACCTTTATCTTCTTTACAACAACATCTCCGACGATGGATTGGCCCACCTGGCCGGAATGAAACAATTAAAGGCCCTCGACGTGCGCGGGTGCATGATGATCACCGACTTTGGGCTGGAACATCTCGAGGGATTGACGAATCTGAAAAGCCTGCAGCTTCGCTCGTCGATTTCCGACGACGGGCTCGAACATCTCGAAAAACTGACGAATCTCGTTGCCTTGTCGCTCGAGGATACGGCCATTTCCAGCGAAGGACTGCGCCATCTCGCGCCGCTGACGCGCATGGAAAACCTGAACTTGATGCGCACCGGCATCGCCGACGACGGACTGGCACGCCTGGCCGGAATGAAGCAACTGAAACAGTTGTCGCTGCGCGACACGCGAATCAACGGCTCGGGCCTGGCCGCGCTGGGCGACTTGCCGAAGCTTGAAAAACTCGATTTGAGCGAGACGGACGTCGACGACGCGGGCCTTGCCCACCTGGAACGGTTCCCCAAGCTCCGTTGGCTCAATCTGTGGCACATCCTGGCGACCGACAAGGGCATGGCCCACCTGGCGAAGCTCGAAGAGCTTGAGTACTTGTCGCTCAAGGACACTCGCGTGACCGACGAGGGTCTAAAGTCGCTCGCCAGACTGAAAAACCTGAAAACGCTCGACCTCGAGCAAAACGCCATTACCGACGCCGGCCTCTCGCGACTGGCGGGCCTGAAATCGCTTCGGTCGATTGCCCTGCGCCAGACCAACGTGACCGACGCGGGCATCAAGAAGCTGCGCGAGGCCCTACCCTCGTGCAAAGTGATTCGTTGAAAATGGCCTCGCTGGCGGCAACGCGCCGCGCGGCGTTCCGTCGGACCAATTTCTCCGCGCCCTCCGTACTCTCGTGGTACGAAAAACGGGCCTACGGCTCCGCGTCGTAGAAAAATGCTGCGCTGCGATAGTTGGCGTTGATGTCGTTCGTGCCGCCGTGCTCGATTTTGGCCTCGATGCTCTTTTCATAAGGAATCGGGTCGGCCACGTGCCATCGGAACGCCGCGGCCCGCTCGCTCCCCTCGTGCCTGTCGTAAATCGGAAATCCATGCAACGGGAACGCGCAGGGTCCCATAAGCCGGCCGGGCGTGGCGTACCAGCCGCAATTGAAGTAGTCTTCCGATCCCGTCCCGTGAATGTGCAGGTTGCCGTCGCAGGTGAACCATTCATCGCCTTCGAGCCAGACGGGCATTTTGTGCTTGGTCTGCCCGTCGGTGACCAGATACGTGCCGACATAATGTCCCCGGCCTTCGCGCGACAACCACGGATGGAATTTGCCCGTCTCGGTCGGCAGCGATTCGTGGTAGACGGCGTGGAGATAACCCAGTTCGCCGTTCCCTTCGGGCAGTTCGCTCGTCACGACCGCCAGCTTGCCTTCGAAAGGCTTGTCGGCCGCGAGCGTGATCCGCGCCGACTTGCCGTAGGGCATGGGCATGAAATTGTACCAGCCTTGCTCGCCGTTTCCCACCAAGAGCGAACGGAACGCCCCGGGCCGCATCGCCTGGCAGAACAGATAATCCAAGGGCACGTCGACCGCCGGCTGCTCGGCCCCGTCCCAGTGGATTTTCAACCGCACGGCGCCCGCGTCCCTCAACTGTTCCGGATCGCCCGACAGGTACACCGCGCGAACCATGCGGGGTCCCGGCGGCAGGTCGATTTCCAGCGATTCGCCCGCCGCGAGCCGGACGGGCTTTTCCACCTTGGCCGCTTGCTCGGCTTCGGTAACGTCCAGCGCGAGCGGATCGCCGCACGATGCCCACGCCTTGGCGGCCGCCGCCAGGGCTTTGCGCTGTTTGTCGGTCGGCGGATTCTGGAACGTCACAACTCCTTTGTCGCTCGGATAGGTCCGATACTCGACCGCGTAGAATCGGACGTCGGTTCCGTCGACTTCGACCTTGCAGCCATTGCGGTAGGGAATCGGCACGTACCAGTAGTGGCCGCCCGAGCCCTCGCCGACCAGCGGCTTGGGAAATCCGTCGATCTTGCCGCGAAAAACGTCCTCCAAGGGAACGTCGAGCACGGGCGTCGCCTTGCCGTCGACAAAGATGCGAATGTGTTCGCCCTTGCGGCCCAAAAGCCCCGGTTTTTGATAGATCGAGTGGGGCATGTGGATGCGTTCGATGCAGCCCGCCCCGGTCATCTCGGCCAGCACGCTATTGCCGTTTTCGACTCGGAGCTTGGAATAAGTGCCCGCGAAACCGTCGTCGTTGCCGCCGGTCCGGTCGTAGCTGCTGAACATTTTGCACGTCTCGCCGGTCCGCAGTCGGGGAAGCCGTTCCAACCGGTAGAGCTTTTCGATGGCCGCCGTCTCGCCGTCGCCGGACGGCGGCGCCGCGGCCGCGACGGGACCAAACACGGCGACTCCGGCAACCAGCACGCCCGCCGCGATCGTTTTCAGGAACAAACCCTTTAGCCGTTTCATGGCGAGTCTCCCATGTGGTGGATGATCAAATAAGTCAAAAACCAACTCGTTAAAAAAACGGCCGCCGACAATCGCGACCCATCCACCCCTCTCAGCCCCCCTTCCAGTTTACCCCCTCAAGCGCGCCCGGCAGGACTCGAACCTGCAACCTGCGGATTAGAAGTCCGCTGCTCTATCCATTGAGCTACGGGCGCTTGCTGTGTAAGTCGTTGAGAAACAATGGCTTGCGGCGTCTTCCATGCCTGAGCCTGAGGATTATATCGCGGGAAACCGGGAAGCGGCTACCTGGAACGATCGATTATGATCGTCCCAAGTCACGGCGTCAAACCACTCGAACCGCGGAAGTAGCGTATTGAAAGCATCTTTCTTACGCCCGTGGACAACTCCGCGAACAATCGGCCATGGGGCATTTTCGATCGTCGGACGTTTTTCGATCAGCAAGACGCTTGAGTCGAGGCCCGCGATCAGGTTGGCCAGCCGCCACCTATCGGCAATCGGTTTGACGCTCTTGGAAGCGGACTGCCCGATATCTCTTCGCCGGAGAATGCGCCCGCCCTACTGAAGATCGTTCAAAAAATCGTCGAGCAACTGGTCCTCGGGATCCTTCTCCGGGCCGCTTTTGCTCGGGGTGGGCTTCTGCTTGGCGTTTTTGCCCGCCGCCGGCGACGGCTTGGAGTTCTTCCCGAGGTCTTCCCGCAACGCCAACTCGAAATCGTCGTCTTCCTCCTCGACAACCACGAAGTCGGGCTCTTGCTCCGCGGGCTTTTTGCTCTCGGCCGGCTTCGGCTTCGAGTTCTTCGACGCCGGCGCGGACTGCTTCGCGATGCGGTCCAAATCGGCCTCCAACGCCAATTCAAAATCGTCGTCTTCTTCCTCGACGACGACGAAGTCGGGCTCCTTCTCGGCGGCGATCGGGGCCGGTGAAGGCTTTTTCGCGCTCGGCTTCTTGGCCGGCGCGTCCGGCGCTGCCGGCTCGGCGTCGGGCGACTTTTTGGCGGGCCGCGACTTCGCCGGAGCGGGCTTCGCCTCGGCCTCGGGCACCGCGGTTTCCTCGTCCGGCTCGGCCGGAACGATCGGCGGCAACTTCGCGCGTTTGCCCGAGTGCTGATAATGGACGCGGAACGTGATCGGTCCTATCGTGAACTTCGCGCCGGGAAGCAGCGGGGCCGAGCGAACGCGGCGTCCCTTGACGTACGTCCCATTGAGCGAGCCGACGTCGCGAATCATCATGACGCCGTCGTCCAGATACGTCTCGCAATGCTTGCGGCTGACCATGCGGTGACCCACCGTCAAATCGGCATCGCGGCTACGGCCGATGGTGGCGGGCAGATTGATCACCACCTCGCGCTTATTCGCCTTGCCGCCGACTACGGTCAGTTTCACTTCCATAAGGTCCACCCGGCGGACATGCCCGGGAATTGATACTCTAAGAGCGTGTTTTGAAATTCGTTTTAGCGATCATAATCCCCACCGGGCTTGTCCCGGTGGAGCAGGGTTTGACAACTACCTGGGCCGAACCACCCCCAGTTGGCCAAAGCGTCTCACGCATTTCCAAACACGTTCTAAGAGCGGTTGAGGGCGCGCGCACAAGTCCCAATGACAATTTTGATAATACTTTGGGGGAAAAGAGGTGACAACAGCTAAACTCGTTGCGACCGGAAAAGTCGTTAAAGATTGGTTATTACGGGTGTAATATATATGCCTCCGAGGTAGGGATGTTCGGCGCAAAGCAATCCTGCCTTGAGCCTTTTCGCGCGGCACGCTTCAACGTCAGCCGCGAAACAGCTTGCGCGCGGTTTCAAGAATCCAAACGTATCGCTCAAAGGCGACCGTCGGGGGGATCGAATGATCCGAGTGGAAAATGTAGCCGCCCTCCCTGGCCAGCGGAACCTTGGCCCTCAGCTCCTCGTGGATCGCTTCTTTCGGGCCGGTCATCTTATGGACGTCGATATTGCCGCAAAAGGCTAGCCGTTTGCCGTAGCGCCGGCGCAGCGCGACGGCGTCCATCCCTGCGGACGCCTGAAGCGGATTGAGCACGTCGAGGCCGCGCTCGACCAGGTCGTCGACTAGGTTGTGGATCGCGCCGCACGAGTGCATCCAAAAATGAATCTCGTGACGATGCAAGAATTCGCCGAGCCGGGCCATCGACGGCCCCAGCGTCGCCCGCCAACTCGCCGGTGAAAAAAGCAGCGATCGGGTCGAGCCGAGATCCTCGATCAGGTAAACCGCGTCGGGCTTCATTCCCAGTTCGAGGCAGCGTTCGAGAATCCGGATGACCAGATTCATGTAGGTGTCGGCCATGTCGCGCAGCCAATCCGGTTCGAGCGCGACGTCCATCAGCAGCTTGTCCATGCCGCGATGGCGCCAGGTGGCTTCCCAGGGACCGTACGTGGTGAAATGCAGATACCGGCCCGTCGCACGCAAACGCTCATATTTGGCCGCCGCTTCCTCCCAGCTCGGATAGGGATCGAAATGGGCGAAATACGAAGCGTCGTCGATCCGCGCCGGCTCGGCTGGGTCGGAGGAAAGCGAAAATCGGGGCTTGATCCGGTCCCACGCCTGCTGGTCGGTGGTCGCGTGGTCCGAATACTCCATGCTGCCCGACACCCCGTCCTGCTTGCGCACCGTGTAACCGAACCGGTCGCGATAAGTAATCATGCCGTTGCCCCGTTCGAGGATTTCCTGCGCGAATCGGGGCGAGGCGTCCAACGACATGCCGCACAAATCCAAATCAAAATAGTCCTCCGGCTTGACCGAGGGCATCCCCTCGCGCCGCCACTGCTCGATGGTCCCGTCCCAAAAATCCTCGGCGCAGGGAAGCCGGTCGGGCGGTTCGAAACGGATGGCACGTCGTACGCGCTCGCGGGAGTTCATGACGTCCGGCCTCTCGGAGAAGCTGTAGGCCAAGTCGCGACCTGGCGTAATAAACCATTGACGCCGGATCGCGACCCGGCCTCCCGCGCCACCCTTTCAGAACACCCCCCTGAAAACCAACCGCAATAGCGGTGCGTCATCATCCGAAAGGGCCTAAAAAAAGGACTTACGCCGCACGGACGTAAGTCCTTGTGCCACAGTGCCGAAGACAGGACTTGAACCTGCACGGGATTAACTCCCACTAGGTCCTGAACCTGAAAATTGTCATTGTCTCATGTTGCCGCCTATTGCCGAGATTGTACATAAGTCATTCTGCATCTTGATCTTGCGTTGCAATCCCGTTGGGTCGTGTTGTCGCTTAGTGGACGGCAATATGTGATATTTTTGTGATATACAACACCTTTGTTTGCCAATAGTCTCATGCCCGACGCAGCCATTCCTGGCGACTTCCAATACGTCCAGGC
>JAFGAY010000200.1 GCA_016933425.1 Pirellulales bacterium
GTAGGTCCAGGCACCCCGTGCCTGACAGAAGGTAGGTCCAGGCACTCTGTGCCTGACAACAATGGACCATGAAATTAGATGTTCTGTTGGCTGAAAAAGCCTTTTTTATCAGGTTGCCAAGCACGTAGCGCCCGGCACGTACTGCTTCCGAGCCTAATTTATTTCAAAACAATACCCCGCTTTTGGGCCATTTTATCCCTCTACTGTCACGATTGGTCGATTCCATCTGGGCTCTGGCCCGCTTGACACTCGGCTGGCGGGCCGGTATCTTTACCAGATTACGTGTTTCGCTAAGTTGTGGACACGCAGAAGTTTCGGGCATCCGGCACCCGATCGGCTCGGGCGGGGATGGCTTGAGCGTGGGGCGTTTTTTTTGCCTCGCGCGGCCATGACGCCCTGGCCCGGCGATTATTCGCGCAAGCGAAGTCGCGGATCGGCGTGTTTTGGTGCGCGCGAAAAACGAAATCCGTACGAATAAACTCGGTCGGCTCAATCGTCAGAACCTCCGGGATTGTCACTCGCCAGCAGCCGTCCCTCGATGGGAAAGTGAACATCGATGAATCCAAGCGAAGTGTTGCGGATCGTGGACGCCATACACCGCGACAAAAACATCGATAAATCGATTGTGTTCGAAGGGATCGAAGCCGCGCTCCTCTCGGCCGCCAAGCGCCATTATGGCGAAGAACACGAGATTACCATCGCGATCGACCGCGAAACGGGAGAAATTTCCGGCGTGCGCGACGGCGTCGCCATGACGCCCGAGGACATCGCCGAGCGGATCGGCGCCCAGACGGCCAAACAGGTCATGATCCAGAAGATCCGCGAGGCCGAACGCGACACACTGTTCGACGAATATCACGAGTTGATGGACCAATTGGTCACGGGCGTCATCCAGCGCTACGAGGGCGGCGCGGCGACCGTGTCGCTGGGCAACGTCGAGGCCATTTTGCCCCGAAGCGAGCAGATTCCCGGCGAAACGCTCCATAATAATGAGCGAATCCGCGCCGTCGTGTGCGATGTGCGCAAGGCGGGCAGCCGAGTCAAAGTCATCCTCAGCCGCACCCGGCACCACCTGGTCAGCCGCCTGTTCGAGCAGGAAATTCCCGAAATCGCCGACGGCGTGATCCAGATCAGGGCCATTGCCCGGGAACCAGGCTACCGAACCAAAATCGCTGTGTCGAGTTCGGACCAGCGGGTCGACAGCGTGGGCGCGTGCGTCGGGGTGCGAGGCAACCGGATTAAGAACATCGTCGACGAACTGGCCGGCGAGCGAATCGACATCGTCCGCTACAGCGACGACATGCAGGTGCTCATTCCCAACGCCCTTCAGCCGGCCGAGGTCGACGAAGTCATCCTCTGCCAGATGTTCGGCCGCGCGATCGTCCTCGTGCGCGAGGACCAGCTTTCGCTGGCGATCGGACGCCGCGGGCAAAACGTCCGCCTGGCCAGCAAACTGTGCGTCTGGGACATCGAAATCATGACCCGCGAGGAACTCGACGAACAAATCGAGCAGGCCGTGATGGGTTTCTCGGCGCTCGAGGGAATCGACGACGAGCTGGCCGAAAAACTGGTTGGCGAGGGATTCCTGTCGTACGACGACCTGTCGGTCATCGAGCCGGACGTTTTGAGCGAGATGGGCGGCGGGCTCGCCGAGGAACAAGTGGAACACATCATCGAGCAGGCCGAAGCCAAAGCGCTCGAAGCCGAAAAGGTCGCCGCCGAGCAGCGCCGGGCCCAGCGCGAGCGGGAACGGCTCGAAGCGGCTGAAGCGGAAGTTGAAACCGACGGCGAAGCGGCGGCCGAGACGGATGCCGCCGAGACGGATTCGGACGAAACGCCGTCCGTCGAGAATTCGCTTTCCGAAGACGTGGAATCAGATGCCGCACCGACCGCGGAGACCCCGGGCGACGAAATCGCCCCGGATGAAGAAGACGCCACCGACGACCCCAAGGACGCCGCCGGAACCCACCGCCCCGAGTAACGACGCGTGCAATCGCGACGGCATCGCGCGGGAAATAGGAATCCAAATCACCAAGATGGATTCCCGAAGCGACGTTGGATAGGGAGAAGGTGCCTATGTAACGGAAGTATTTTGGGAAAGAAGTCGCCGGGCAAACAGACCCACCACGGCGACATGACCAGGGAGAGTTGCGTTGTCCGTTCGCATCTATGCGTTAGCCAAGCAACTGAACCTCGACAGTAAGACACTCGTCGACCTATGCACCGCGGCGGGTGTCACAGGCAAGGGGTCTGCGCTGGCCAACTTGACCGAGGAAGAAGTCGAGACCGTCAAGGCCTATATCAATCGCCGCGGTCGAGGCGCCCCGGCCCAGCCGGCCGCGCAACGACCCGGCACGCGAACGGCCGAAACGACCGAAGCGCTGCGGCGCGAGGATTACATCGGGCCGGGCGGCACGATGGCCGGGGGCAAAGTTCCCGTTTTACCCACCCGGCGCGACAAGGCGGAACCGGCCGCCGGCGAGGATCTTTCCGCGACGGCGTCGAGCGGCGTTGAGACGCCGGCGCCCGCCCCGCCGAGCGAAATCGCGTCCGCCGCCGAAGCCACGCCGGCCGCCGAAGCTCCCCCGATCGCTCCTCCGGCGGTTCCCTCCAAACCTTCGCGCAAAAAACCGCCTAAAACACCGGCTGAAAGAAACGGCCCAACCATCAAGTTGGCGCCGATACCGATCTCCCAGCAGCCCGCGGCGCCGGCGAAACCCCAGGAACCAGCCGCGCAAAAACCGGACATTCGCCTGCCAAAAGACGCGATCCGCGCCGGTCGCACCGGCGAGAAGCCCCTGGCCAAGCACATCGAGGAGCAAGAGCAAAAACAACGCGCGGCCAAGAAAAAGGGCCCGGTCGCCAAGGGCGCGCCGGCGGCCGAAACGCCCGAGTTGACGTTGCCTTCCTCCGGACGTGGCCGCCGCGGCAAGGGCGCCGCCGCCCCCGACGACAGCATCACGCTCGGGGGACGCGAACAACGTCAACTGAAGCGCAAACGATCCAGCTCCCGGCGGCGCAAGTCCGACGAAGAGGAAGAAACCAAGACCACGCGCCGCACCGTCAGGCGCATCCGCCGCATCGGCACCAACACGGCAGCCCCGCGAAAGCACAACGTCGTGCTCGACATGCCCTGCACGATTCGGACCTTCTCCGAGGCCGTCGGCGTTCCAGCGAGCCGCGTGCTCGGCAAGCTGCTGACCATGGGCGCCGGCGCCGCAGTAAACATCAACGCCGAACTCGACGTCGAAACGGCAGAACTTCTGGCCGTCGAACTGGGCGTCGAGGTCGATTTTCGCCGTCCCGTCGGACTCGAGGAACAGGTCCTCACCGCGGTGGAACACGAGGAAGAGGACACGGCCATGCTCGAACCACGGCCCCCGGTCATCACTTTCCTGGGACACGTCGACCACGGCAAAACGTCCCTCTTAGATCGCATCCTCGGCATCGACGTGGTCTCCGGCGAAAAAGGAGGCATCACCCAACACATCCGCGCCTATAAAATCGAAAAAGACGGCCAACCAATCGCGTTCGTCGACACGCCGGGCCACGAGGCGTTCACCGCCATGCGGGCACGCGGCGCCAACGTCACGGACATCGCCGTCCTGGTCATCGCCGCCGACGACGGCGTCATGCCCCAGACGGAAGAGGCCATCAGCCATGCCCGGGCCGCAGGCGTGCCGATCGTCGTGGCCCTCAACAAGATCGACCTGCCGGGAGTCGATCCACAACGAACCTACCAGCAGTTGGCAGCCAACGAGCTTCTGCCCAGCGAATGGGGTGGCGACATCGAAGTCGTCAAAACGAGCGCCACCAAGGGCGACGGCGTGGCCGAACTGCTCGACACGCTCCTCACCGTGGCCGAACTCCACGAATACCGGTCCAATCCCGACCGGCCGGCTTTCGGCACGTGCCTCGAAGCGTCCCTGCACGAAGGGCTGGGCGTCGTCGCCAAGGTGCTCGTCCAACAAGGAACGCTCCACGTCGGCGACGTCGTCGTCTGCGGAACGGCGTACGGCCGGGTCAAGGCCATGTACGACACGCTCGACCCCGACCGCCGCCACGAGGAAGCCGGTCCGTCGACGCCCGTGAATCTGACGGGCCTGAACGAAACGCCCGGGGCGGGCGACCGGTTCCACGTCGTGCCCGAGATCGCCCAGGCGCGGCAAATCGCCGAGCATCGGGCCGAGCAAGTTCGAGCCGAGTCGCTGGCCGGAACGCGGCCCCAGGTGACCCTGGAAAACCTCTACGATCGCCTAGGCGAGGGAGAGGTGCAAACGCTCAACATAATCCTCCGGGCCGACGTGCGCGGCTCGATCGAGGCGATCCGCAAGGAACTCGGCAAGCTGGAACATCCCGAGGTGCAACTTCGGATTCTCCAGGCGACCGTCGGCGGAATCACCGAAGCGGACGTTTATCTGGCCGACGCTTCCAAAGCCGTTATCATCGGCTTTAGCGTCGTACCCGACGAGGCCGCCCGGGTGCTCGCCGAGCGGCTCGGCGTTCAAATCCGGCGTTACGACATCATCTACCAGGTGGCCGACGACCTGAAGGCGGCCCTGGAAGGCATGCTCAAACCGGAGAAGCGCGAAACCGAACTGGGCCGCGTGCTGATCCAGCGGCTTTTCCTGATCAGCCGCGTGGGAACCATCGCCGGTTGCCGCGTGTTGGCCGGGACCGTGCAGCGCGATTGCCGCGCTCGCTTGATCCGCGAAAACCGCGTGATCGGCGACTACCCGCTCGAATCGCTCAAACGCGAGAAAGACGACGCACGCGAGGTGCGCGAGGGCATGGAATGCGGAATCAAGCTGCGCGGATTCAACGACCTCAAGGAAGGGGACATGCTCGAAGTGTACAAAATCGAGGAAGTGGCTCGGACCTTCTAACGGCGACGAGTCGCCAACCAACCCCTATAGCACCACCATGCGTTCGCGTCGCGTCGAAAAAGCCGCCGAAGCCGTTCGAGAAGTGGTCAGTTGGGCCATTTTAACGGAGCTGAACGATCCTCGGGTCCGCGACGTGACGGTCACCTACGTCGAAATGTCGGGCGACATGCGCAACGCCAAGGTTCACGTCTCGATCATGGGAGATGAAACCAAGCAGAGTCTGGGACTGCGCGGCCTGCAACACGCGGCCGGTTTTCTCCAGTCGAAGCTGGCCTCGCGGATCGACACTCGCTACACCCCGCGCATCGACTTCGTGCTCGATCAGGGCGTGAAACAATCGATCGAAATCTCGCGAATCCTCAAGGAGGTTTTACCCAAGGAACCCGACCCAACCCCGGTCGAGGACGACGACGAGCCGTCGCCCGCGGAATAAAAATGCGTGAGAAGAAAAAAGGAAAGAAAGTTAGTCGTCGAGCCTGTTCGACGTTAGGGAGGGCATGGCGCTCCAACGCCGAGCGGGTGCGGTGGTTAACGTCTTTCTCGCCCAACGGAACATGAACCCGATAATTCTTTCGAGTCATAAAGAGCCATGAGCGCACCTAGTCGATCCGCCCAGTTCACAAAGCTTCACAAGGTCTTGAAGAAACACTACAAGCCGGTGTCGGTTTCCGCCGAACGGCCCGTCCTGGAGCATCTGATTTTCGCGTGCCTGCTTGAGGATGCGCCTTACGAAGTGGCCGAAGAGACCTTCGCCAAGATGGTCGAGGAGTATTTCGATTGGAATGAGATCCGCGTCAGTTCGGTCCGCGAGCTGACGGAGACCCTGGCGCGGCTGCCCGACCCCCCGGCGGCCGCGACTCGCCTCAAGCAAGTGTTGCAGCACGTCTTCGAGGCAAGCTATTCGTTCGACCTGGAGGGCCTCCGCAAAAAAAACCTCGGCCCGGCCGCCGAAACCATTAAAAAGATCAAAGGCGCCACGCCTTTCGGGGTTGCCTACGTCGTCCAGTCGGCCCTCGGCGGACATTCGATTCCGTTGGACGCCGGCACCCTGGAAGTCATGCGGATTCTCGACCTTGCCACGGACAAGGAAGTCGAGGAACGCTCGATCGCGGGACTCGAACGCGCCATCGCCAAGAACAAAGGCATTGAATTTGGGTCGCTCCTCCATCAGTTGGGCGCCGAATTCACGGCCAATCCGTTCGCCGCCGAATTGCGCAACAAGCTGCTGGAAGTCGACCCCCAGGCCAAGAAGCGGTGGCCCAAACGCGGCGCCGCGAAGAAACCGGCCGAACCGAGCGCGGAAACCCCGGGCCGAAAAACCGAATCCCAGCCCGCCGCGGGCGCAGGCAAGCCGGATGCCGCGAAACACTTCAAGCCGGCTTCTTCGAAAAAGGTAGAAGCGAAGAAGGCAACCAAGAAAAAAACCTCGCCGGCCGACCGCAAGAAGACCTCTTCCGCGAGCAAACCCTCGGTGGCGTCCAAGGGCAAAAAAAAGAAAGTTTCCGGTCTCGCCAAACGCAAGCCTCGTTGATTTCGGAGGTCCGGCCATGTTTCGAAACATGGGCGCGTGGCCGACGAGGCGGCCGCTGGGTCGCGTTTGTCTTGCCGCGTTGTTGTATTTCGGGACCGCCGCCTGGCTGTCGGTCGGCTCGAGGGCGGACGACGCGGTCGACGCCCCGCCCCGCGCAGCAACTTCGCCGTCGCGTTGGTTCGACAACGCACTGCCCCTGGAGGACCAGCCCGAACCGTTGGCTCCCCGCCGGCCGGCCGACGAAGCCGACGAGGACCGCGCGCACGCCTTGGCCCATTTCGCGGCCGGGCGAGCCTGTCAGCATCGCAAGGAATACACCGAGGCCATTCGGCATTATCAGCGCGCGCTGCGCTACGATCCTTCGGCGAAAAACGCGGTTTGGCCGATCGTGGCCTTGGCCGAAAAACTCCAATGGCCCGAGGTCCGCGATCGCTATCTGCTGGCGGCGGCCCGATTGGATCCCGGCGCGTTCGATCCGACCGATCTCATCGAGTTGGCCGAACTCGTGACGACCGACGAGGACCTGCGGCTCGTGACGCAACTTTTTGAAAACATGCTCGGCCGGCGCGCCGGCGAAAAACAGACGCCCCTGGACGTCGTGCTCCGGTGGCGACTCGCGGAAATCCATCTGGCCAATGAGCAGTACGCGAAGGCGGCCGACCGTGCGGCCGAGGTTCTCGCCGCGCTGGAACGGCCCGAGTCGATCGGCCTCTCGCGCGACCAACTCGTAAAGCTGTTCGAGTTGCCTCATCCTCCCTATTGGTTGTTTGGCGATTTCTTCCTCCTTGCCGCCCGCCTGGACGAGGCCGAATCGACATTCAAGAAAGCCCATCTCGAGGAACCGAACGCCGGCCGGCTGCAATACGAATTGGCGCGGATCGCGATGGCTCGCGACCAGGCCCCCGCCGCGCTGGACCACCTGGAAGCGTGTTTCCGAGAGAACTACGCCGGCGATGGCGAGGAGCCCTATGTGTTGCTCCGCCAGGCCCTCGCCCGGCTGCACCGATCGGACGAGCTGCTCCCTCGCGTTGAAAAGCTCCTGGCCGACCATCCCGACAACGCCTCGCTGACCCGCTTCGCGGCCGAACAATTCGTCGGCGCGAATCAGCTCGAAAGGGCAACAACCCTGTATGAATGGCTGTCGGAGAAGCAGCCCTGCCCATGCGTCTGGGCCGGGCTGCTCAAGATCCATTGCACGTCGGGCAAGCTCGGCGACGTGCTACACGTGCTGGGCAAGGCGGCCGCCGAAGATCCGTCGCTTGGCGGTCTCGGCGACCAACTTCAAGCAATGGCCGGCGACGCCGTGCTGATCGATCGGCTCTTCGCCGCCGCCGGAAAACAGCTTGCCGCGAATCCGGCCGCGCTGGGCGTCCACGTCCCGTTGGCCTTGGCCATGTTGGCCATCGAGGCAAAACGACCGGACGACGCGCGCCATTTTTTCGAACTGGCCGCGAAGGCCGCGCCCGACGACGTTTCAGACGTGCTGCTCTTGTGGGGTGGAAGCCTGATGTCCCAAAACCAGTACGGCCAGGCGGCCGACGTCTTTCGCCGCGCCGTGAAAGCCAAAACGCCCGAGACCGACAAGCCCATCTTCCACTATTACCTGGCCAGCGCGTTGGAATTGGCCGGGCGAACCGACGAAGCGCTGGCCGCCGCGGGCGAGGCGTGCCGGCTCAACCCCAATTCGCCTCTGTTGGCCAGTCACGAGGGTTGGATCCTCTATCACGCCGGCCGCAACAAGGACGCTCGGGCGGCCTACGAGCGATTGATCGCCCGATTCGACGGCAACCACTCCAACGACGGCACGCGCCAGATCCTGCGCGAAGCTCGCCTCGTCTCGTCCCATCTCGAAGTAAAACTAGGCGACAAGCAAAAAGCGGCCGAACTCCTCGAACAAGTGCTCGACGAATTTCCCGACGACGTTTCAGCGATGAACGACCTGGGCTATCTCTGGGCCGAAGAGGGGCTGCACCCCCAACGGTCGCTGGCCATGGTTCGCCGGGCCGCCGCGGCCGAGCCCGACAATGCCGCCTATCGCGATAGTCTCGGTTGGGCCCTGTTCCAGTCGGGCCGGTTGCAGGAAGCCGTCGTCGAGTTGGAAAAAGCGGCCACTCTTCTGCCCGACGGCGAAATCCTCGACCACCTGGGCGAAGTCCATTTGAAGCTGGGCAACATGCGCCAAGCGGACGACGCCTGGCGACGCGCCGCCGAGGCCTTTCGCAAAGCCAATGAGCCCAAGGCAGCCAATGCCGTCGAAGTCAAACGAAAAAACGCCGAGACACAAGCGAACACCCCCAAGCAGTAGCAAGAATAAACGACGGCTGTATAATAGAAATTGGACAATATGCCCTGAATCCAGGACATTCCAAAACACCAGCAAAACCAAGAGAACGGTCATGTCAGGTCATTCCCATTGGGCGGGCATTAAGCACAAGAAAGCCCTCGTCGACGCGAAACGGGGTAAACTCTGGAGCAAGCTGGCCAAGGCCATCATCATCGCGGCCAAGTCGGGCGGAGGCGATCCCGACGCCAATCTGCGACTCCGCTATGCCATCGACGACGCCAAGGCCGTGAGCATGCCCAAGGACAACATCCAAAGGGCCATCAAGAAAGGAACCGGGGAACTCGACGGCGGCAACCTCGACGAGATCATCTACGAGGGCTACGGCGCCGGCGGCGTGGCCATTCTCTGCGAGGTGCTCACCGATAACCGCAACCGAACCGCTCCCGAAATCCGAAAAGTATTTGAATTGGCCGACGGCAAACTCGGCAGCACGGGCTGCGTCGCCTGGATGTTCGAGTCGAAGGGGCTGTTCCTCGTTCCCTCCGACCAGACCGACGAAGACGCGCTCATGGAAATCGCCCTCGAGGCAGGCGCCGACGACGTCTCGCCCCAAGGCAAAAACTTCGAGATCACCTGCGACCCAACCGTCTTCCGCGACGTGGCCGCCGCCCTATCCGCCGCCGACATCGAGCCGGAGGTCAAAGAAATCACGCGCATCCCGGCCAACACCATCGACCTGGACGCCGATAATGCCCGCAAGGTGCTCAAACTAATGGAACGCCTCGACGACCACGACGACGTGCAAAACGTCTCGGCCAACTTCAATATCCCCGACGAAGTGCTGGCCGAAATCGGCGAGGAATGAGACAGATAGGCCAGGGAGACCAAGGATCATATTCGGAGTCGAGAAAAAATGATCTTTACCGCATGGATCGCACGGATTGCGCTGCTGGCGGCTGTCGCCGGTTGTTCGGGCAATGCGCCGGAGCCGACGATTAACCAATCCACTGAAGCAAGCGAAGTTTCCCCCACTGCTCCCTCGCGGCCGACCAACTGGGCCGAGCCGGTCACGCTCAACGGCGTGCCGAATCTCCACAAAGTCTCCGACGCGCTCTATCGCAGTGCCCAGCCAACGGGCGTGGGAATGAAAAACCTCAAGGAAAAACTCGGCATCAAAACAATCGTCAACCTCCGGTCGTTCAACTCCGACCGCGACGAACTGGGCCAAACAGGCCTCGGTTACGAACACATCACGATGAAAACATGGCATCCCGAGAAAAAAGAGGTCGTGCGATTTCTCCAGATTGTCGCCGATCCCAAACGACAGCCCGTCCTGGTCCACTGCCAGCACGGCGCCGACCGGACGGGCACGATGTGCGCGATTTACCGAATCGCCGTTCAGGATTGGTCGAAGGACGAAGCGATCCAAGAGATGCGCGAGGGCGGCTACGGTTTTCACAAAGTCTGGTCGAATCTACCCAAATGGATCGACTCGCTCGATATCGAGAAAATCAAACAGAACGCCGGAATGGACAACGAGGAAGGGAAACCAAGAATCAACGCGGACGGGTAGGTCAGGCTGTGCCTGACGAGAATAGGCTTTGATAAGTCCGTGGGCCGGGTCGCGATTCGGCCTACCGTGCTTTTTTCACCACGAAGTCGTTTCGTGTTTTCCCCATTTCGTGCTTTCGTGATAGCCGTCTTTTTCATCACGAAAACACGAAAGGTCGAAAATATGAAATGATATTTTGACACGAATCAATGAGCAAAACCAAAAAACTCCCCGCACGTACTGAAGTCAAGCCGTCCGACTGCTGGGATCTTTCGAGTTTGTTCCCGACCGACGACGCCTGGGAAAAGGCATTCGTGAAGTGGGAAAAGCGGATCGACGGCTATGCCCGATTCCAGGGGACGCTGGCCGGGGGAGCCGAAAATCTGGCCGCCGCCCTGGCGTTCGACCTCGACATGGACCGGCTTGGCGAGCGGCTGGGAACTTATGCCTTTTTGAAGACGGCCGAGGACGCGGCCAATAGCGACTATCAGCGCATGCACGGCCGATTTCTGGGCGCCGTAAGCCGCGCGAGCCAGGCGGCCAGCTATCTGCGGCCCGAGATTCTCGCCATTCCCAAAGCCGCGATGTCCCGCTTCCTGGCCGATCGGCGGCTCGCGCCTTACCGGCTGATCCTCGAACGGCTCTTGCGCTATCGTCCCCACACGCTCGGGCGCAAAGAGGAAAAGCTGCTGGCCATGCAGACCGAAATGGCCCAAACGGCCGGCCAGACGTTTCACCAGCTCAACGACGCCGATCTCCGCTTCGGCACCGTCCGCAACGAACGGGGTGAATCGGTCGAACTGTCGCACGCCACTTTTTCTGCCCTTTTGCACAGTCCCAAGCGGACCGTTCGCCGCGCGGCGTTCACGCAGTATTACCGGCAGTTCGCCGCCCATGAAAACACGCTGGCCGCCATGCTCCGCGGGTCGGTCCAGCGCGACGTCTACTACGCCCGGGCGCGAAACCACGCAAGCTCGCTCGCCGCGGCTCTGTTTCCCGACCAGGTGCCCGAGAGCGTTTACACGAATCTGATCGAGTCGGTCCGGCGCCACTTGCCGGCGTTGCACCGTTATTACGACGTGCGCCGGCGCAAGATGCGGCTGCGCGACATTCACGCCTACGACACGTACGTGCCGATCCTCAGCGATCTCCAGGTCCGCCACTCATGGGACCAGGCGGTCGCTCTCGTGCTCGACGCGCTTGCGCCGCTGGGAACCGACTATTGCGGAGCCCTCGAAAAGGGCCTTCGCGGCCGGTGGTGCGACCGCTACGAAAATCGCGGCAAACAAAGCGGCGCGTTCAGTTGCGGATCGTACGACGGCTGGCCCTACATCCTCATGAACTACCAGCCCGACGTCTTGGACCACGTCTTCACGCTGGCCCACGAGTCGGGCCACTCGATGCACAGCCATTTTTCGGCGGCCAAGCAACCCTACGCCTATTACGACTACGTTATTTTCGTCGCCGAGGTGGCCAGCACGTTCAACGAGCAATTGTTGGCCGACCACCTGCTGCACCGGGCTAGGGACGACTGCCGCCGGGCCTATCTGATCAACCGCCAGATCGACGCGATCCGCGGAACCATCTTTCGCCAGACGATGTTCGCCGAATTCGAGAAAACGACTCACAAACTGGCCGAAACCAACGAACCGCTCACCGTCGAGACGTTCAAAAACGCCTACCGCGAACTGCTGGCTGCCTACTTCGGACCCAACTTCGCGTTGGACGACGAACTGTCGCTCGAATGCTTCCGCATCCCGCACTTCTACCGGGCGTTTTACGTCTATAAATATGCCACGGGCATGTCGGCCGCCATGGCGCTGGCCGACCGCGTCACGACCGGCGGGCCGAAGGAACTGGCCGCCTACCTCGACTTCCTCGGCGCGGGCTGCTCGAAAGACCCGTTGGATTTGCTGCGCGACGCGGGCGTCGACATGGAGCGGCCCGAACCGGTCGACGCGGCGCTGGCCCGGTTCGAGCGGTTGGTCGACGAACTCGATTCGCTACTGTAACCGTCGTTTATTTTCGCACGGAGAGGCAGAGGCACGGAAATTATGATCCTCGACCATCTTCGGAACGCCGATCGTTATTGCCCTTTGCACCCAGGCTTTGCCGCGGGTTTTGCCTTTCTGCGCCGTGAAGACCTGGCGAGTCTCGCCGAGAGACGATACGACATCGACGGCGACCGCGTTTTCGCCGTTGTCGCGCGGGCGGCCGGGCGGGGGCATGAGCAATCACCGCTGGAAATCCACCGCCGCTATATCGACATTCAATTCACGATCGGCGGCGAGGATCGCATCGGCTGGCTGCCGGCGTCCGACTGCCGGCAAGTCGCCTCACCATTCGACGAGAACCAAGACCTCGGGTTCTTCGACGATCGGCCGGCATCGTGGTTTGCCGTCGCGCCCGGCATCTTCGCGGTCTTTTACCCAGAAGACGCCCACGCACCGCTGGCAACCTCGGACTTGATTCACAAAGTCGTCGTCAAGGTGGCCGTCGAGACATGAACCGCGTTCCGCCGCGGCCTCGCATGGACTTTGGAGAGCCACGCTCCCTCGTGGCCGTGTATGACATGCTACCGTGGCCAGCACGCAGCTTGGCGCCCAAAACGCATCAAAGAGCCTTGGAATACCAACGCCGTAAAACCTCCTCGGCCGGTTTCCCGAAAACATGGAAATCGGTTCGCCCCGGTCCCTCGTTCCGGTCGCGCATCCGCGCCGGCCAGTCCCACCAGAAGAAACCGAGGAACCATGGTTCCCGGGCAAACGACTGAAACGCCGCCTCGTAAAATCGGGCCTGTTCCTCGCCGTCGTAAGGCCGGTCGTCGCGGCCCGCGTCCCATGGCGTCGCGGAGCACCCCTTGGCGCTGCGCACGCCAATCTCGGCAAACAAGACCGGCTTGTCCCAACGCCGGCTAATTTGCCGGAGCCGGGTGCGAACAGGTTTCCAACCGTCGAGCATTCGATCCAGGGAAGCGTCGCCGGCCGACGCCACCGGATAATACGCGCTCACGCCAATCACGTCGACTGCGTCGAACCACTCGACTTTATCGACGTCGTCGTGGTTCGCGTCGTAGACGATGAGGCCGGAATAAATCCGGCGCGTCTTGGCAATGACCTGGCGCCACCGATCGGCAAACGGCTCCATCGAGCGCATTTCACATCCAACGCACAGCATTTCGCATTTCGCGTCGGCCGCGATTTTCGCGTAATGCAGCAGAAACGCCTCGTAGTGGTTCCACCAGGCGTCCCAGTCCTTGTCGGAAGCAAATCGTATTTCGGCCCGCCACGCCCCATCGCGTGAATTGATCATCGGCTTGAGCATGATCTTCATGCCCCGCGCGCGGGCCAGGCCGATGGCCCGATGGATCTCCTCGTCCGAGACCATGGAACCATTCGCCGCGCCGAAGTCGATCTCGGTCGATTGTTTCGACGCGACGTGCGCCGCGAAGGACAGGGCAATCCACCGCGTGCCGGTCGCGGCCAACCGCTCGAGGGAACGCTCGGGCGCCGCCCCAAGGTACTCGCCGCGATAGCCGGGCCAACCCCACGAGTAACCCTTCACAAAACCTATCGACGATTTCGCCGGGCCGGCGGCCAGGACATGGTGAAACGGAACGCTGAGCCCGATTACCGCGATAAGCAGGGCCAAACGGCGTGTCCAGATGGCAATCACGGCAATTCTCGTCTCGCTCGCAATTCGTCGTTTGCCCTCGTCCATCGTCCCCGGCGCCCTGGTGTAATTCTACCAAGAACGGGCGTCAAAACCCACCACCCGAGCAAACGACAGAACCAAAACCCCCAATCCGAACCGCGACCGTAAGGAAGCGGCCGATGCATCGCCATTGCCCAATCCGAACCGCGACCGTAAGGGAGCGGCCGATGCATCCATACAACCCCGGGACGGCCTTCTGCCCAGCCCACCATTTTTGCCGAGGAATACCCGCGGAATACCCAATATCAATCTCGGTTCGTCGAATAGGCTATGGAAACCCTCGGTTTATCCACGCCCACGCACTACGCTCGGAGGAATCGATTATGCCGCTTGTGCTTCTCGCTCAAATGCAACACCAAATGCACCACGGAACGCCGTCCGCCGGGGGGGCGATTTGCTGTCTCTTCCCCTTCCTCCTGATCGGCGTGCTGGGAACGGTCTTCTGGATCTGGATGCTCGTCGATTGCGCGACGAAAGAGCCCTCGGAAGGCAACGACAAAATCGTGTGGATCCTCGTCATCGCCCTGACCCACTGGCTCGGCGCGCTGATCTACTACGTGGTGCGTCGGCCCAAGCGGATCGAACAACACGGGCGGTAGGAAATAGTCAATCCGGAGCGATGAGGGATAGTTTGGTGGCTTCACCATATGAAATCAGCATCCGATCCTCGGTGTTTTTCCAAGCGGTTTCTTCGTGTGAGCGGTCACTAATTTCGCTAGGGGTTAAGTTTTCAAATGCCTTCGCCACAGCTTCCAAGTCATGAACCTCGCGCGGCGAAAAGTCAATTGTGGTTCCGTCAGCATTCGGCCCGGCATGATACACTTCGCTGACATTGCCATTTGCCCACTTTACTTCCTCAACGTTGACAAACTGATCCCATTCCATTTGTTCTCGCAAGCGGCCGTAATCTGCTGGAACGGGACCGTAGGCAAGCTTGCGATATGCCGTGCCCGTAAGTGAAATGCTTTCCGAACGAAAGTGAAGGAAATCAGCGTAGAAGAGCAGCTTGTTCAGACTAGTCACTGTAACTAGTTTTAATCGGCGGCAAAACCAGACCGCGGCTGCCGCATATCGGTAATAATCAAAGCGTCGGAAACCCGTATTGAGCGAAGCCTCATCCGGCATATCCCAAAGTCGTCCACCGAGGACGATTCCTCGCTGGCGTTCCACCTCGCCTTGAAGGGCGTCTTCGACCCGCTGCCGTTGCCAATCTGAAAGACGGTTCCCGTGACGCTGCAATAGGTCTCGCATTACCTCGACGTTGCGACAAGCCCGGATAGCGATGTCATGGGATTCATCCTGAAGGCCGCCTTTCTCGTAGCGATTGATCGTTGCTTCACTCATACCCAGAAGGTCGGCAAGTGATCTCTGGCTGAGCCGGTAGAGGGTTCGAATTTCCTTGATTTCCTTGGGCGTGAGTAGATCGTGTTTCTCTCGGTACAGCGCAAACGCCATCTCTGCAGGGTCAACGTCCTTTTCAGTCTCCATGGTGCCGCAGGTCATACAAACACTGACAGGGACGTCAAACACGAGTGTCTCACCACGAACTTCGAATTCAGTCGGTTGTTGCCGATGTTCAAATTCTCGATCCTTGCCGCACACAACACAATAATTGGTCAACGTGTCGCTCATGGTTCAACCCGCAGGGGATATCGAATCGGATACTCGGCCGGGTGAAAAGACCAGATCACGGCGTGAACCACAGTTCGCCGCCGCCGGTCAGGTTCCAATGCCAACTTGAGGTATGCTTCGGTGCCGTTGATATCGCAACCAAAGACCCACACATTTTGTTCAGACGCGAAGTCATCCGGCTCCGGTCCTCTCGAGTAGTTGTCCGGGGTCAGACTCATCAGATAGGTGTCGGCCTCGTTCTGCGTTATTTGCAATCCTGACAAGTGAGCCTTCTTCTCGTCCGCCCGTCTCCTCAGCTTCCTGTGCCCAAGACTCAGTGCCGCCTTGAAGGCAGAAAGGAAATCAGCGACCTCTCGACGCTTTGACATCTGTCACTCCGTGACAACCGAATTGGATATATTCGCATCGGGAGTCCTCCATAGCCACTTCCCCAATAGCTGTGACACAAGTACCATCGGCTGAAATAATACTATCATATAATCGTATTTTGTCAACGGTTATTATTCGCTCATGTTAGGATCAAACTCTCCCGCATGACAAGTGATTGATGCAAGCTTTATAACAGAAAAGACTTACGATTAGACACGGCCCGTCGGTTGCTCTGACCAAACAACAACGTGCCGGAAAGCATACCCTTCGCTTGGGGTACTGGCTGCCACCATTTTTTGCCACAGCACTCACAACCTCAATGCAGATCCATCTCGCAGCTCAGCCCGCCGGCGGCGGGCAGGTAGGCGGTGCGGACGTAGTCGGCCACCATGCGGTCGGCGCTGAATCGCCAGGCCAGCGAGCTGATCGAATTCATCATCCGCTTGATCCAACGTTGCGGCAAGCCGTCGATGTCGCGGTCGTAATAGAGCGGAATCACCTGCTCATCGAGCGTTCGATAGAGGTCCTCGGCGTCGCGGGCGTCGGTTTTGGCCGTGTCGACGTGCTGCATGCCGCGGCCGATGGCGAAGCCGTTCGACCCGTCGTAGGCCTCGGCCCACCAACCGTCGAGGATTGACAGGTTCAGCGCGCCGTTGAGCACGGCTTTCTGGCCGCTGGTGCCCGAGGCTTCCAGCGGACGCCGTGGATTGTTCATCCAGACGTCGACGCCCTGGATCAGATGGCGGCAGACGTTGATGTCGTAGTCCTCGACAAACGCGATCCGCCCAGCGAGTCGTTTGTCGTGCCGCAGGTTGGCAATGCGTTTGATCAACTGTTTGCCGGGCTCGTCGGCCGGATGGGCCTTGCCGGCGAAAATGATTTGCAACGGATGCTCGGGATCGGTCACCATGGCCACCAGCCGGTCCATGTCGCGCAGGATCAGGTCGGCCCGCTTATACGTGGCGAACCGCCGGGCGAAACCGATGGTGAGGATATTGGGGTCGAGCATGTTTCGGGCCGCTTCGACCGCCTCGTCGCTTTCGCCGCGCCGGCGGCACTGGCGGCTCACCCGACGGCGAACGAACGCTAACAACAAGTTCTTGAGCGTGTTGTGCGTTTCCCAGAGTTCGCCCGGGTCGACGTCGTGGATGCCCTGCCATACCTCGGGCTCGCCCATGCGGCGTTCCCAGTTGACGGGAAAATGGCGGTCGTAGAGCTGTTCCATCTGGTAGGAAAGCCAGCTTTGGACGTGAACGCCGTTGGTGATGTGGCCGATGGGAATTTCCTCCTCGACCCGCCACGGCCACAGATGGGCCCACATCCGGCGGCTGACGTAGCCGTGAAGGTTGCTCACCGCGTTGGCCCGGCGCGAAAGTTTCAGTCCCAGCACGGTCATGCAGAACGGCTCGTGCTCGTTCTGGGGCTCGACGCGACCCAAACCCATGAGCTGCTCGAACGAAATGCCCAAACTATCGCGCAGCGGTCCCAGGTGCTCCTCGATCAGCCCACCGTCGAAACGATCGTGGCCGGCGGGGACGGGCGTGTGGGTGGTGAAGGCGGTGTGCCGCGCAATCTGGCGCAAGCTGTCGTCAAAGCTCATCCCGCTGTCGACCATGAACTGGCGAATGCCTTCGAGCGTGGCGAACGCGCTGTGGCCTTCGTTCAAGTGGAACACGCCCGGCGTGATGCCCAGTGCCCGCAGCGCCCGAACGCCACCAACCCCGGCGACCAGCTCCTGGCGGATGCGCGTGCGGTTGTCGCCGCCGTAAAGACGCGAGGTCAACTCGCGATCCTCGGGCCGATTTTCCTTGACGTCGCAGTCCAACAGATAAAGGTTCACCCGGCCCACCCGCATCAACCAAACCTTGGCCAAAAGCGGGCCGTTGCGCGTGTCGATTCGAATCGTGATCGGTTTTCCGTCGGCTCCTCGGGCCGGTTCCATCGGGAGGTTTTCGACCTTGGTGTCGAGATACTCCTCGCGCTGGTATCCGTCCATGTCGAGTTGCTGCTTGAAATAACCCTGGTCGTAGAACAACCCGACGGCCACCAACGGAACACCCAGGCCGCTGGCGCTCTTGATGTGGTCGCCCGACAACACCCCCAGGCCGCCCGAATAGACGGGCACCGATTCGTGGACGCCGAATTCAAGCGAGAAATAGGCGACCGGCTTCGAGCCGAGCACGCCGGCATGAGTCCGTCCCCACGTGGCCGTCTCGCTCAGATATTCCTTCAACCGACGGAAAGCGTGGTTGATTCGGCTAAACAGGACCAACTCAGAGGCTCGCATGTCGAGCCGCTCGGGCGTGAACTCGGCCAATAGGGCGATGGGGTTGTGGTCCAACTGCCGCCAGCGGATAGGGTCCAGATCGCGAAAAAGATTGATTACCTCGGGCTGCCAACTCCACCACAGATTTCTGGCCAAGGCATTGCACTTGTTATATAGGGCCTCGGCCGAGAGTCCGGTCGGTGCCGGCGGCTGGGGGGTTCCGGTCGGAATCGTGTCGGTTTGACTCATATAAATCCTCGTAAGTTTCCAGTCAAAGCAAAGGATTATACCCAGCATTTTTCCCCCCGGCGACCCCAGTGTACACGAGCAACAGGTCTCGAATCGTGCCATAGGACCCCGAAGACGTTTTGGAGTGCCCAAAGTAGGTAGGCCGGGTCATGACCCAGCGACGTAACAAACATTGTCGCTGGATCATAACCCGGCCCAATCAAAATCCCATATTGTGCGTTTCTTCCAATCCTCGTATAGTGTCCAGTTTGGCAAGTCACAAAGAAACCCAACCGGAGGTCCGTCAGCATGAATTCCGATTCCCACGTCCAGGTCCATTGGCACGAACATGCCGTCTCTCGCGAGGAGCGGGAAGGACGCAACGGGCATAAATCGTGCGTCGTCTGGTTCACCGGCCTGAGCGCCTGTGGAAAAAGCACGATCGCCAATCTCGTGGACCACAAGCTCCATTCGGCCGGGATCGGCAGCTTCGTGCTCGACGGCGACAACATCCGCCACGGCCTCAACGCGCCCCCGGCCATGCTCCTGCCCGA
>JAFGAY010000201.1 GCA_016933425.1 Pirellulales bacterium
AGATAGCCTTCCCGGGCGACAAATCCGATCACGGCAACGGAAAAAACGAGGAAGAAGCCTTGCAGAAATCGATCGGCCGGGCGGGTCAGCTCGCGACAATGGCGCCAAAGGGCCCAAAGCGCCAGCGCTCCGGCGCCGTAACTGAACATGGCGGCCAACTCCTTGCCGTACTGGCCCAAGGCGGCCGCCAATCCGCGCTGCCGGATGCTTCCCTCCTTGACGGCGAAGTGCAGCGGACGGCCCTCGGGTGTTTGCCACGCGAGATGCTTGCCGGCCGTTTTTGTTTCGCTGGCGGTCGGCGCGGCGCGTCCCAGCACGCGAGCCACGGCCGCTTGCGGCGTGCCGGCGCCGGCCATCGCCAGATAGGGAACAAGCACCAGCGCCGCGCCACAAACATGGATTGCCAGGGGGCCTGCCGCAGCGCGAAAGACGCGCATCGACCGATCGACCACAAGACCCAGACTTCGCAAGATCGCTGCTGCCGACTTGCCGGGCAAGCCGGCAAGAGCAACCTGCTCCAGGCTTATGGTCAGAAGCAGGGCAATGGGCAGGATGACGGCCTCCGCGCGAACCAATACGGCCAGGCCGGTGAAAAACCCGGCCAATGCCAGCCATGCTGTCTCGCGGCCGATCCGCCCGGTCGCAGTTCGAGCCCGAGCCGTCCAATACTCAACGGTTGTCCACAGGGCCACGGTCAAAAAAAACAAGTGCGTGCTGTCGCTGATCCCGTCGGCGCCGAGCCGGCGGACCTCGGGCAGCACGCAGAAAAGGCCCGCCCCGACCAGGGCAATCCGGAGATTGAAAAGCCGGAGAAGCAAAAAGTAGATCGGAACGACGGTCAATACCAGGGGAATGGCGGCGGCCACTTGTGTGCTGGCGGCCCAGATCGACGGGAACTCGCCTCCATGCCACGCCATGGTTTCGTGGACCGCGGCGACCCAAAGGGGAAACAACGGTTGTTCGGCCTCCCAGCGAATGACGTGGAGCGGTCCTTGCTCGACGGCCGTTCGCGCGGTTCGGGCAAAACGCACGGCATCGAGGCTCGGAACGGTCGCCCGACCGATCACGACGGCCTGGACCAACGTGCCCAGCCCGAGCAGACCCATGAGTGCCAGGACATGGCGGCGATTGGATAAGCCTCGATTGACAGATGCCGCGGGCATCATGCCCAGGCCCTTCCCAGCACTGACGGAACGCCGGGAGCGGCCGGTTCGAGACTTGCCCAAGTCAATCGGGCAATCCATAGCACCATCCATGAAATCAGACCAACTGCAAGGGGACCGGAAACGAGAAGGCAGCGTACCGAGGGGTCCCGTCGAGGTCAATCCGACTCTCGGCCGCTCGCATTGCATGAGCAGCCACAACGGCTCATTGTTTTGAGAAAATGGGGTATATGGCAAATCTGGCGATCATAGTAACCGGGTTCTGGCAAGTCCGATTATTTCGGGCACGGGAACCTTGCGTGCAAAACGTTCTGGGACGGCCGTCATGGGGTCAAAACGCCGAAACACGAAGGAGGTAAACTCGCCTTACGCCGGGCGATTGGTCCCGCTATGATGAGCGGCCCGACCGGGGCCGAACGGAGGCCGGGTTGTAACCCGGCAATGGAACTGCCCGCCAACCGTTTTTCGTCCATAGACCATGAGCTTTCGCCAAAGTGGCCAACGTGATCCCCGCCGGCGCCGCGTGCTGGCCGATTTGGTCCTGGGCCGCGTGCCCGAGACCGAACGATCGGAGCGGGGAACCGCGCGCTGGTCGCTGGCGCCGCCCTCGGGCAACTATGGCGAGGGGACCTTTCTTGACGAGCAGCTTCGGCTGACCGATTTGATACCGCGACGGATTGGCGCCTACGTGTTCCTTTTCGTCGCCGGGGTGTTCGTGGTGGCCGGATTGCTCGTGCTCTACGGGTGGATGCCCCGGCTCGCGTCGATGACCACCGACGGCACGGTCGAGGCTTTCGATCTGGACGGCGAAGGAACTCTGGCCGTCTGGTTTTCGTCGACTGTGCTCTTGTTGGCCGCGTTCACGTCGGTGCTGGTCTACACGGTTCGGCGGCACAAAAAGAACGATTATCAAGGCCACTATCGGGTATGGCTTTGGGCCGCGATGTGCTGGCTGTTGTTGAGCATCGACGAAACGGCCAGTCTGCACGAGGGCTTCATGGGCATGATGACCTGGCTGACCGGCACCAAGCTGCTGGGCGACGGCTCGGCATGGTGGATGATCGCCTATTTCTTCCTACTGGGCGGGGTTGGTACGCGGCTGGCGCTCGACATGCGCGAGTGCCGCGCCTCGCTCGTGGCGTTCTTGTCGGTCGGCGCCTGTTACGGGCTGGCCGTCGTGGCCCAATTGGGATGGATCTGGCCGACGGAAATGGCTCGGGCCGTCATGGTCGAGGAAGGCGCCGAGATGATCGGAAACCTGCTCCTTCTGTTGGCCATGGGATTGCATGCCCGGCACGTTCTGCTCGACGCCGAGGGACGCTTGCCCCAACGCGAGCCCGACGAAGATGACGCGGCGGATGACGAGGAAGACGAATACGACGAGGAGGACTCGGAGGAAGAGGAGTTGGCCGCCGAGGAGGCCGTGCTTTTCGGCCAGTCGGTGCGCGTTCATCCGGCGCACGCCGTTCGGCGGCCGCGTCAAGCGAAGGTCAAACCGAAGCCGGCGACCTCGTCGGGCAAGCTCGACGCCTTTTCGGCCGGCATGGAAGCGGCCGAGAGTCAGGTCGGCCGCCGGCTGACCAAGCAAGAGAAAAAGGCGCTGCGCCGGCGACTCGATAAAATGCGCCGCGAACGCGAGCAGCGCACGGCGTAGGTCTTTTTTCACCGCAAAGACGCAAAGAGCGCGAAGGGAAAGTAGGCCGGGTCGTCATCCGACGTCGCCCAGCTCGAGGACGGTTCCGTAGCGGGCGAGCATTTGGCGGCGGAGCTTGGCGTGCCGGGCGTCGGCCAGGCCCGGATCGGCGGCGACCAGCGCCATGGCGTCGCGTCGGGCTTCCTCGAGAAACTCCGTGTCTCGCAGCAAATCGGCTACGCGGAAGGGCGGCAGCCCGTGTTGCCGGGTGCCAAAAAGTTCGCCGGGCCCGCGCAGCGTGAAATCGACCTCGGCCAGACGGAACCCGTCGGTCGTCGAGGCGAACGCTTTGAGCCGCTCGAGGGCTTCCTCCGAATCGGTTCGGGCGAAGACGGCGCAGTAGCCGGGCGTGCGCCCCCGGCTGATCCGGCCGCGGAGCTGGTGTAATTGGGCCAGGCCGAATCGCTCGGCGTTTTCGATGGTCATGAGCGTGGCGTTGGGTACGTCGATGCCCACTTCGACCACCGAGGTCGAGACGAGCACCTGAAATTCGCCGCTTCGGAAATCGGCCATCGCCGCGTCCTTCTCGTCGCTGGTCATGCGGCCGTGAATCAGCCCGACGCGGAACGCCTCGAGTGGGCCGTTGACCAGGGACTCGTAGGTTTCGTCGAGGCTCACGGCGGCGATCGTCTCCGACTCCTCGACCAGCGGCACGACGACGTAGCCCTGGCGACCCTCGCGGAGCTTGCGGCGGAAGAAGTCCCACCAGCGGTCGCGCTGGTCGTCGCCGGCCAGATAGGTGTGGACCTTTTGCCGGCCGGGCGGCGAGGCGCGGAGCGTCGACACATCCAAATCGCCGAACAGCGTCATCGTAACGGTTCGCGGGATGGGCGTGGCCGTCATGACGAGGTAGTGGGGATCGAGCGCGGCTTGCTTCAACGCGGCCCGCTGGCGGACGCCGAACTTGTGTTGCTCGTCGATCACGACCAGCCCGAGCTTGGCGAAAACGACGTCTTCCTGCAAAATGGCCTGAGTGCCGACGACCAGGTCGACCTGGCCGGCGGCAATCGACGCCAGGGCGTCGCGGCGCGCGGCCGGCGAAAGCCCGCCGACCAGCGGACAGAGCTGCACCTGGCTGCCGGCCAGCAATCGTTTCAAGGTCAGGGCATGCTGCCGGGCGAGCACTTCGGTCGGGGCCATGAGCGCGGCCTGATAGCCGTGGGCCACGGCGGCCAGCATCGCGTAGACGGCCACTATCGTTTTACCGCTTCCCACGTCGCCTTGGAGCAGCCGGTTCATCGGGACGGGCCGGGCCATGTCGGCCGAGATTTCGGCGATCGCCCGGTGCTGATCCTCAGTCAGTTCGAAGGGAAACCGGCGTCGAATGCGCGCGTCGATCTTGGCCGACACTTCCATCGGCGGCGCTTGGCCGTTGACCCGCTGACGCTGGCGGCGAATGGCCAGGCCGAGCTGCAGGACGAATAGCTCCTGGTAGACGAATCGGCGGCGGGCCCGTTCCAGGTCTTCCCAACTGTCGGGAAAATGGATCGCCGGCAATGCCCGGACAAGCGGCCAGAGATCGTGCGCGGCGAGATAGTCGTCGGGAAAGACCTCGTCCAACAGGCCGACGTGCGTTTCGAGCACGCCGCGGACGATCCGCCGGACGTGCCACTGCTGAAGACCCTCGGTCAGCGGATAGGCGGGCAGGATTCGGCCCTCGGGCTCGGTTTCGTCGTCGGCCAGTTGGGTGACCAAGGGGTGCGACATTTCCCAGAAGAGCCCGTTGCGGCGCGGCTTGCCCGAGAGCATGACGCGGCGTCCCCGGGCGAATTTATCGCGCATGAAGGGCTGGTTGAACCAGATGGCGCGGAGATGGCCGCCGCACTCGCTTCGTATGAGCACGCCCAGCACGCTTCGGCCCGGGCCGATGCCGCGCAGCTCGAATTCCTCGACGGCGCCGCGGACCGTTTGCAGCTTGCCTTCCTCGAGATCGACGATCGCCCGGAGCTGGGTCATGTCCTGGTAGTCGCGCGGGAAGAAAAAAAGCACGTCGGCCGCCGCGCGCAGGCCGAGCCGTTCCAAAAGCGGCGCGCGCCGCGGGCCCACACCCGGCAAAAATTGCACGGGCGTCGTCAAACTTGCCGCGTCGTGTTTCCCCTGGTCGAGCGTGCCCATGCCGGGTATTATACCGGGTGGGTGATCGGGGGGTAGGGCGGGAAAACAGCCCCGGCATCCGGAAATCAAGGCGTTAGGAAGCACCTTACGCCCCGATGCCGGAAAGAGGAGCATGAGATTTTTTGGGTTGGAAAAGCTATGATGGGAATAATGCCGCAACAATGAAACCTCAAAACATGGTTTTTGGATAACATTTCAGCCGTCTGTAGTAATTTGGCGGCTAACGAGGATTTCCACCATTCGGCTGAAGTGTTACGAATTATAGAACACGTTCTTTTCCTATTCGAGCGAACCTGTAGACCGATCTGCTTTCTGCCAATAAAGGAAATTTCACAATGCGCACCTTTCTCGTCACCGGCGGCGCCGGTTTCATCGGGTCCCACATCGCCGAAGCTCTCGTCCGGCGCGGCGACCGCGTTCGGGTGGTCGACAATCTGAGCACGGGCCACCTGGCCAACATGGCGACGTTCCGCGATGCGATCGAATTCGTCGAAGGCGATTTGCGCAACGCGGACGTGGCGGCCCGCGTCGTCGAGAGCGTCGACTGCATTTTCCACGAGGCGGCGTTGGCCTCCGTGCCGCGAAGCGTTGCGGCGCCGCTGGACACGCATGCCCATTGCGTCACGGCCACGGTGAACTTGCTGGACGCGGCGCGGCGCGCCGGCGTCCGGCGGTTGGTCTACGCGGCGTCGAGCAGCGCTTACGGCGACCAGCCCTACAGCAGCAAACGCGAGATCGACCTGCCTGCCCCCATCTCGCCCTACGGCGCCGCGAAGCTGGCCTGTGAATATTACTGCCAGGCATTCACGGCCACCTATGGATTCGAGACGGTGGCGCTGCGTTATTTTAATGTTTTCGGGCCGCGTCAGGATCCCAACAGCCAATACTCGGCCGTGATTCCCTTGTTTATCACGGCCATGCTCTCCGGCCGGCGGCCGACGATCTACGGCGACGGGCGGCAATCGCGCGACTTCACCTACATCGAGAACGTCGTCCACGCCAATTTGCTCGCCGCCGACGCGCCGGGCGTAGCCGGGCGGATGCTCAACTGCGCCAACGGCCTGACGACCGATCTGCTCACGCTGGTCGACGTACTCAACCGGCTGCTGGGCACCGACGTCAAGCCGATCCATGACGAGCCGCGCGTCGGCGACGTCCGCGAGAGCATGGCCGACATCACGCTCGCCCGGCGCCTGCTGGGCTACGAAACCCAGGTCTACTTCGAGGAAGGCCTCCGCCGGTCGATCGACTACTACCGATCGCTGGCCGGAAGGAGAGAGTAGGGATTTCGGGATTTAGGAATTAGGGATTTAGAGATTTCGGGGGAAGCAATTTCGGGGATCGAGGTTTCCCACGTTCATAGCCGTGGGCGGAAGCCCACGGTCGTTGAACCAGAGGTCCCTGATGCTCACCCTCACCCTAACCCTCTCCCAAAGGGAGAGGGAACATTTTTCGGATGGATTCTATCCATTCTCCGTGAAATACAGGTCGATAGCCAGCGCGGCGTCGGCTGGTTTTTCGCGATCTTGCGACGAGCGGCTTTGCTGAGCGACCGTCGCGGACCAGGCCAGGTCGTATTGGTCCGGCGAGTCGTCCTCGGCCGACGAATCGCCGTACTGTTGGGTGACGACCGCGTCGACGGCCGCGGCGGTTGGCACGGCTGCCGCGACGGACGAATCAGCCGTCGTGTCTTGCGAGGGGACGGCCGCCGGGGCTGGCGGAGCCGCCGATTCGACCACGCCGCTCGATGCCAAAGCCGCGTGCGCCGTCTCGCTGCGGTCGCGGCCGAAGGCGGCGGCAAAGAAACTCAGATCGCCCAGACCAACCTTGCCGTCGCCGTCGATGTCGCTCGCGTGCGTGTAAGCGATTCCCGGCGCGCCGACGACGTGGCCATAGGCGGCCGCGAAGTAGGACAAATCGCCCAACCCCACTTTGCCGTCGTCGTCCAGATCGTAGACGACCGGACGGATCGTCGTCGCCGGCGGATCGGCCAGAACAACCGTGTCGGCGACGTTGCCGACCAGGGTCACTGCCGCGCCGCTCAGGACGACGTTGCAGGCGGCCGCCGCCGTAGCCGCGCCGGCCGAAAGCGCGACGCCCGCGTCGGCCGACGTCGCGTCGAACCGTACTCGGGCCAGCAGCACGTGGGTGTCGAGCCCGACGCCGGCGATCAACGTGGTTGCGGCCAGATTGTCGATGCGTCCGGCCGCGTCGTCGATCGTCGCGGTCTGGCTGCTGGTGAACGCCGGCCCGAACTCGATCGCGGTGGGCGTGAAGCACTCGGTGTTGTAGGCCAGATCGACGGTGACCGAAGCGATGCCCGCGTCGGTGTCCTTGGTTTCGATCCAGATTTCAACCCAATGACCGGTCCATTCGTCGATCGACGCTTCGCTTGCGGGAAGCGAGTCGACGGCGCCGCCGGTGGCGGTGGGGGTCGGCGTTTGGACCACGGTGGCGGTCAGATAGGACGTATTGGCCTCTTGCGGATCGTCCTGGCCGCCGGCGATCGGCGGATCGAAATTGCCGACGATCGGCAAGGCGAAGTGATCGCCGAATCGGGCGTAGATGTCGTTCTCGAACGGGGTTGGCGTATAAACGTGGAAGGGGAGAAACGCACCGCCCGCGTCGGACGCATAGGTTCCGTCAAACGCGCCGTCGCCCTCGATCGGGTCGGAAACCATGAAGTACCACTCGCCGATTTCCGCGGGCGTGATTCCCGAGCGGCCGGGCACCCAGAGGCCGAGGTCGTCGATGCCGTCCTGGTTCATGTCGGCGGCGACCGGTCGCTCGCGGACGCCGATAAATCCGGCAACCACGGCAAATCCATAGCTGATCGAGGCGTCCTGGTCGCCAAACCCGTCGCCGGCCAGGTCGAAGAAAAACTTGTCGTCGCGATAGGTTGCCAGATCGTCTAGGCCGTCGCCGTCGAAGTCGCCGACAATCGGATAGCCCGTGATCGCGGTGGTAATTGCCGTTTCGACGTGGAAGTCGTGATTGGTGTCGAGCCACCAGGTCGTTCCGGTGAACAGGCCGACTTCGTCGCCGTTGGTCAGGTCGCCGTCGAAGTTGCCGGCCACCGGCAGGCCGTTGATGTGGGCCTCGGGTTGGTTCAGGTCGGGCACGCCGTCGTTGTCGAAGTCGATCAGCCAGCGGAACACCCCGCCGACCCGGCCGTAAACGGCCAGTTTGTCGAATCCATCGGCCACGGCGTCGTCCTCGTAGACGAAGTTGCCGGCAAACACGTCGTCGGTGGTGAAGCCGAGGGTATAGACGATGTCGCGGTTCGTGTAATCGACGTTTTCGGGATCGAAATAGAAGTTGCCGTTCGTGTCGATATAGACGCTGCCGGCGGCCCAGGTGCCGATTTCGGGCCGGCTATCGACGGTGAACCGCGCGACGAAGTCGCCGCCCGGATTGCCGTCGCCGGTGGGGAACTCGGGCGGTTCTTGCGGTTCGACGGCGTTGTTTTCGCCGTCCAGGGCGTTGCCGGCCGGGTCGACCAGGTCGTCGGAAATCGTCAGGGTGAATCGATCGTCGGGCAGGGGATTGGTGAAATGCAGGACAATGGTCCCGGTGGCCGGCTGGCCGTTGACAACCGGGTCGGAAACGAAATCGACGTAGTCGATCGGAATAACGCCGTTGGCGTCGCCCACCAGCAGATAGTGGCCCGGCTCCTCGGCAATGCTTTCCCATAGGGCCTCGTAGAGGAAGTTCGAGTCGGCGTTCGTCCGCGGCGGCAGATCGCTGACGCTGATCACCAGGGCGTCGACCAGCGGCGTGGGCCCGTTTTCCGAAGGCTTGTGATCGAACAGGTCGAACAAATTGCCCTGGTAGTTGACGTCGACGTCGGTGATCCGCGGGCCTTGGGTGTCGATGAAGATGTCGAGTTGCCGCGGCGCGCTGACGTTGCCCGACGGATCCTCGGCTGTGACCAGAAGGGGCCGCAGGCCGTCGAGCGGATAGTAGCCGTCGGCCTGATCGGGAATGACGTTGGCGGCGGCCAGTGCCGCGAGCAACTGGGGATCATTCATGTTGACGTAGGACGTCGCTTGCCAGTAGCCCTCGGGAAATTGGTTGGTTCCGTCGTTGGGCAGGGCCACGGTCTGCGCGATGAGCCAATCGGTCGAATCGACGACGCCGTCATTGTCGACGTCGACGTAGACGCGGATGTACGAGTTGGCTTCGGCCTGGCCGTACAAAGTCGGCGTTTCGTCGTTGGTCACCCGATCGTCAAGCGTGTCTTCCGCGTCGGCTTCGTTCGCCACCCCGCTGTCGCTGTCGGGATGCAGGCCGTCCTCGGCGTTGCCCGGCAAACCAAAATAGGCCGGCGGCGCCAGCACGTCGACCACGATTTCCAGCGACGCGCTTCGTTGGCCGAGGCCGGTTTGGGTCGGGTTGGCCGGGTCGATGATTTCGACCTTGGCCGAGATGAAATGGGTGCCATTGTTCAAGACGAAATTCGGATCGAGCGTGTCGGTGTCGAAGTCGAACTCATAGACGCCGTCGGCGATTTGCCGCGCGTAGCCGACGAGCTGCTGCGGCAACTGGCCCGGCTGCTGTGGCGTTCCCTCGACAAACACGGCCACGCGGTAGCCGGGGGTCGCCGTCGCGGCCGTTTGCGCGGTGTTGAACGGAATCGGGATGACTTCGTCCGGCGGGGAATCGGGCGTCGGGTTGCCGGGCAAATCTTGCAGCAGCGCTGCGTCGTCAAGCCGCAAGACGATGACCGGCGTGCTGTCCCGCGTGACGTCGTCCAACTGCGACCGGCCCGTGTCGTGGGTTTCGAGGAAGAACTGGTCGCCCGCGGCCAGTGAATTCAAATTCAACAACCCATCGAGGGTAAACACGCCGGCCCCATTGTAGGCCGTGATCCGGGCCCGTTGTCCCTCGAGCGCGCCGGTGGTGAAGTGAATGTACTTGCCGATGTAGTAGCCGGGCGTCGTCGACAGGGTGTACGGCGCGTTGGCCGCGCCGGTGAACGTATTTGCGCCCAGCGGCGCGACCGTGCCGGCGACGATAATGTCGTTGACCTCCAAGTCATACGGTACGGGCGCCGGTTCGTTGACCACGGTCAGATTGTAGACGTTGACCGCCTCGTCGGTGGCGCCGAAGACGCGCAGGTAGTAGGTCTGACCGGCGACGGCCGGGATGCGGACCCTTTCGTCGTCGGTCGCGTCGTTCGTGCCAAAGCCGGCGATCGGCGTTCCGTCGACGTCGTAGACGGCAATGTCGAGATCGCCGTCGCCCGGCAATCCGGCCCGGCCGTTGGCGAGCGTTGCAATTTGGTCGAAGTAGACCTGGAAATCAAGCGTGCCGGTTTGGGTTGCCACGACGCGGTACCAGTCGGTGTCGCCCGGCAGGCTGAACGGCGCATCGCCGCCCGGATCGATCGTCGGGTCGACGTTGATCGTCGTGCCCGAGCCGAGATAGGCGGCCGTCGTTCTCGAGTTGTTGTTCTCGTAGGGATCGGGCTTGAACACGACGAGCCGGCCGAGGCCGTCCGCGCCGGTGCCGCCAGAGATTTCATTAAGCAGCGTCACGTCGACGTACTCGATTTGCTCGAAGACGATCGGGGCCAACGGGCCGACGGTGATCGAGCCGGAGCGGTCGTCCGTTCCCTTGCGATAGAGCACGACGTCGCCCAGCCCGTCGTCGACGACGGCGAGCCGGTCGCTGGCGTTGGGGGCGTCGCCGGCGACCTCGATCCGCAGGCTCGCGGCCGGCGCGGCGACGAGGCTGTCGCTTTGGGTGACGCGGAGGATGTCGTCGCCCGCGCCGAGTTCAACGCGGATCGCCTCGGCCGCCGAGAAGACGTCGTTGCGCGTGTCGCCGTTGACGGTCGAGACGAGCGAGGCGGCGCCGGTCTGCGAAACGTCGAGGCGGTCGTTGCCCGGCGTGCCGAGGATGCCGATGGTGTCGAATCCGGTTCCGCCGTTGTAGGTGTTGTTGCCGCTGTTGCCGATCATGAGGTCGTCGCCGGTACCGCCGACGATCGTGTCGTCGGCCCCGCCGCCGATAAGCGTGTCGTCGCCGGCGTCGCCGTAAATCGCAAGCGCGGCGGCCGTCACAAGCGATCCGTCGACCAGGTCATTGCCGGCCCCGCCGTTGACCGTCGCGGGAGTCGCAGCCGGCAGATTGGCCAGCGTGATCGTGTCGTCGCCGTCCTGGCCGTTGACGACGATGCTGGTCAGCCCGGTGGGCTGGCCGGCGTTGTCGAGATTGACCACGTCGTTGCCGGCCATCGCATTGAGGACAAGCTGGGTCTTGTTGGCGAATTCCATCGACTCGAAGTTGTCGACGGTCACCAGTCCGTTGGTCGCCATGGAGCCCTGCGTGTAGTTGATCGTGTTGGGCGACGGGGTTCCGAAAACCGTGAGCGTGGCCGCCGGCACCAGGTCGACGACCGGTTCGAGATTGAGGAAGTCGATGGTCATCAGCGCGGCATTGGCGGCATTTTCGTACGCGAGCCGCCCCTGGCCGACCGCTGGGCCGGGACGGTATATTACCTCGTTGACGGCCGTCAAGGGCGTGCCGCTCACGACGAGCGCGTCGGAACCGTTGCCGCCGTCGAAGGTAATCGGGGTGCGAACGACGTCTGAGCTGCCCACGTCGATGGTCACCAGGTCGTCGCCGTCGAGCGTGTTGATTTGGAGCCGGCCGAGGGTGGCGCCGGTGTTTTCCACCACGACGCCCGAGTTGTTGTCGGCGACCACGACGAGTCCAGCGGCGCCGTCGGTCACGGTGAAGTTGTCGGCGGCGGACGAGGCTTGTCCGGCAACGCCCTCGATGACCAACACATCTTCAGCGAGACCCGAAAAAGCATAGTCGTTGGCTCCGCCGAGCTTATTGGTGACGAACGTGGCCGTTGTTGACCCGGCGGCGCTGCCATCGACGGTAAACGCGGCCAGATTCGTGAATTCGATGGCCGGCAAGCTGTCGGTCGTGACGAGGTCGGTATTCAACGACGACGCGGCTTCGACCCGCGCCGCATGATCTC
>JAFGAY010000202.1 GCA_016933425.1 Pirellulales bacterium
CAGCCAGTATTTAAGCCGCCCATGTTCAAACGAGGCTTTTCCCCGGGGACCTAAAACATGTGCAAGCGAACGAAAAGACGGATCACCGTAACGGCGTTGTGTGTTTCGGCTCTCTTTGCAATCAGCGCGCAAGCGGAGCCGGTGAATGAAGTTGATCCGCAAGCCGATGCCCGGCAGGCATACGACCATTTGCTCAAGGAGTACGTCGCCGGTAAGACGGGAATCGACCGGCTGGAACTTCTATACAACTGGTCGCTGCGTGTGGCGAGCGTGGATTTTGACATGTCCGCTTGCGGACAAAAGATCGACCTTGAAACGCCGATGAAGTCTCTCCGGCAACACGTTTCGAGAATGAAACAGCTCGAACAGCGAGTGCTGGTTCTGGCTCGCGCGGGATCGGTCCCCTCGGCCGAACTCGCGGCGGCGCGTTATCTGCACTGGCAAGCAACCAGGATTGAGCCGCAAATACAAGAACAAATAAAGCAAAAATCCGCGACAACGGCGATTCCCATGCTGCCTTCTCCAGCATCCACGCCTCTTGGCAAGAATGCACTGGTTATCATCATTGACGCGGAGGGCAATACGTTCATCGACAACGTGAAATTATCAGCACAACAATTGCGGGGAAGACTCCAGCAACATGCCGCCAGCGGCAATACGGACGGCATCCTAATCAAGGCATCGGGTAGCTGTCGGGAGAAGTATGTCAGCCAGGTCGCCATGCTTTGCGATAAAATCGAAGGTTGTAGACTCGTCATAACTGTTCTTGAGGAAGAATAGTGCATGGCACAATGGCTTCCGGGGAAAAAGCGATTTTGATCGAGCCATAGATGAGAATGAGTACTGGGGGTTGAACTTGTCTTCACCGGACCTTTTTCGAGAGATCAAGCTGGTACGCATCAAACGGCAACGCATCCGGCCCACCACGGTGGACACGGAAGGCGACAAATATGGGCATTGGTGGTTTGAAATCGGCAATCCGGGTTCTCCTGGGTCCGAGAGTTATGGTTGGTGGCCGGAACAACCTGTCGAGTTTTGTAGCACAATCATGGGAACCACGGGGGAACTAAATGGCCAGGCTTCCTTCGGGGGCACCTTGACGCGCGATCCTCATCATGGAGACCATGTTGCGGATTCATTTTGCCCTCTGGCGCGAATGGATGATGCACGAACCGACGAGGAAATCGCGGATTGCCTGCGGACATTCGCACAATCGTATCGCGGGGAATGGCGATGGACTTTAGGTTGGGGCCAAAACTGCCATGCGTTTCAGCGAGCGGCGATGAAGCATTGCGGTCTCTTCGTCCCGCGCCGTCCGAAAAGGAGGTTGTGACATGAATAGCAACTTGTTTGACGCTTCGACCCGGTTCTTTAAGTCATTTGTTGCCGGCGAGTTGCCTCTCCGACCGGTTGACGAGGTCGATGCCGAGCATATCGGCGGCTTAGTTTCCTTCTACGCTGCCGACTACGACGAAACCGGCAAATTGACGCGGCTTCGGAAATTCCTGAACGCGGACGACACCAGGAGCAGGGCAATGGAACTCGTTTTCACGGAGAATTATGAGTACGCCGAGAACGGCGAGTTGCGATGCCGGACGCTCATACGATCCGATGGGAAAGAGTCTCGTTGGTTTTTTGGGGTTGGTTCGAGGAAGTCGTATTCTTGCCACGATCGGTTGTCGGCAATAGAGGCGGACATTATCCGAGATATTCAGCAGTCGGATCTTCGGGGCCGTGCATTGGCACATGCAATGACACGTAAGATGCGAGAAATGTCCGAAAGTGTATTCAAGAATCTGGCAGAAGACCCTGGACTCGGCTTGTGCCTGCTTACCTTGGCCGAGGACATTGGGTGGGAACCTTTGGATATGCCGCATGATCTCGGATTCTTTCCCGCGAACCTGGTCGAGGTGGTGGAACCGCTCGTCTTGAATCGCAATACTCCACTCCTTCTGCCATCTGTAAACGACCTGACACTCCTTCCCACCGATTGTGAAACTGTTTTCCGTATGAGCGGCATTTCCTCGATTGGGGCTATGCCAATTCGAATGTGCATGGATGACCAGGTTGTCCCCGTCGCAATACTGTTGGCTCTTGTCCATCGACCATTGGATTCCGATCGCCAACAGTGCATGGACGCAATGCTTCGACGAACTGCCTCGTTTTTTGAGATTCTGCTGGAAATGGGCCGCCGTGAATCTCTGGGCGAGTCCATTCCGCCTAAGTCCAACGAGGACACGGGAACAGCCAGAAACTAGGCGAATTGGGCGATATTGACCTCGGGGGCAATTTTTGGCTATCATTCTTGGAGTAAGCAGTTCATGGAGGGTCATCATGCCTACGCAGGAATCGCGTCTTACCAAGGACGAACTTGCCCGCCTTCGCCTCTACGCGAGGAAATTCCGAGCGTGGTGGCATGACGCCGGGAGTCGCCTTGTCCAGCAGAAACACCTGACGACGAAACCTGCCCCGGACAAAAAAAGAGCGGCCTGAACGCATGCTGGCGCCCAGTGCTTCGGCTCCAAGAACGCTTGGCTACATTCTTCTGAATTGTCGCTGCCGCCATCTTTTTAGCCCCCCCGACGCGGCACGACTTGGGGCGTCGTACTTGTCTATTTTACATGGCGTCCGTATTCATCAACCAACAGAATCTGCTATATTGACCTTCTAGTTAACACCCGTTCAGGCATCGCCCCCAACCCGGCCCAACCACCATGACCCGCGAACCAATTCTCCAATCCCTGGGCAAGCAAACCGAAGACGATCGGGCGTTGCGGCCGTTGTCGATGCGCGAGATGGTTGGCCAGCGGGCCGTTTACGAGCGAATCGAGATTGCGGTGGACGCCACGCGGAAGCGGGACGAGCCGCTGGGGCATATTCTCTTCGACGGGCCGCCGGGACTGGGCAAAACAACGTTTGCCACCTGCATCCCCCGCGATCTGGGCGTGAGTTTCCAGATTGCCAGCGGGGCCACTTTGAAAGCCCCCAAGGACTTGATCCCCTATCTGACCAACGCCGAGGAGCGGTCGGTCCTGTTCATCGACGAAATCCACCGAATGCAAAAAGCCGTCGAGGAATTCCTCTACCCGGCGATGGAG
The DNA here is from genome assembly GCA_016933425.1 of Pirellulales bacterium. Lineage (GTDB taxonomy): Bacteria > Planctomycetota > Planctomycetia > Pirellulales > Thermoguttaceae > UBA11386. The sequence continues at coordinate 3,099 of JAFGAY010000202.1, forward strand.
GATTTTCGGATCGACCTGACGCTGGGCGACGGGGTTAATGCCCGGACGATCAATATGCAGTTGCGTCCCTTCACGCTTATCGGGGCTACGACCCGGACCGGCCTGTTGTCGGCCCCCTTGCGCGACCGGTTTCAGATGCGCGAGCATCTCGATTTCTACTCGGTCGACGAACTTTCGGAGATCGTCGTGCGTAATGCGGGAAAGCTTCGGGTCGAGATCGCGCCGGACGCCGCCCGGCAAATCGCCGAGCGGAGTCGCGGAACGCCCCGCGTGGCCAACAATCGGCTCCGCTGGGTCCGCGACTACGCGGTCAGCCGCGCCGACGGCCGAATTACGCTGGCCGTGACCCGCGACGCCTTGAAAATGCAGGGCATCGACCCCAGGGGCCTGGATCTTCAAGACCGAAAGTACTTGAAGACGATTGCCCGGGTATTCGCCGGCGGGCCGGTGGGCGTCGAGGCTGTCGCCCACACGCTCAATATCCCGGCCGACACGCTGATCGACGAAGTGGAACCCTATCTCCTGCGGAGCGAATTGATCATAAGAACCCCTCGGGGCCGGTGTCTGACGCCGGCCGGATTCGACCATCTGGGGCTGGTTCCGCCGGTCCGGGAAACCTCGCCGGAACAGCCTAATTTGTTCGACGGTTGACGCCGGTCGAGCCGGTTCACGGATTCGTTAATTCCGGCAATCTGAGGAAGATGGTTAGCCCA
>JAFGAY010000203.1 GCA_016933425.1 Pirellulales bacterium
AAGGAGCCGTGAAAGTCCATGCGGAGTTCCACCACGATTGCCGCTAGAGCCATCGTCATGTTGGCGTGTCTGGTGCTGATCCCTTCGATCGCCCTTTTTGGGAGTTCCTCACCCGAATTGGTGACGAAGTTCCTGGATGGCGAGTGGGGGTCGGCCGACGCTTCAGCGGACGAATTCTTGAGCGAAGCACCGCAATTTCATCCGGGCGGTGGACCTGGGCCTTTGACGAATGAAGCAGAACCCATCAAACCGCCCTCGGTGGGCCCGCCGGGTACGGCGGAAATTCCGGCGAGCTATACGACCCCGACTCCCGCCGCGGATCCCAGGGCATTCCATCCGCCGGCCGGGACGCCTCGACTGGCAGGGCCGGAACCAGGCAACTCCGGCCTGGCATCCACCGGCCATGATGGCCAAACATCGTTGCAGGCGCCGCTGCCCATGGGCCCGGCGGGCCCGACGTTGGCTTCGGGCCCGACTTCCGCTGATTTTGCCACCTCGGGGAGCAATCCGGTCGTTCCACCGGTAACTCCGAATGGTTCCGGTTCAGCGCCATTGCCGTCGGAGGGCGGCCGTTTTACGCTCATCCAAGAGCGTCTACGGGACTTGGGAGCCGTTTATTACCGACTCGAATCATGGGGGTCGCAGCAACAACTGTTCCGTTTCCAGTGCGAGATATCTGTCGAAGGCAGCCCTGGCCTGACTCGTCATTTCGAGGCCGTCGAAAACGATCCGCTTCTGGCCATGCACAAAGTGCTTGTCGAAGCCGAAGCCTGGAACTCGAACCGTTAAGCGGCCAGCTTTCACACCCCAAACCAAGTTTTCGGGAGGCCAATCCCGTTGTACGAACCCCCACGATCAGCGTATACGCTGGGAAATCGTTTGCATAGCGTTTCGCTGCGCTATCGGTTTTGTCTTGGTCAACGACCGGGGCGATCGGTGGGGGTGGCCGGGCCGCGCGGGATTGGGTTGGTCATGGCCGGCGAGGACTCGCCACCGTCGAACGGCACGGCCCGTTCGCCCGCCATGGCCCGCCTCGAGGCGGTGCTTTTCATTGCCCGAGAACCCCTGTCGACTCGCAAATTGGCCCAATTGGCCGACTTGGCGGATGGGACTGAGTCGCGTACACTTTCGCGGGCGCTCAATCGGTTGTACGATGACGAAGGTCGGGCGTTCCGCGTGGCGGAGGTGGCGGGAGGGATGCAGCTTCTTTCCCGACCCAAGTTTGCCCCTTGGCTGAGGCGCTTGTGTTCAGCGCCGGTCGAGGTAAGATTGTCTGGACCGGCGTTGGAAACGCTGGCCGTGGTGGCCTATCGGCAGCCGGTGTTGCGAGTGGCCATCGAGTCGGTTCGCGGGGTCCAGTGCGGCGAGATCCTGCGGCAGTTGATGGAACGCGACCTGGTCCGGATCGTGGGTCGAGCCGACGAACTGGGACGGCCGATTTTATACGGCACCACGAAACGGTTCCTTCAGGTGTTTGGGTTTCGGAGCCTCGAGGAATTACCCCGCCGCGAGTGGCTTCGGAATACGGCATTGGAAACGCGGCCGGTCGAGGAAATCGGAAGTCCGGAAGACGATTCCGTGATTGCTTCGGAGGATGCGGAGTCTGAGTGAGGTTGCGGTCGCGGCGCTGTTCCCAGGGGAACTCGCGCCGCGTGAAATAGTTTTCCTTGCGTTACATGAATTGGAGGATCGAGCGTCATCGTGACTGCTCGCTCTGAAGTTGACTAAAGAAAAATGAGGAGACGAACGTGAAGCGACTAGCCCGATCTCATTCGACATCCGAGAACCGGACTCTCGCCCCGTGGGACGCATTGTCAGGCGAGGCAACCATGACCGCGGTGCTCGAGGACGAACTGCACGGACACGCGCCGTCGCGGCTCGACGACGTGGATGAAGAAGACGAGGATTACGACGACGAATTAGAGGACGACGACGAAGAATTCGAGGACGACGACGAGGACGAGGAATTCGAGGACGACGATGAAGAATTCGAGGACGAGGACGACGACGAAGAATTCGAGGACGAGGACGACGAGTGGGAAGAAGTAGAAGACGACGAGGAGGAGGAGGAAGAGGACGACGAAGACGATGAGGACGACTGGGACGAAGACGACTGGGAAGAAGAGGACGAAGATGACTTGGACGAAGAGCCCTAAACCTCTATTTTCATCACCGGATGATCCCCCGCCGGGTCACGGCGGGGCGTCCATCGCGTAAACGCGAAAACCGTCGCCCTGGGCGATGGGAGTCTTTTCAATTAGACGCCCATCGCGGTCGGGGCTTTCTGCTTCGGCAACGTCGACAATCACCAGCAGCCGCGCGCCCGCCCGGCCGCATTCAGCCAGCCGATCGGCCAGCCGCGGTTCGTTGGGTGCCAGGGCCCAGCCCGGCCGATCGCAGTAGTACAGCAGGTCGATTCCGCTGCCGTGCATGGTCGCGACTGGTTCGCCCGGGCCGGTCAGCGAGCGAACGGCCTCGGCGGCTGGCAATACGGCCCGGTCTTCTTCCGGCGTTAGCAAAAGCGGCCCTGCCGTGTAACGGAACGAAACCGCCGCGGCGAGCGCCAAGAGCGCCGCTATCGCCATCCGCGACGGACGCAGCCGCTCTGCCAGACGCGCCCAGCCGAGGCCCGTGAGAATCGCCGCCGGCGGCAACACGACCAGCCAGTAGTAATTCATCTCGAAGAACTTGCGCGGCATGATCAAGACCAGCAATCCCATGGCCGCCAGCCACGCGGCCCAACGACGCCACGTGCGATCCAACAGACCGACCAGCGGCAGCATGAACGCCACGGGCGTGAACACAACACCCGCCATGTCGTCGAACACTTGCCGGTAGAAGTCGGGCCGGGCCAGCAGCGGATCGGGCGGCCGGTGCGCGCCCGCGCTGTCGCGGAGCGAATAGAACACCTGGCCGGCCAACGACCCGCCCGGTGCGGCCGCGTGCATGACATAGACGACCCAAGCAACCGCCGGCAACGCCGCCAGAATAAATAACAAAACCGCCCCGTAGGTCAGGCTGTGCCTGACAGATAGGGATTGGGGATTAGGGATTAGGGATGGGAAGCGTGATTTTCCGTCAGGCACAGCCTGACCTACTCCTAATCCCCAATCTCTAATCCCTAATCCCTCGGCGAGCAACAAATAACCGATCGGCAACAACAATATGAGCATGTAGATTTTGGTCATTACCAAAAGCCCAAAACAAATGACTGCCGCGGCCAGCCACGCCGGCCGGCGTCCGGCAAGCCATCGATCGAGCGCGCCGATCGTCGCCACGGCGAAAAAGACCACCGAGGCTTCGAGCATGAAATGCTGACCGTATATCACCGCCACGGGCGACAGGGCCAGAACCATGGCCGCGCCCAAGGCGGCCGCGTTGCCGTGCCGACGGCGCGTCAGGTCATAGAGCACCCAAACGGCTGCCAGACTAAAACCGATCGAGACGGCCCGGCCCCAGACTTCGAGCGATCCGCCCAACCAATGCCACAGCCCGCCGGCCAAATAGGCCGACAACGGCAGCTCGAGCAAGTGCAAGCCGCGCTCAGAGCCGCAAAGGCAATCGACCCGGGGCAACCAAAACGAAGCCCTACCCTCGACCAGGTTTCGGGCGATCATGGCGTAGACGACGTTTTTGGTGGCGAAATTACCCAAAAGAGGACTGCCGATCGCCACTAACCGCACGGCCAGCGCGACGAGAAGGACCACGACCAGCCCGACGGTAAAAAACGGCTTGGCCCCCGGGCTCATGCTGTTCGGATTCTGCTCGGCGTCAGTCATTTTTTCACGCATAACGGGGATCGGGCTCACTGATCCGCTTGTGGTCTCGCTAAGCGACATTTTCCATTTTTCCCATTTCCCAGTTTTCCCTCTCACACATGAGAAACCGTTAAACTGGGTAATTCTTAAGTAGGAATTGAAAAAAGCGGGAAAAAGATACGGGTCGACGAAGCCCTTTGGCCGAATATACCGTTAAACCCGCAAACTTTGACAGACGGGTCGTTCAACACGCGCGCTTGGCAAGCGAAAAAGGACCGGCGGACTTTCCTGCGACTTTGGGGGGATATTTCCCATGCGACACATTTTGCTCATTTTAACCCTGGCCGGATTGACTGCCGCCGCCGGATGCCGCATGTGTGCCCACCCCTACGACGAGTGTGGGCCAACTTTCGTCGGCGATTGCGGGCCGGTGTGTTGCAATCCGTATGCTCGGGCCGGTTCGGTTCTATCGCCGCCGTTAACTCCGATGGCCGCGCCGTGTGAAACCACCATGGTCGAGGGATCAATGCCGGTCGAGGGCGACACCACGCTGGAACCGATCCCAATCGGCGAGGAAGAAATGGCGACACCCGAGCCCGAAATGACGCGGGTTATGCCCGCTCCCCGCGCGCGGCGCAACGCTCGGGCCGGCGGCCCCACGTTTCTGAGATAAACACCCGGCGCATCGTCGCCACCGAATCGTTCGCGGATGCCATGTCTTTGTTCCCTGGGAGCCTGCCAGCGCTGGAGATCTGCGGCCGGCAGACAACCGAATCCCCAGGATTTTCGACCGACGATAGTCCGTTCCCAGTCATCGTCGCGGCCTCGCCTTCTCAGAGCGAGGAAGCTCTGTTCCTCACGGCGTGCCGCGAGCGTGGCCTGTTGGCCGACGTTCCCTACGACCGGCTGCGTCAGGCGGCCGTGGGCCGGTTTGGCCGAGCCCTGTTCCAAACGGAGCCGGTCGAAAAAGTCCTTGCCGAGGGACCAATCGACCAGGATGCACTGACCGGATCCAGCAACCGGGTCGCTCCCGACGCGCTTGCCGCCGCGCACTTACGAGAACTCGGCCGGCACTCGTGGCCGGAGAACGCTGGGGCGACCCGCTCCGCTCGGAACAAGGCGGCGGCCAAGGCCGGCGGCATCTTCTACACGCCCGAATACGTCGCGCGATACATGGTGGCCCGGGCGATCGAGAGTCTTCAGGCAAATGCTTGCCCGATGCGTGAAGCGACACCGCCGACGATTCTCGATCCGGCGTGCGGTTGCGGCGCGTTTCTGCTGGCGGCGTATCGATATTTGCGGGGTGAAATGCCAACCGGCGGCGCCTCGAAAACCGCGCGACGGCCGGGCCACAAGGCGCCGGTAGTCCGAAACGGAACGAGGCGCGATTCGGTCGGCGCCGAGGATTGGCGTGAGCGGCGGAGGCAAATTCTCCGCCGTCTCCATGGGATCGACCTGGATGCTGGAGCCGTGCTGGCGGCCCGACGTGCGCTTTGGCTCGAAGCGGCCGACGAGCCGGCCGGACCGTTGTTGGCCGAGGAAACCGACGTGTTTTTCGACACGATCCGTCAGGGCAACGCACTGGTCGGCCCGGCGCTCGATCCGAGGGCCGGTTCGTTCGATCTGGTGCTGGGCAATCCGCCGTATCGCCGCGAGTTGGGAGCGAAACGGCTTTTGGACCAGATTGCCCAAACCGAATTCGGCCGGCGCTGGCGGACGCCGCGGATGGACCTTTGGTACTACTTTGCCCATCGCGCGGTCGAGTTGTTGCGCGAGGGCGGGGTGTTGTCGCTGGTGGTGAGCGGCTACTGGACGGCCGCCGGCGGCGCGGCCAAACTGGTCGAACAACTCCGCCGCGAAACGCACGTCGAAGAGGTTTTCGATCTCGACCGCCTGCCCGTGTTCGACGGCGTCGTGGGACGCCATTTGATCCTTCGAGCCCGAAAAGGCCGCCGCCCGTCGGCCGGCACGCTTGTCAAGCGTCCGCCGACCCGAGCGACCTCGGCCGAAGCGTTGTTGGCGGGCCGTGTGCCGGCCGCCGTTTTCAAAAAGTCGGCCGACGAGCTTTTTCGCGACGGTCGAATCGACCTGGAGCCGGGCGCCGGCGACCTGTTGGCGACGATCGGCCGGCACGTGCCGCTGGGCCGATTGGGCCGCGTGCGCCAAGGAATCGCTGAAAACCCGGCCTCCGTCACGCGGCAAACCGTTGGGCTGCTGGCCGGCGGTCGGGTAGGCGAGGGTGTCTTCGTCCTCGCGCCGGACGAGGTTGGCCGACTTGGTTTGTCCGACGAGGAACAATCGCTTTTGCGTCCTTATCACGTCGCCGGCGACGTGGGACGCTACTACCTGGCCGAGCACGCCTCGCACACGTTGATTTACTCGACGGACGAAACGTGTCCCGACGTTCGGGCGTTTCCGGCGGTCGAGCGCCACCTTGCCCGATTTCGCCCAATCATGGAGGCCCGGCGCGAGACGCGCCAAGGGCGCCGGCCGTGGTGGCAACTGCACTGGCCGCGCGAGGCGTCGCTCTGGACGGCCGACAAGATCCTCTCGGTTCAGATGGCACGGCGGCCGGCATTCGCCGTCGCGCGAGGGCCGGTCTACGTCGGCTTCAGCGTGAATGTTTTCGTGCCCGATCGGTCCACGCGCGAAGATCTCCTTTACTTCGCGGCATTACTCAATAGCGACGTCCTGTGGCAGTGGTATCGCCACCACGCCAAGCGCCGCGGAGTGGGCCTGGAGATCAACGGCCGCGTGTTGGCCGCCACGCCCATCCGGCGGATCGACTTCTCGGACGCGGCCGACCGGCGGATGCACGACGAGCTGGTCGAGCTGGCCGGGATGCGGGCATGCATGAAGCCTGAGGGATTAGGGATTGGGGATTGGGGATTAGAAGTAGGTCAGGCTGTGCCTGACAGCAAATCGCAATTGGAATCCCAATCTCTAATCCCTAATCCCCAATCCCTCGCCAATCCCCAATCCCTCACCGTGCCTGACAGCAAATCGCAATTGGAATCCCAATCTCTAATCCCTAATCCCCAATCCCTCGCCAATCCCCAATCCCTCACTGTGCCTGACAGCAAATCGCAATTGGAATCCCAATCCCTAATCCCTAATCCCCAATCCCTCGCCAATCCCCAATCCCTCACCGTCAGGCACAGCCTGACCTACGAGGGTAATACACGCGAGCATGCATTTCACGGTGATGTCGAGCAGCGCATCGATGCAATGGTGCGGCGGCTTTACGGGGTAGAGCATATGGAACCGGCAATCGTAGGCTGATCACCACGCGGCCGCTGCCCATTCGGCCAGGACAAGCATCACCATCAGCACGGCGGCTACGATTGCCGCCTCGCGATCGACTCGGCCACCGTCGGCGCCAAAGCCGAAACGCGGTCCCAGACCGCTCCACGTGCGCAATCCCGCAGCAATGGCCACGAAGGAAAAAAGGAGTAGCGTCCACATCGATCCGCCGTGGGCGAGGATAACCTGTCCATCGAGCGCCGGGCCTCCTGCAAACGCACTCGCTCCGAGGTAGGCGCCGTTGGCGACCAGGCAAGACCCGGCGAAAAAGCGAGCGAGAAACGCAAAGCGACGCGCCGCCGCCCAAGCCACGCCCCAAATGACCAGCGGAATCGCGCAGCCCCAGACCGGTCCACCCCACGCGACGAAACGGGGGTGCGGATTCGGAAGCACCAGGGTCTCCGAGATGGTCGTCGGGCGGAGAACGACCCGGGCAACCGTTCCACCACTCGCGTAAGCATGCAGCACGTGGCCCGCCTCGTGCACGACCTGTAGCCCGAGCCACGAGAATCCGATCGCGCCGACGATCAGTACGAGTTGCCACATTCGATCCCGGGGCGTCATCGTGGCGTTCTCCCGATGATCCGGTGGAATGAGTGCGAGCAAAAAATCAACACCGCGCGGGCACGCGGCCAGCACGCCGCCACTGGCTTCCGCCTGCCGTTTACTGGCTGCCGTCCTGATATTGTTTCAGCACGTCCAGCACATAGTCAATGTCGTGCTCGGTGTGGGCCGCGGAGACTTGGAAGCGGATTTCCTCGTCGCCGCGAGGCACCACCGGGAAATTCAGGCCCGTGGCTAGTACGCCGTGGTCCGTGAGAAACTTGACCAGCTCGGCCGTTTTCCTCGTGTCGCGGACCATGAGCGGGACGACCGGATGCTCGCTGGCGATGATTTCAAAACCCAGCTTGACCAGGCCTTCCTCGAATCGTCGGGTCAGCGTCCGCAGTTTTTCGAGCAGTTTCAGGCCCTCGGGGCTGTCGAGGATTTCGAGCGACGTCAGGGCGGCGGCGGCTTCGGACGGAGTGATCGGATTCGAGTAGATGTAGGTTGCCGCCGATTCGCGGAGGTATTCGATGGTCGCGGCCGAGGCCGTGATATAGCCGCCGTTGACGCCAAACGCCTTGCCCAGGGTGCCGATGAGAACATGGATTCCCTCGGCGCCCGTGTATTCCTCGACCCCGCGGCCCGTGCGGCCGAACGCTCCGACGCCGTGGGAATCGTCGACGATCACGGTGCAGCCCTCGGGAAACTGGTCGTCGTATTTTTGGGCGATCCGGGCGATTTGGTCCAAGGGAGCATAGTCGCCGCGCATGCTGAAGATGCCGTCGGTGACGATGACGACCCGATTGACCGCGCCCTGGTTTTTCTTGATCCGCTGCTCCATGTCGGCCATGTCGAGGTGTTTGTAGATTTCCTTGACCTGGGGCCGCGACAGTCGGATGGCGTTGATGATGCAGTTGTGGTTCAGTTCGTCGCTGATCAAGGCCGTTTTGTCTGAGATGAGCGCCGGGAACGTGCCGATCATCGTGGCATAGGCCGAGCTGAAAATCATGGCCGCCTCGCGGCCGTGGAATCGGGCCAGGCGTTTTTCGAGTTCGACGTGGGGTTCAAACGTGCCGTTGATGAACCGCACCGCGCCGGGCCCAGCGCCATACTTCCGGCAGGCTTCTTCCTCGGCGTCGATGACTTCCTTGCGGAGGTTCATGCCGAGGTAGGCGTTCTGGTTCATTTTGAGGAATTCGCGGTCGCCAAATCCCTCGAGCAGATAGCGATAGCCCTTTTCGCCCGAGGGCCGTTTGACGCCCGCGATGACCAATTCCCGGCCCTTGAGAGTCCCCTTGGCGCGGCGCTCCTCGATGGACGCGATGAGCGTTTTTTCGAGCTTGCTTGCGGACATGGCTATCCTCTTGCGAAATTCGTTTCGGTGGCGAATCGGGGGCGACCCGGCGCCGCAGCGGCGCCGGCCAGTCGTTTGGAAAGCACGTCGATCATGTCCTTGACCATTGCCGGAAGATCGTAGCAGGGCCGCCAGCCCCATTCATTCCGGGCGGCGCTGTCGTCCATGTAGTTGGGCCAGCTCTCGGCGATGGCCTGACGCACCGGATCAACTTGGTAATCCATCGTGAAATTGGGAATGTGTTTTTTGATCTCGGCGGCGATTTCCTCGGGAGCGAAGCTCATCGCCGTCACGTTAAAGGCGTTGCGGTGCGCCAGCTTGGCCGGATCGGCGTCCATCAGGTCCAACGCCGCTTTGATCGCGTCGGGCATGTACATCATGTCGAGCTTCGTTCCCTCCCTGAGGAAACACGTGTACTTGCCGTGACGGATCGCCTCGTAGAAAATCTCGACCGCGTAATCCGTCGTGCCTCCGCCGGGCAGGGTGACGTTCGAGATGATGCCCGGGTAGCGGACGCCGCGCGTGTCGACGCCGAACCGCTTGTGGTAGTAGTCGCACAGCAGCTCCCCGGCCACCTTGGTGACGCCGTACATCGTGCTGGGCCGTTGAATCGTGTCCTGGGGCGTCCCGTCCAGCGGAGTGGAATGGCCAAAGGCGCCGATCGAGCTGGGAACAAACACGGCGCAGGCGTGTTCGCGGGCCACTTCGAGAACGTTGTACAAACCGTCGATGTTGATTTTCCAGGCGAGCTGGGGATTGGCCTCGGCCACCGCCGAGAGCAAGGCGGCCAGGTGATAGATGGTTCCCACCTCGTATTTCTTGACGACGCTTTCGACCGCCGCGGCATCGGTGCAGTCGACCACCTCAAACGGGCCCGAATTGCGCAGCTCGATGCTCGTCTTCGTTTTACGATCGCTGGCAACGACGTTGTCGGCGCCGAATTTCTTGCGCAACGCCACCGTTAATTCCGAGCCGATTTGACCCGCGGCGCCGGTTATCAATACACGTTCCATTCTGGTTTTATCTCGTCGATTCCGAGGAGCGGGGAATCGCGGTGGTCGCCGTGTCGGCACGGTTCGCCGCGAGGGGACCCGTCGTCGCGGCGGCATG
>JAFGAY010000204.1 GCA_016933425.1 Pirellulales bacterium
CAGGGATTAGCGAGAATCAGTGTTCCTTTCTCTCTTTGATGGTTTTTGATTTCAATCAACTTACCGTGGCACGCGGCCTAATCGCTAATCCCCAATCCCCAATCCCCAATCCCTAATCCCTTTCCTCAAAATGGGTGTCCTTGTCGATTTTGGTTCCGGGAACGATTTTTTCGGTCAACTCATCGGCGTCCAGGGCAAACCGCGGGCTGATCTCGACCGTCACTCCGTCGGCCACTTCCGCCCGGGCGCGCCGAAGCCACTCGGTATGTTGCGAGATCATCGCGGCGCGGACCGTCTCGGGGGTGTCGTGCTGATCGCCGGAGGCGTTTTTCAAGGGAGCAAAGGCTTCCTTCCGATCGACTTCGACCACGATCGCCCGATGAGCCGACGGCAAAAGATCGAAAATGAACCGCTCAAACTTGATGGCGTTCGACGCGTCGGGTTCAATCCGGCGACCCGTCGCCGGATCGACGTGGGGAACGATCTTCATCGCATGATGAAACGGCAATGCGTCGACTTGCTCGACCATCCGGTGGAGAAAAGCCACGTCGAAAACGTGCACGGCTATGCTCCCGGCCCAAATTTCAAGCGAGCCGTCCGGGTGGCGGCGCCGGGCCAGCGACTCGGGCAGGTCGCTGTATTCGATGACGTGCAGCCGGCCGTCGACCGAAATGATGTTGCCAACCCGCTCCAACGGATCCCGTTTGGCGACCACCTGGGAACTCAACTCGGATCGAGCCAACAGATGGTATCCGACAAACTCTCGCCCGCAAATGTCGACCAGCGGGTTGTCGACCTGGAAGTAGAACAAATGCTTGAGGCCTCGTTGCCGGGCGTCGGCCAACCCTCCGGTGGCATGAAGCGCGGCCAACATTCCGCCATGACCGTCGGGGCTCACCGCCAGGCAGCCCGGCCCGGCCAGCAAAATCTTGCCCGTCGCCGCGTCGACCGCCGGCATGGTCCCTTGGCAAAAAATCCGCAAATCCTCCTCGGCCAGGCCAAATCGATCGTTTTCGGCGAAGAACCGGCGGGTCGGCTCGTCGGTGGCCGGGCTGGTCATCAAATACAGCGGAATCGACGCACCATAACGCCGCGCGGCGGCCACTATCTTTTCCACGTGTATCTGAAACAACGTCTTACCCGACAACGGACCGATCGGATACATGCCCTTGGGCTGGTCGAACCCCAGCCGGGTTCCCTGGCCGCCGGCCACCAGAACCACCCCCAACTGACCGTCGCGCAACGCCTCGTCGGCGCTTTGGCGTGCCTTGCTGGGGGAAAAGGGATTCTTTGCCGGATCAAGCCGAAACGCCGGCGGCGGCTCGGCTCGGGCGATCATGGCCGGAATGTCCTCGACGGTGTCACGCCGGGCGTGAAGCCGGGCGATCAGGGACAAGTCGACCGCGCGAAGCTGGTCCGCGAACGTCTCCTGTTGGTCGGATGGCAAGCGACTCCAATGGTCTAGGAGATGCTCCTGGCCGTGACTGCGAAGATGCTTCTTTAGCGACTGCGACATGGCTCGCTCTCTGCGGGTCGGCACGGATCACAGAAATGCGATTGTACCAACATCGCCGGAGAAATGCCACCATGGGGATTGTCACCGCGTTCGGGTGCGGAGCTGCTGGGCTCGGGCCAGGTCGGCTTGGGCCGCCTCCTGCTTGCCCAGGGCCAGGTTCGCCCCGCCACGCAGTGCGTAGGCGTCGGCCATGTTTGGGCACAATTTCACGGCCTGATCGAAATCGACCAATGCCCGGTCGTAGTCGCCGGCTAGGCCATAGGCGCTTCCCCGGGCACAATAGGCCAAAGCCCCCTTTGGAACCAAACGGAGCATTTCCGTCAAATCGGCCACGCCGCGCAAGGCCAACTCAGGCTTTTGGTTTCGCAAAGCCGCGCGAACATAGAGCAGCCCCCGCTCGTGCCATGCGGCGGCGTAGGCCGGATCAAGCTCGATCACGCGGCCCAGGTCGGCTTCGGCCTGCCGAAAATGCGAGGCACTCGCCGCCGCGCTGCCCGAAAAATGGCTTGCCCCACCGTGCAAATGCCCCCGGCGAAAGTAAACGGTCGGGCAATCCGGCGCCAGGCCCGCAAGCGTCGCGCAATCGGCCAATGCTCTCCGAAAATCCTCCGGATCGCGCCAGGCAAAGGCCCGGGCGTCGTAGGCCTCGATGCGAAGGCGATACGGTTGCGCATCTTGAGGCTGCCGCTGGATGGCCTCGCCGGCCAACGCAATCGCCCGGTCGAAATCGGCGGCCGAGGCGGCCACGTCGTTTCGTTTGGCGTGGGTCCGTCCACGCTCGATATGGGCTTCGATCGACCGTGGATCAATCCGCAGCATTTGGCCATAGTCGGCCAACGCGCGTTCGTTTTGCTCAAGCGTTCGCCAGGCGAGTGCTCGGGCACGGTAGGTCTGAAGGTCGTTGGACGGCTGGCCGCCGCCGGCTCCGGCGTTGCTCTGTAGGGCGGCCGAACACAACTCGACGCCCCGGTTCAGATCGGCCGTGGCCTCGTCGATCCGGCCGTGCTTCCAGCGGAGCCCGCCACGATAGATATAGGCCAACGCCAGCCCGGGATCAAACCGGATGGCCGCGTCGTAATCAGCTTCGGCAAAATCGCAATAACCTTTGTATTCATGGACTAGTCCGCGGGCAAAATAAGCTCGGGCCTCGCGTGGATTGAGCTTAATGGCCTGGTCGAAGTCGGCGGTCGCCCGCTTTAACCACCACGTTTTTCGAAAGGCTTCGCCTCGACCATAAAAAGCCTCGGGCGTGGGGTTTTGAGCAATGGCCGCGCTGAAGGCGTCGATAGCCTGCTGGTAACGGCCCTCGTCGAAATGCCGCCGGCCGGCCTCGATCGACGCGGCCGGGTTGCCCACGGCGACCGGCGGTGGCGGTTCGGCGGCCCGGAGAACCGGTGGACACGGCGCGCTAAATACACCCCCGAGCAGACATGCCGCAAGGATGGTCCATGCGAACGTGGTCGCCCTATGGCGGAAGCCTGGATCCCGGATGCAAGAAGTGTGGTTTGGCGTGGGGTGAGGCATGTTGTTCTCCAGGAAATCTAGCCGCCACGCCCGCGCGGCGGCTAACGAATTGAAACCAATGACGAATACGGCGCCGGCGCCGGCCGTTGGAATCGAAACGGCCGACCGAAACGCCGCAACATTGTGGCCCGGAGATCGAATAACCTCCAAGAGCATTTCCACCAAAGGCGGTTCCTTTGGGGGGAATGCGAGAACAACCGTTCTTGACCCTTCGTAGGGGAGTAGGTAGATTGCGCCGCTGGGTTGGATTGCGCGCAACTTGGCATCCGCGAAGCACTAGCCCTGGACTGAGGATGGGGGCACTTCTGGCTGCTTCTTTCTCTGCGGATTGCCTAATTATCCTGGATTACCATGGCAGACTTGGAACAAGTTTGGGAAGTCATATCGAGCGTCTTCGCCGGCTTTAGCCGCGGCGTGGAACGGGGAATCACCACCCTTTTTGGGTCGTCCAACGCACGCTACCTGAAACGGCTTCAGCCTCGGGTTCAGGCGATCAACGCCTTGGAATCGAAATTCCAGGAGATGACCGCTGCCGAGTTGGGCGAGCAGACCGACAAGTTTCGCCGGCGGCTGGCGGCCGGCGAGACGCTCGACGATCTATTGGTCGAGGCGTTTGCCGTTTGCCGCGAGGCGGGCCGGCGCGTGCTGGGCATGCGCCATTTCGACGTGCAGCTCATGGGCGGCATGGTCCTGCACGGGGGAAACATCGCCGAAATGGTCACCGGCGAAGGCAAAACGCTCGTGGCCACGTTGCCCGCCTATCTCAACGCCTTGCTTCCCGTGAAAACCGACGCCCAGGGAAACCCTCGCGGCGCGGTCCACGTCGTCACCGTCAACGACTACCTCGCCCGGCGCGACATGGAATGGATGGGCCCGTTGTACATGTCGCTGGGGCTCACGGTCGGGGCGATCCAGAGCAACATGGACAACGACGCCCGGCAAAAAGCCTACGACTGCGATATTACCTACGGGACGAACAACGAGTTCGGCTTCGACTACCTGCGCGACAACATGCGCCCGGCGGCGCGGGGCGACGAGCGGTATCCCAAAAACCTGCAACAAGTGCAAGGGCCGTTGCACTACGCGATCATCGACGAGGTCGACAATATCCTCATCGACGAGGCGCGAACGCCGCTGATCATCTCGGGCCCGGCCCACGACGACGTGACCCGTTACGCCAAAGCGGACCGCGTCGCCCGGCAGTTGACCGTCTTTCGCGAGGACGAAATGCGCAAAGGCGAAACGGAAGCGGATCGCGAGGCGAGAAAGGAAGCGGCCGATTGCGTCGTCAATCCCAAGGAGCACAGCACCCACCTGACCGACCGCGGCGTGCTCCACGCCGAGGAACTCTGCGAGGTCGAGAGCTTCTACACGCCGGGCAACATGGAATGGCCCCACCTGATCGACAACTCCATGAAGGCCCACCACCTCTACAAACGCGACGTCAACTATGTAAACTCGAACGGCGAGATCATCATTGTCGACGAATTCACGGGCCGGTTGATGCCGGGACGAAACTGGAGCGACGGCTTGCATCAGGCCGTCGAGGCCAAGGAGGGCGTCCGCATCAAGGAAGAAAACCAGACGCTCGCCACGATCACCCTGCAAAACTACTTCAAACTATACGAGAAAATCTGCGGCATGACGGGCACCGCCATGACCGAGGCGGGCGAATTCTACAAAATCTACGAACTCGACGTCATCGCCATTCCCACCAACCGCCAGTTGCAGCGAATCAACCACCCCGACGTCATCTACCGGACCGAAAAGGAAAAATACCAGGCGATCGTCGACGAAATCGAGGAACTCCACAAGTACGACGTGCTGTGGCTCGACACGGGCAAGGCCGCGAGGGGAGAAATCGTCCGCGAAGAAAACGGCTCGCTCGTCTTCCAAGCCGAGGACGATCGCGCCACACAGATTATTCCGAGCGACCGCGTCAAGGAAATCGAACGCCGCGGGCGGCCCATCCTCGTCGGCACGGTCTCGATCGAGCGGAGCGAACTCATTTCCCACATGCTCGACCGCGTGGGCGTGAAGCACGAGGTGCTCAACGCGAAGCACCACCAACGCGAGGCTGAAATCGTCGCCCAGGCCGGGCGCAAGGGAGCCGTGACCATCGCCACGAACATGGCCGGCCGAGGAACCGACATCGTTCTCGGCGGCAATCCCGAGGCAATGGCCTGGGCCCTGCTCCAAGAGAAGTATGCCACGCGGCTCGACGTTCCCCGCGAGGAATGGGACGCCCTGGTCGCCGAAATCGAAGCACGCGAAAAAACCAAGCCCGAGGGCCGCGAGGTGGCCTCGCTGGGCGGCCTGCACATCATCGGCACCGAACGCCACGAGGCCCGGCGAATCGACCTCCAGCTTCGAGGACGCTGCGGCCGACAAGGCGACCCCGGCAGCAGCCGGTTCTACCTCTCGCTCGAAGACGACCTCATGCGGATCTTCGCCGGCGAGTGGGTCAAAAACATGCTCACCCGCCTCGGCATGAAGGAAGGCGAGGCTATCGAAAGCCGCATGGTCTCGCGCCGCATCGAAGGCGCCCAGAAAAAGGTCGAGGAACGCAACTTCGACATCCGAAAAAACCTGCTCGAATACGACGAGGTAATGGACGAGCAGCGCAAGCGGGTATACGGCTATCGCCAGGCGATCCTCGATGGAGTGGACTGCAAACAACTGATTCTCGACATGGTCGATCGGCAGATCGAGCACTACCTGCGTGAATTTCTCAACCGCGACTACGGAAGCGATTCGTTCGCCCAGTGGGCCGGCGGCATCCTTTCCGTCGAACTCGACCCGCGCGATTTCCGCCGCATGGAATTTTCGGAAGCCGAAATGGCGGCCAAGGACAAGGCCGAGAACCTGGCGGCGAGCCAGGTCCACGATGCCATCGAGGAAAACCTGCCCGAGGACGTCGATCCGCGCGAATGGAACTGGGCCGCCCTGGCCAAACTGGTCGACACGCGGTGGCGAATGAGCTTCCGCGACCGCGACCTCAAGAAAATCGGCCGCGACGAACTGGCCGAGGTGCTCATCGACAAGGTCCGCGAGGCGGTTGCCAATACCGACCTTTCCCAGGGAGCCCGGTTCCTCGAGTCCGACTTCGGCGTTCAAACGGCCTGCGCCTGGGTCAAGCACAAGTTCGGCGTCGATCTGTCGATCCACGAATTCCGCGATCTGGAATACGAGCCATTCCGCGAAAGAATCGCCGCGCTGTCGCGCGAGGTCTACCATGAGAAGGAAACGGAGTTTCCGATCATGGCGGGGCTTTACCACTTCACAACCCGCGACGCGGCAGGCCACAAACGCTACGACCGCGAAAAGCTGGCCGAATGGGCGCGGGACCGGTTCCACGTCGAGCTGAGCCCCGACGAACTCCGCAACCTCCAACGCGACGAAATCCGCTCGCTGCTGGTCAAACAAAGCCGCAAGGACGCCGATCGGGCCTGCCAATCCCTCGACGAGTTGGACAAGCGTCTTGATGAAATGCTCGACCGGGGCGATTCGCCGGAGGACGCGCTCGAGAGGGCCCACGCCAACGGCTCGCTGCGGTTCTTCGCCGACTGGCTCGCGCAAGAGGCCAACTGGACCATGCCGGTCGAGGAAATGGCCACCCTCGCGCCCGACCGGTTGAGGTTCCACTGCGTCGAAGCGATCGAGGAACGCTACCGGCCCGAGATGCGCAAGATGGAGCGAGCCCTGGTCCTCCAACTGCTCGACGCCGCGTGGAAAGACCACCTGCTGGCCATGGACCACCTGAAAAGCAGCATTGGACTGCGCGGCTACGCCCAGATCGACCCGAAGGTCGAATACAAACGCGAGGGCATGCGCATCTTCGAGGCCATGTGGGATTCGGTCGGCGAGCGCGTCACGGACCTGGTCTACCGGATGGAGCAGCTCGACGAGAGCTTTGTCGGCTCAACCTGGACCGAGACCGAGGCGATCCACGAAGAGGCTCCCAGCGCCGATGAAATCACCGAGCAACAACAAGCGGCCATCGACGGCACCCAGGCCGACCGGAAGATCGAGCCCATCCGCCACCGAGGCGAGCGCGTCGGCCGCAACGACCCTTGCCCCTGCGGCAGCGGGAAAAAGTTCAAAAACTGCTGCATGCGCAAGGGCGG
>JAFGAY010000026.1 GCA_016933425.1 Pirellulales bacterium
CGGTGACCGAGGGAGGTCGCCCGGCGGCCATGTCGCCCGGCGTGCGTCGGGCCGCCCAAGACGAGCCGGGAACGGCCACTTTCGAGGTTGAATCGGGAAATTACGAGTTTTCAGCGTCATGGAGTTCCCAGGAGGTTGCGTCAGTAATGCAATAGGTTTCCTTTGAAAGGGGACCCCAGTGGCGAAAACCACCTCCCACATGATGGGCGACACGCTATACTTCCGTAATGGTGCCCATCCTAAGCGTAGTAGTTATGGTGGGGACAGCCTATTGACATGCACCTCATGTATGATATCATGGAGGTTATGAGTTCCATGACAGTTGCCGACGGTGGATCCGCATTGGCTGGGCCAGGGCGTTCTGGCCCCCCCTTGAAACGATTGAATCTGGTGCGCGAGGTGGTCGAACGCATTCGCGGCCAGATCCTTTCCGGGGAGTACGGCACGGACGGACTCCTTCCGCCCGAAGGGCGGTTGGGGGAAACCCTTGGCGTTTCGCGGACGGTGGTGCGCGAGGCCATGCGGATTCTCGGCGCTCAAGGGTTGGTGGAGGTTTCCCAGGGGAAGCGGCCTCGCGTCCGACCGGCCGATCCGCAGACGGTCCTGGAAACTTTTGGCACGTATCTCCAGCGCGGCGACCATACGCTGCTCGATTTGATCGAAGTTCGTATTCCCTTGGAGACGGAGATGGTGGCGTTGGCCGCCCAACGCGCCACGCCGGAGCAGATGGACGTGTTGGAAAAGACGATCGAGGACATGGCGACGGCGAAGAATCTGAAGCGCCGGGTTGAGTTCGACGCCCGATTTCACGACCTGTTGGCCGCGTCGACGGGCAATCCATTATTTTCGTTGCTGTTGACGACGGTTGGGGGAGCCATGCGGCGATCGCGGAGCGAGACGATCGGGCGGACGGGAGCCGATCGAGCCTTGCAAGGCCACCGCGCCATCATGGCCGCGATTCGCAAACGGGACGCGCAGGGGGCGCGTAAAGCAATGAGAGAGCACCTACGGATGGCGGAAGAGGACTTGCGGGACCGATGACCATGAACAAGTTGATGAGAGTCGTCATTACGGATTTCGTTGCCGACGACCTGACGCCCGAACGCCGCATCCTTGAAGGACTCGCCGACGTCGAGGCGCTCGACGCTCGAAGCGAGGACGAATTGAACGGCCGGGTCGACGACGCCGACGCGCTCATGGTCTATCATAATCTCTCCTTGACCGCCAAGACCATCAATCGTTTGACGCGCTGCAAGCTGATTGTCCGTTGCGGCGTGGGCTACGACAACGTTGATCGGGAATTGGCCAGCCGGCGGAACATTCCCGTGGCCAATGTTCCGGATTACGGCAGCGAGGAAGTGGCCGACACGGCGATTGGGATGATGTTGTCGCTCGCGCGGGGCATTTCCGTGTTGAATTCACGGCTCCGCCGGAGCGAGGGCCCCTGGTCCTATAGCCAGGTGGCGCCCATCTCGCGGTTGCGAGGTCGCGTGTTTGGCATCGTTGGACTGGGACGCATCGGCACGGCCGCGGCGATTCGCGCCAAGGCGCTGGGAATGGACGTCGTTTTTTACGATCCGTACAAGCCCGACGGTTACGACAAAGCGATGGGTATTCGTCGCGTCGAGGATTTCGGCGATTTGTTGGCCCAGTCGTTCGTTTTGAGTTTGCACTGCCCGTTGACCGACGAAACGCGAGGCATGGTCGACGGCGCGGCGTTGGGGCGGATGCCGCGAGGCGCGTACTTGATCAACACGTCCCGGGGAAGCGTCGTGGACACGGCGGCCATTCCGGCGGCGATAGCCTCGGGCCAGTTGGCCGGCGCGGGGATCGACGTATTGCCGTGCGAGCCGCCTCAAGTATTCGATCCGCTGGTCACGGCCTGGCGCGACGCGGAACACCCGGCCCACGATCGGCTGATTCTCAACCCCCACGCGGCTTTCTACAGCGAAGAGGCGTTGATGGAAATGCGGACCAAGGGAGCCAATGCTTGTCGCCGGGCGCTTTTGGGCAAGGGGGTTCCCACAGTCATCAATGGAGTCCACTGGAAAAAGAGCCTGGTTCATGGCCCGACTGATTGATCTGTCGCATCCGCTCGAGCACGGACAAGCGACGTTTCCGTTCGATCCGAAGCTGAGCATCCTGACGCACAACACGACCTCGACGATCGGTTACAACATCACGCAAATCAGCATGTCGACGCACCAGGGGACTCACCTGGACGCGCCGCGACATTTCTTCGACGACGGGACGCCGGTCGACGCGGTTCCGCTGGATCGTTTTTTTGGCCCCGCGACGCTGGTCGATCTCGCGCCCGGCGGCGCCCTCGAGCCCCGCCAACCGATCACGGTTGACATGTTCGCGGCCCATGCCGAGCATTTTCAGCCCGGCGCTAAGATCGTCTATCGAACCGGCTGGGACCGCGCTTTCGGGCGGCCCGAGTATTACAGCGATTTTCCGTCGCTCGCGCTGGAAGCGGCCGAGTGGATCGCCCAACGGCGGATCGGTCTGTTGGGCATGGACACGCCGACCCCCGGCACACAGTGGAAGGAGATCCACCTCGCGCTGTTGGGCCCCGGCGTGGAGATCGTCGTGGTCGAGGGACTTGCGAATCTGGAACTTCTGCCCGCCGGCTTCACGCTGGCCGCGTTTCCGTTGAAGATTAAGGATCGCGACGGTTCGCCGATTCGGGCCGTGGCGATTGTGGAATGACCAATGCCGAGGATGGGGACCCCCTTATCGCGTCTGGAGTTGAAAAAAACCGCGTCAAAATTAATTGGTGGGGGTTTTCGAGGAACGCTAATACACGCTGATTAACGCTCATGGAAGCGGGTAGGGGGGGGGGATTAGCGAGAATCAGTGTTCCCTTCTCTCTTGGATAATTCTTGATATTGATTGACTTATCGTGACGCGCGGCCTAGGCATGTCCACGACAAGCGTGGACATGGCGCCCGATGCCCGGCGCCCGGCGTCACTTGTGTTGTCTCGAAATACATCGAAAAGGAGGATAGGCGATGCGTGGTTTGGCTGGCAAGGCGGCGATTGTGACCGGGGGATCAACGGGTATTGGTCGGGCGATTGTCGAACGGCTCTGCGAGGAGGGGGTTCGGGTCACGTTCAGCGGGATCAGCGACGGCGGCGTCGCGACCGAGAAGGAACTCCACCAAAAGAATTATCCCGTTCAGTTCGTCCGCGGCGACATGGCCCACGAGGCATTCTGTGGGCAATTGGTTGAGGCGGCGTTGGAAAGGTGGGGACAAGTCAACTTTCTGGTCAATAACGCCTTTTCGTTCATTGCCAAGGGCCCGGGCGCCACGCGCGAGGACTGGCTGCGCATGATGAGCGTCGGCCCGATCGGCTACGCCACGATGGCCCAACGAGTCATCGAGCCGATGAAGGCCCAGGGGGGCGGCGCGATCGTTAATCTGTCGAGCATTTCGGCACACATCGCCCAGCCCGACCGTTGGACCTACAACGCGGCCAAAGGCGCCGTCAACCAACTCACGCGGTGCATGGCGTTGGATCTTGCGCCGTTCAACATTCGCGTGAACACGGTTAGTCCGGGCTGGATCTGGACGCGCGAGGTCGACAAGGCGGCCGGAGGCGACCGGGTCAAGTGGGGACCGATCTGGGGAAAATTCCACATGCTCCGCAGGCTCGGCGAGGTCGAGGAATGCGCCGCGCCGGTCGCCTTCCTCTTGAGCGACGAGGCCAGCTTCATCACGGCCACCGAGGTGATGGTCGACGGGGGCTACTGTGGAATGGGCTCCGAGGGACTCGGCGAAGCATCGAGTTTTGCCGGTTCGGACTGATTGAGCAATTTTACCACGGAGCACTATTGACGCCGGGTCTCGACCTGGTCTACGGCTCTCCGTGGCGATCTTAACGCATGGACGATGAATCATGAACCTGGCCCTGGGCATATTGTTGGTCGTCGCCGGCGGGGCGATGGAAGGACTCTTTTCGTTGCCCGTCACGCGAACGCCGCGCTGGCAGTGGGAAAACGTCTGGGGGCTCGGTTCGCTCGTGGCGCTGGTGCTGGTGCCGTGGCCCTTTGCGTTGCTGACAGTGCCCGATCTTCGCGCCGTTTACTCCGACGTGGGACCGGGCGTTTTGTGCTTGACGTTTCTGTTCGGATTGGGCTGGGGACTGGGCGGGGTGTTCTGGGGCAAGGCAATCGCCGCGGTTGGCGTCGCGCTGGGCGTGTCGCTCTTGATGGGATTGACCACCGTGTTTGGGTCGCCGGCGCTTCTGGCGATCAAGGAGCCCGAGAAACTCTTCCAACCCGGCGGACTGGCCTTGCTCGGGGCGGTCGCGATCATGATCGTGGGCGTGGTCCTCTGTGCCTGGGCGGGTCGACTCCGCCAGCAAGACTTGGGCCAGGCGGCGGATTGGGGCGCTGTGCGTTCGGTCTTCGCCTTGGGGCTGCTGTTTTGCCTGCTTTCGGGAATCCTTTCTTCGCTGGTGAATTTCGGGTTTGTTTTCGGCGATCCCATCGCCGATTCGGCCGTTAAGCACGGGTCCTCGGCGGCGGCCGCGAGCAACGCAATCTGGGCGTTGGTTTTCACGGGCAACTACCTGGTGAACGTGGTTTACGCGGTCGTCGTGATGATCCGCCGCCGGACGTTCGGGCAGATCATCACGGGGGGCAGTCTCGGCTACTGGGCTTGGGCCCTGTTCATGGGCATCACCTGGCCCTTGGGAATCGTGCTTTTCGGCATCGGTTCGGGATTCATGGGGCCCTATGGGGCATTTGTCGCTTTTCCCATGATGTTGTTGATGGCCATTCTCTTTGGCAATCTGGCCGGCATCTTGACCGGCGAATGGAAGGGGACCTCGGGCCGGACTCGTAAGACCATGGTGGCCGGAGTCGTGGTTCTGTGCGGGGCTTTCGCCGTGTTTGGGCTGGCGAACCGTCTTTTGGGTGGCTAGGTCATCGCTTAGGGAATATTTATTCCCGTAGTGTCCAAAAACTCCCTAAAAGACTTCAAAAAAAGCATATCGGCCTCTTGCAACGGCTAGCGTTCGGTGTTAACATATGTGACATGTGCTAAGGCGATACTTTTCTCAAAGGACGATTCGATCCACGGCACGGCGAAGGGGCGCGATGCCCAGATCTTTGAGGCACTGCTTGTGAGACCCGCCCAAGAATTCAACAGCAACAGAATCGCGTGTGCAGTCGCGGGCCGTTGGTACCGTTGGGCGAGATGAACCGTCGGGTCGGTCAGGAAGAGGTGAGAACGTTTTTTTGCGTTTCAAAGAGTTTCCTGTTTTCCGCAGCCATGGGAGGAAGCAACGGATGAGATTCGCACGTTTACTATTATTGATCGGCGTTGTGGCGTTGGCCGCCTGTTTGGCGCGGCCCGCCCAAGCGGGAAGCGTTCCAGTCGGCAGTTCCACGCTGATCGGCACGCTCGACTACAGCGACACGTACACG
>JAFGAY010000205.1 GCA_016933425.1 Pirellulales bacterium
AGGGAGGGCGGGACACGCGGTGTTCCGTTTCAGGATAAAGATCATGGTAAGACGACGGATCGACTTACCATGATCTTTTGTTTTCTTGGGTCTCGGTCGAAACCTACGACCCTAGTTCCTTCAATAGTTTCTCGGCGTTGGCTCGCTGCGAGAAGAGGCCCTCTTTCTTGACGACCTCCTCGAGCCACTTCTTGGCCTGTTCCTTCCGGTCGGTCTTGGCGTAGAGATCGGCCAGATAGTAGACCGTGTCGGGGCTGAGGGGCCGGCCGGCCGTGATAACCTTGCGGAAAACTTCGTCCGCCGCCCGATAGTCGCCCAGCCGCGTGAGAACTCGGCCAAGCGTCGAGAGGGCTTCGAGTTCCTTCGGATAGACGCGGGCGTTGATTTGGGCATACTGATAGGCCAGCTTCTTTTTTGCCTCGTTGTCTTGCTCGCACAAGGCCAACGCTAGATTGTTCGTGGTGTTGAACTTGGCGGGCGCCAGCGTGGAGGCCGACCGGAGGTAGTCCTCGGCAGCCGCGTAATCCCCTTGGAAAATGGCGACTGTCCCGGCCAGCGTCAACGGGGGATCGAGATCAAGATTTGTTTCCTTGGCCAGTTGGATCGCGTATTCCGCTTGCTTGCGTGCCTGGTCGAACTGCTGCGTCTGAAAGGCCCAGTTGGCGGCCACGAAACGGGTTTTATAGTCCCTTCCGTCGCGTGTGATCGCCGCGACCAGGTATTCGCCCGCTTTCGGATCAGGCTTAGCGCCCCCGGCGGATTCCTGGAACCACTGCGCAATAATGGCCTCGGGCGTGAGCAACTCGCGGTCGGCCGTCTTGGCGGCGTTGAGCTTCTCCAGGGCCTCGTCGACTTTGCCCTGCTCGAATAAAACCCTCGCGAGAACCTGCAAAGCCGCGTTGTCGTCGGGCCGCAGTTTGAGCAGTTCGTCGAGATAGCCCTTGGCGACGTCCCATTCCTTGCGCTGCATGGCCAGCCTGGCCAGTTGTCCACAAGTCATCGCTTGCAGGTCTTCCTTGCGTTTCGCGTCGCCGTTGAAGGTGGCCAGGAGTTGATAGGCTCGCTCGAACAATAGCCGCGACTCGACCGCTTGCTGGCCTTGCAGCGCGGCCCCGCCGAGCATTGCATAAGCCTCGGGATCATCGGGCGTCTCGACCACGGCCCGCTCCAACCAGTACCGCACGGCGCCGCCTTGGTTCGACTGAGCAAAAATCCGGGCCATGATCACTTCGGCCGGCGGCAGATTGGGACGCTTCTTAACGGCCGCTTTCATGTCGGCCAGGGCCCCATCAAGGTCGCCCTTCTGGAGCTTGCTCTCGGCATCCTTCAACTCGGGAATCTCTTCCTGGGCCGGGGGCTTCTGCGTAAGTGTATCGAGCGACAGGGGCTCGGCCGGCGCTTGGCCAGGCCCAATCAGGGCAAAAATCAGCGCCACGCTTGGCAAAACCTTGGATACAACGGATAGACGTCGCATGAATCGTTCCCCCTCTGTAAATGGAGATGGTTACCCAATTTGAGGATATGGTGGTCAACTAACAAACCAACGTGGAAAAACTTCCTAAGTGTACACTACCGCGAGACTCTCGGCGCGACAAGGATCGAAATACGGCCCGGTCGTGCGGCGAGCCTTGGGTAACGGGCTGGGCAATGGAGGCGGATGTGTCGGTTCCAATGATTACAAGGGAATGAACGCCCCGGCGCCTCGATCAAGGCCATACTCGAGAGACTACCCCGCGAATAGGCCGCTGCTCGAGCGTGCGCCGGGGACCTCCACCCTGGGGTAGTCCCATCGCACGCGATCCCAAGACCGCGCAAATCGAGAACGATGTGGAATTATCGAAGTGAAACGATCCGGCTGCGACGCTCTTCGTGAATCTCGATTTTTTCCTCACGAGCAAGCCAGCCCAAGGCCTGCATCACAAGATCGCGGGGCTTATCCGCCGTTTTGACGAGCTTCGTCAGGGTCGTCGGGCCGGATTTGTCCAAGAGATTCCAAACCAAGCCTGCCGTTTCACCAATTTCTTGGACAAACGTGATGGGGGGGGCCGTCTCCATGGGCTTCACCTCCTAACTGTGCTTCGATCCCACGTGGGGAACGGTAAACTACGCAGAGTATACCGAATAATAGCTCGGTTTCTCAAGTGGGCCAGCACAATGGGCTTCACGGGGGGGTCTTGGAACCCCGAAATGGGAAAAAAGAAACCGGGGATTTCCCTTGGAAAAAACTCTCCACGGTTTCGCCTCCCAACCTCAAAAAAAGAACCCGGTTGACCGTGCGGGCAGTCAACCGGGTCCTCCGACCGCAAAAAACGGGCGTTTCCCAGAATGGGATCTCGCGCCACGGAGGGCTCTTTCCTTAGATTCACGATCGGTTCATTTTTCCACCCAGGCCCCACGCTCGTCCGCAAGAGGCCCCGGGCCGCGGGTCGCCCGAGACCTCTGGGTCGGTGCTTGGTATAGTTGGCTGCTTTTTTTACTTTTTTAATCATGCAGCCGGCGTGCCAAACCGTCCATGATGCTTGGAACGGGGCCAGTAGCTGTCGGCAAAGTGAATAGGCACGGTTACTTACGCCAATGCGCCATTTTCAACCAACGACGACCGGCCCCTTGTAAGCTTTACAAGGCACGAGCCAAAACCACTCCCAAGAAGAAAACGAGAGCCGCTTGAAAAAGGGGAACGCATAACACTTCAGCCGTTTGGAGTATTCGTCAAACAAAACGTTAGTACTATTGCCGGGTCACGATTTGGCCTACTGACTTGAATCACCGCTTCGCGCTCTTGGCGTCTTCGCGGTAAACAAGGCGTCGTGGTTAAAGAAGCCGCGTGAATTCGTCGCGCAGTGGCGGCATGGCGCCGGGGCGACTGGCCACAAGGGCGCCGACCTGGTTGGCCATTGCGGCCTGGCGCGTCGGCGGCCAGCCGCGCAACTGGCCGACGATCCACGCCGCCGTGAATGCGTCGCCCGCTCCGACCGCGTCGGCCACCTCGACGGCCACGCCCGGTGAGTCGACCACCTCGTCGGCCGCGACCAACAAGCAGCCGCGTTCGGCCCGAGTGACGCAAACCGACTCCACGGCATAGCGGCGCTGCAACGATCGGGCGAACGAAACCGGGTCGGCCGATTCGGCGCCGAGTAGTTCCGCGAGAATCACGACTTCGTGTTCGTTGAGCTTCACGGCCCGCGACGCGGCCAACGACCGTTCGACGATCGCCGCGTCGTACCACTGCTGGCGCAGGTTCACGTCGTAAACCACCAGGCACGCATCGCCGGCGGCCTCCACCGCCCGATGGATCGTCTCGCGCGACGAGGCCGATCGCTGGGCCAACGTGCCGAAACAGACGGCCGCCGCCCGGCCCATGAGCCGCTCCCACGCGGCGGTCCATTCCAGATGGTCCCACGCGACGTTTTCGTGGATGATGTACTCGGGATGGTCGGCGCGGGTCGCGTCGACGGTGACCGTGCCGGTCGGGTGGACGGCGTCGCGTTGGACCCATTGGCCATCGAGCCCATGGAATTCGAGAAACGCAACGAGTTCGTCACCCAGTGCGTCCTGCCCAACGCGCGAGCAGACGGCGCCTTGGCATCCGAGCTGGCCCGCCTGAAACGCCACGTTGGCGGGCGCTCCGCCGGGGCGGAGCGACTCGGCGAAACAATCCCATAGCAATTCGCCGAGACCGACGACCAGGGGCAATTCGCGGTCGTTGTGCGTCATGGCGGAGAGAACTTGGGAATAAGAGCCGGGAAAAGGCGGACCGTAAAAACGTCACTGCCCGGTTTATAGGAGCAATGAGGTGGAAGGTCAAGCCCTCGCGAAAATCGAGAATCAGAACCCCGACCGTCAGGGAGCAGCTCGATGAGCACAGAAAATCATGCACCAGAAATGGCGGCCGCAACGGAACGCGGCCCTCCACGGCGCGCAAGCCGTTTCTAATACGCTCCACGCCCGGTGATCACGGTCCAGGGCGTTTGCACGAGAAATTTCAGATCGACCGACCAGCACTGATGGCGCACGTACCACAGATCCATGCGCATCCAGTCCTCGAAGTCAATCTCGCTGCGGCCGCTGACTTGCCAGAGACACGTCAGGCCCGGCTTAACCGACAAGCGGCGCCGTTGCCACGGTTCATACTCGGCCACTTCCTCGCCGATCGGCGGCCGCGGGCCGACCAGCGACATGTGGCCCAGCAAAATGTTGAACAATTGGGGCGTTTCGTCGAGACTCGTGGTCCGGAGGATTCGGCCCAGCCTGGTAATCCGGGCATCGCGGCGATTTTTGAAGATGGGTCCGTCTTTTTCATTTTCGATTTCGCCGCGCCGCGCTTCGGCGTCGAGCGACATCGTGCGGAATTTCCACATCCGAAAGGGCTTGCCGCGATGGCCCAAGCGTTGCTGGGTGAAAAACGGCTTACCCCGCGTGGTAACCATCAAGGTCAGATAGACAGCCAGCAAAAGGGGCGAAAGCAGAACGATCAACGCCGTTGCTCCGACCACGTCGATGATCCGCTTCGACACGTGATAGGTCCGCGACGAATGTCCCTCGGCCCTGACGAACGGTTCGCCGCGGTCGAGACGGCGCCGCGCCAGAGAGACGGGCCTTCGGGACACGGGACGAATCCGCATGGGCTCGCTTTGCCACGCGGGCAACGTCGCCGGCAGCTCGACCATCGGCGCATTAGCGCGGGCGTCCACGCCGAGTTCGTAGGGCCGGCCGGTCAGAAAATCAGAGGGAGTGTCGACGGTGCGGCGAATCATGGTCAAGGGCTAGTGCGCGCTGGTGACGTTTTCGTAAAAGAGTCGTTCAGGAGAAGACATGTTCAACGCAATGCCCACACGCTGCTTGAATCGCAACGTCCGCTCGCACCGCGCGGGCGCGGCGGCTAACAAATAGTTAAACCTTCGTCGCATCATGGCCGTTGCGGCTGAGCTTGCCCAGCGCGGACGCCAGCGATCCCACGGCCGCCGTGGGCCAAACATACTCGGGCATGGCGACCGGCGCGCTGGCCGGGACGACGGGAACGACCGGCCGAGACGGCTCGACGGCGGGAGCCGCGACCGGCGCGAAAACCTCGGACGCACCCACCGGCCGCGTCGCCGGAGCGGGCGGAACCGTCATCAAGAGCACGCCCAGGCCGATGAATAATCCGCCGGCAACGCCACACAACGCGATGATCGCGCGGCCCGGCCCCAGCGGCTTCGTGCCCGTGTCGGGCGTGTCGATCCGCGAGATCAGGTTTGTTTCGGCGGCGCTGGCCTGGCTGGCGCGGGCCTGGGAGAGTTGCTGTTCGGATTGTTGGAGAAGCGAGGTCCGGTGGACCAGTTCGGCGACCTGGTTGGCGTAAGGCGTGCGCAGCTCGGCCAGGCGTTCGAGCCGGCCGGTCACTTCGGCCAG
Organism: Pirellulales bacterium; assembly: GCA_016933425.1. GTDB lineage: Bacteria > Planctomycetota > Planctomycetia > Pirellulales > Thermoguttaceae > UBA11386. The sequence continues at coordinate 5,392 of JAFGAY010000205.1, forward strand.
CCGCTCCTCGAGCAGATGAATTCGATCGCTGGTCAATCGCAGATCGGCCCGAACACCGCGCAGGGCGATTCCCAGCTCGTGGTGCAGATGGCGGCCGATTTCCTTTTCCGATTCACGCGCGGCTTGCACCAGCGGATGCTCGTCGGACATGCGGCCCTTGAGCTGAGCCGTTTGGATTTGGGCGTCGACCAGCCCGTCCTTCAACCGTCGCAGCGCCGGCTGGGAATCGAGCAGTTGGTTCGGCGCGGCGAGCAATTGGCCTTGATCTTTTTGGGCCTGTTCGAGCAAGGCGAGCAGCTCGCGGCTGGTCGCGTGGCCGCCGCGGGCCTCGCGAAGCTCGGTGGCGATTTCGCCGGCCGTGCGCCGCAGCGTGCTGTCGCCGTTGGTGGCGTCGTTGAGCATTCGCAATTCGGCCAGGTCGGGCCCTATTTCCTTCTCGATGGCCGACAAGCGCCCGGTCGACTCGTCCAGATCGATCCGGGCCAGCCGGACCGCGTTGGTCAATTCGCCGATCATGCTCTTGGCCTTGGTGTCGCGCATTTTCTGGAACCGGGTTTCGAGCTGATCGCACAAGGCATCGGCCAGCGCCACGGCCCGCGACGGATCGTGATCCTTGACGACCAGGTAGAAAACCTCGGTGGTGCCGAATTCGGCGCCCTTGGGCGGCGCGAGGGCGATGGCGTCGCGCAGATCGGCCACGTCGCGGGCCGACGGCCAAGCGGCCGTCGATCCGGTCGCGTCTTCCGGCGGACCCACCTCGACCAAGGCGGCCCGAAGCACGCCCCGGCTCTTGGATAGTTCGACAATAGTGTCTTGCACGGCTTTCATCTGCTCGGCGCGCTCGAAAGAGCCCGGCTCCTCGCGGCCGCCGATCGCCTCGTTGCGTACGATCAGGGCCTGCGAGGCCTGCCACGTCGCGGGCCGGAACACGGCGAAAGCAAGAGTCGCCAACGCCACGACCGCCGCCGGCACGAGCCAGCGACGCGGGTAATCCCGCGCGGCGCGAATCAGTTGCACGAAGCCAAGAGCCGGATATGAAGCGTCCATCGGCGCCTTTCGGAAGATGAAGTTCGGGTGGAAGCGGTTTTTCGGGATTTGCTGGATCGGATTGCCAAGGTCGATGGAAAAGGGATGCAAACCGGGTGCCAGACGACGGCCGGCCCCGAAGCAACGTCGTCAATTCGTTGTCCCGCCGTCGATTGCGACACAACGTTCAGTTTTTTTGATGGGCCAAGAACCAAACCTTGTTGACGAAACGCCACGAACCGGTTGCATGCACGCGACGGTCGCGCGGGCGAGTTTGCTCCCGAGAAAAGCAACTTGCCAGGTGGTCAATTCTGACGGAGACTTGAGTGACTTTGCCGTAGGGGGTTTGTCGCCGGTTTTGCGCGGGTCTCCGCCCGCAGCTTTCACTTCTTGAAAAAAGCCGATTTCGGACAGGACACGAAAAAACGCCACGCGGGCGCGGCGGCTAAAATGGTCTTAACCCTTCCTAATCCCCAATCCCCAATCCCTAATCCCTAACCACCTATGCACGTTCATCGCTTCGACGCCTTCGACGAACTGGCTTCCTGGGCCGATGATTGGGATCGGTTGGCGAGGGAGGTGCCGTTTCGGAGTTGGACCTGGGTCACGACCTGGTGGCACCACTACGGCCGGGCCGTCGCCGATCGACGGCTGTTTGTCTTGGGCGTGTTCGACCATCGAGGCGGGCTGGTCGGATTGGCCCCCTGGTGCCTCGACGGCGAAGGACGACGACGCGGGATCGTGCGATTTCTCGGATCGGGCGAGGTCTGTTCCGACTACTTGAGCCTGCTGGCCGAACCGGGACTCGAAAAAGCGGTGGTCAGCACGCTGGCCCATCAGTTGCTCCGCGCGGGCGAGGGCGCCACCGAGGGCGGCGCGGGACTGCCTCGCTGGGACATGCTCGAACTGGCCGGCGTCGACTCGCGCGACGTGCTGGTCGATTGGCTGGCCGGACACCTGGCTCTGGGCGGCTCGACCGTTCACCATCGCATGGGTCCGCCCTGCCGCCGAACGGAATTGCCACGCAATCTCGACGTGTATCTTCAGAGCCTATCGAAAAACAGCCGCCGCAAGGTCCGCCGGCTCCAACGATCCTTGTTCGACTCGGGCCGCGCTCGGCTAACCACCGTGGCCAACCTGGCCGAACTCGGCCCCGCGATGGACCGGCTCATCGACCTCCACCAATGTCGCCAGCGGATGCTGGGCCGGTCGGGCTGCTTTGCCTCGCCGCGGTTCGAAGCTTTCCACCGCGACGTGGCCGCCAGGATGCTGGCCATCGGCCAATTGCAATTGCACACGCTCTGGATCGACGACGAGCCGGCCGCCGCCGAATATCAATTCACCGGCGATGGCGTGATTTATGCCTATCAGTCGGGCATCGACCCGACGAAGCTCGACTTGCAGCCGGGCCACGCCCTACAGTTGGCCGTGATCGACTGGGCAATTCGCAACGGTTATCGGGCTTACGATTTTTTGCGGGGAGACGAGTCGTACAAATCCCATTGGAACGCCCAACGGCGCGACAGCCTCGAAATCCGCGTCATCGCCCAAAACGTCGGCGCGCAGTTGCGCCACGCCGCCTGGGTTGCCGGCATCGAAGCACGCCAATGGGTTCGCCGAGGACTGAGTCATTTGAAATCCCTTTAAGATGTAGGCCGGGCCGCGACCCCGGCGAGAATCAGTCTGAACGTCGTTCCATTGCCGTGTTACAAACCGGCCTGGATTCTCCCAAACTGGTAACTGCTGAAATCCCAAATCCGAGATATCAGATTTCAAATCCCCGAATTTCAGGCCCCCCAATCCCAAATCCCCAATCCCCAAATCCCCAATCCCTAGAACCGCCATGTCTTCCTGGAAACGATTCCTGTTGAACCTTTACTACCAGGGCTCGCGACCCTATCGGGTGGGCCGTCGGCTGCGCGGCGCGGAGCGGGGTAATTTGCCGATCGTCGTGTTTTTCTACCATCGCGTGGCCGACGAGCACCCGACGCCCTGGACGGTGCCCAACGACCTGTTCCGCCGCCAGATTGACTGGTTGGCGCGTCATTTCGAGATGATTTCACTCGAAGAAGCGCAGCGGCGGATCGGCGAAGGCCGCAACACACGGCCGGCCGTGGCCATTACGTTCGACGACGGCTATGCCGAGAACTGCCGCCACGCGATTCCTCTGCTGGTCAAGCGGGGAATTCCTTGCACCTATTTCGCGACGCTCTGGAACGCTCAACGAGGATTACCCTTTGCCCACGACCAGGCACTCGGATTCGACTTCCCGGCCAACACGATCGATCAACTTCGCGCCATGGCCGACGCGGGCATCGAAATCGGCTCGCACTGCCGCCACCACGACGACCTGGCGCTAGTGACCGACCGGAAGCGGCTCCACGACGAGGTGGTTGTCGCCGGACGCGAATTGGCCGAACTGATCGGCCACCCGGTGCGCTATGTCGCGTTTCCCTACGGCCACTATCTCAACATCCGAACCGACGCGCTCGACATGATCCGCCAGGCCGGCTATCTGGGGTATTGCTCGGGCTACGGCGGCTACAACCTGCCGGGCGAGGATCCCTTCCACTTGCAGCGGATCCACGCCGATCCCGACATGGTCCGGCTGAAAAACCGCGCGACCGTCGACCCGCGACGGCGCGAACCGCCCCGTTTTCGCACTCGACCTTGTGTTTCCACTTCCACTCCTGATAGGGATAAACCCGCACCATGTTGTTCCACCATCGAAAGTTAACCCCGTTGGAAGATCGGGGGCCGCTCCGGGTGATGTTCGTCATCACGTGTATGCCGGTCGGCGGCGCCGAGACCTTGTTGGTCGAGCTGATTCGCCGGCTCGACCGGGAGCGGTTCATTCCCGAACTATGCTGTCTGAAATATCGCGGCCCGCTGGGCGACGTGCTGGCCGAGGAGACACCCACCTGGACGGGACTTCTGGCCCACAAATACGATTTCGCCGTCCTCGGGCGGTTGCGGCGGCTGTTGCGGCGGCGGCGGATCGACGCGGTGGTGACCGTGGGGACGGGCGGCGACAAGATGTTTTGGGGTCGTTTGGCGGCCGTGGCGGAAGGAGTGCCCGTCATCTGTTCGTGGCTTCATTCGACCGGTCTGCCCGATCACGTCGAGCTGCCCAACCGCCTGCTGGCCCCCGTGACCGATGCCTTCATCGCCGTGGCCGAGCCGCACGGCCGCTATCTGACCGAGCATGAGGGGTGCCCGGCGTCGAAGGTCCGCGTGGTCCCCAACGGCGTCGACGCGCAGCGATTCCGCCCGCGCTGGCCGAATGAATCGCTGCGCGAGGAGTTGGAGTTGAATCCGGACGCGCCGGTGGTCGGCATCGTCGCGGCCCTGCGTCCTGAAAAACGCCACGACCGTTTTTTACACTGCGCGGCCCGAATCGTCGGCCACGTGCCCGCGGCGCGGTTTTTGATTGTCGGCGACGGGCCGGAGCGCAAGCGGCTCGAAGTGCTTGCAACCGATTTGGGGTTGGTCCAGTCGGTCCGGTTTCTCGGCACGCGCGACGACGTGCCCGAGTTGCTGGCCCTGTTCGACGTAATGCTGTTGACCTCGGACATGGAAGCCAATCCGGTGTCGATTCTCGAGGCGATGGCGGCCGAAAAGCCGGTCGTCGCGCCGGCGGTCGGCTCGGTCGGCGAAACGGTCGTCGACGGCAAGACGGGCCGACTGTTTCCGCCGGGCGACGTCGAAGCGGCCGCCGCGGCCGTCATCGAACTCCTGGCCGACCGGGAACGCGCCGCCGCGATGGGACGCGCGGGCCGCGAAACGGTGCTCGCCCGATGGTCGATCGACCGGATGGTCGAGGGCCACGAGGCGCTAATCAGTGAAATCTATCAAAACAAAGCCGTCGGACAAAGGACGACGCCGGACAGATCACCCTTGGGAAAAAGAACTGTGAGCACGCGACGGTAAACCACCGCGCGACATGGTCGGGAAGAATGGAGATATTTCATGAAAGACGAATGTGAATTGCTCAAAAATTGTGGTTTCTTTCAGAAATACCAGGAGGTCAAGGACTTGGCGTGTCGGGGTTTCATACGCATGTTCTGCCGCGGTCCCCGCATGGAAGAGTGCAAACGCAAGCAATACCGCGAGAAACACGGTGCGCCCCCGTCCGACGACATGCTTCCCACGGGCCAGATGGTTGCCGGCAGCCAACCCTTCGAAGGCGGCTTGCCGCTGAAGGGTTGGGAAGACCTTTGCCCAATCGAGTCCCCTCCTTTATAAACCGAACCGCGACCGTAAGGGAGCGGCATCGGGGCGATTATGAAAATCGCCCTCCGATTATTTCCCCGTGTCTCCGCGTCTCCGTGGTAAACCCCCATCCCGCCTCTTGGGCAGTGTAATCGAAAAGACGGTTTCCTGCCCAGGCCGGCCGGCCACGTCGATCGTGCCGCCGTGGTTGGTTACGACGATGCGCCAGCATTTCGACAGGCCCAGGCCCAGCCCTCGGCCCGCCTGGCGCTCGGAGTAGTAGGGGTCGAACAGGTGGCGGCGCGCCGACGCGGAGATGCCAGGGCCGTTATCCCGGACGCGAATAATGGCCGCAAGGTCGGTTTCGTCCAGTTCGACGTCGACCTGGCCGTCGTGGCCGATGGCTTCCAGGGCATTGCGCAACACGGCGCCCAAGGCGACGTTCAACTGGGTCGGGTCGGCCTCGACCGTCAGCGGCCCCTCGCGGCCCACTCGCCGCAGCCCGACGGCTTGCTCGGCCATTTGCGGCTGCCATCGCTCGATGAGCCGATCGACCAGCGCGGCCAGGTCGACCGGCTCGAACACCGGCGCCGGCGGCCGGGCGAAGAGCATCATGTCGGCGATCATCTCGTAAACGCGCTTCGCCTGGGCGCTGATCAGGGCCAGCGCGCGGCGACGCTCGGGATCGGCTTCTTCCTGGAGCATCAATTGGGCCCGGCCGGCGATCACGGCCAGGGGATTGTTGATCTCGTGACCGGCGCCGGCGGCGAATTCAGCCATGGCTTCGAGCTTCTCCTGCTCAAGCGCCGCGTGCCATTGGGTTTCGAGCGCCCGCAGCCGGGCGAGCCGCGCGGCCAGCTTGTTCAGCGAAATGGCCGGACCGGCCGACGGCTCGGCCCACCGGGCCGCAGCGGCCGCGCCGCGCTGGCGACTTTCCGCGATTAGATCGCGTTTGCTCTCGTCCGGCGTTTGGCCCGACAACAGCCCAACCGCCTCGGCGATCCGTCGTGCGTGGTCGCCCTGGACATCTTGCCCGAGCTGCTGGGAAACCGTCATTGGCGAGACTCCCGCGGCGCCCGGCGCGCCGGCCGGCCCGAACCAGACCGCCGGCTCGTGAACCAGCGCCGCGAGATAGGCCTCGTCGGCCGAAGCGTCTGGGTCCTCGGCCGCCAGGGCCGCGACTAATTCGGCCCGGGCCACCGCCTGCTCGACGCGGGAAAGGCGATCGGTGTCTTGGACGTTGTGGGCGTCCTGTTGTGGGAGATCCACGGGCGGAACGCCCGAGGCGTCCGCGGCGACGTCGTCCGCGTCGGCGAACCGTTCAACGGCGCGGCCGGCTAGCCACGTGGCCAGGCCATGCGCGTCGCGCGGTTCGGCGCCTTCTTGCCGCGCGCGGCACGCGGCCCAAACAGCCAGGGGCGGATCGACGGCCAAGGCCTCGGCCAACGGACCGGCGGCCGCCGCCGGATCGTCGGCCAGCATCGCCCCGGCGAGCACGGCCGCCGAATGCTCGGACACGGCCAGCCGCCAGGCGACCGACTCGACAAGCAATGGCGGCAACAAAGGCATGGGCGGAAAAACAGTGCGCAGCGCGAAGATTAACAGGAAGTGCGGAGAAAGCTCAAAGACGCCACTGGGCAATCAAGCAGCGGCGCCCAGGCGCATACCGACACATGGCATTGGCAACATGCCCGCAGCGCCCGTCGATTCAAGCCGGCAGACGCACTAGGCGGCCGAAATGGCTTCCATGTCCAACAACTGGCACATACGCTCGACGAGTTTTTCGACCTCGAACGGTTTGTGCATGAAGTCGTCGGCGCCAGCGGCTTCGAGTTCGCCGACTTTCTCTTCCTCGACCATGCCCGAAATGCAAATGATGCGCACGTCGTCCATCGATTTGTCGCTGCGGACTCGCTGGCACACTTCCTTGCCGTTGATGTCGGGCAGCATGATGTCGAGCACGATCAGGTCGGGCCGGTATTCCTTGACGACCATGCCGGCGTCGAAACCGTTGTTGGCCGTTCGGACCTCGAACCGGCCGTCGCGATCGAGCACGTCGGAGATCAGCTCGACCAGCTCTTCATCGTCGTCGACGATCAGGACCTTCCGCTTGCCGCTTTCCAGAGCGTCGGTTGGGATGCCGTTGTCGCGCATGAACGCGAAGAGCTGTTCCCGCGGAATGCGGCGGAACCGGCTGCCCGGCACGCGAAAACCCTTGAGTTGACCCGAATCGAAACAGCGGATGATGGTCTGTTGACTTACCTTGCAGATTTTGGCGGCCTCGCCAGTCGTAAATACGGTCTTTGTCGCCATGGGTATGAAACCGTCCTCCTCCCGGCCGTCCGTCCGGCCAGTGTCGGCGAAACCCGCGTGCAAGCGTGCATTGGAGCCGGTCGCGGGTCTCTAGTCCTCCGTGTTAACAGCGAGACAAACTAGCCCTGTGTTCGCGGAACGCCGCAAACCCTTGTTTTTCGACGCTTTGTGCAGACAGTAATCCTATCCGCTTCTGCCAACTTTACCGAATCTGCCAGCAGGGCTCAATTATAGCTATCTTCTCGTAAGTGTCAATACGGCTATTTATTTTTCAAACCCTTGTGGACAAAGGATTTGCGACATTCCGTGGCGGGCCGTCTCTGTACCTCTTTGGGCGTATTTTGCCGGCACGGCCTGGGCGAACTTCTCGAATCATCCAGAATGGTTCCTTTGCCCAATCGGCCGATAGCTCCAAATCGCTTGCGCCGATCGTCGCTCGGGCTGTGCCTGAGAGCCGATTCCTTACGGTCGCGGTTCGGTTGTGCGAGGCCGCTGGCCGCTTTCCAAGAACAGCATCAACACGGCCACGTCGGCCGGCGTGATGCCGGGCACACGGCTTGCCTGGGCCAGATCGCGCGGCCGGATCCGGGCCAGCTTCTCGCGGGCCTCGGTTCGTAGATGGTTGACCCGTGCGTAGTCCAACCCATCGGGAATCCGACGCGCGGCCAGACGTTCCCATCGGGCCACCTCGGCGTCTTCGCGGGCAAGATACCCGGCGTACTTGACGTCGTAAGTCGCCTGGCGATTCACTTCCGCCGGCACGTCGGCCAGCTCGGGCCGCAAGGCCGCGATCTGGTCCCAGGTGGTCGCCGGTCGGCGGAGCAGCTTGGCCAGCGAGCCGTCGGCCGTGTGGTTTGTCTCCAACACGGCCACGATTTGCGCAATCTGGCTCTCCTTCCACCGGACCTTAGCCAGCCGGGCATCGTCGACCAGTCCCAACCGATGGGCCAGCGGCGTCAGACGCCGGTCGGCGTTGTCCTGACGCAAGCGCAACCGGTACTCGGCCCGGCTCGTGAACATCCGATAGGGTTCGTCGACGCCCCGGGTCACTAGGTCGTCGACCATCACGCCCAAATAGGCCTGCTCGCGGCCGAGCACCAGCGGCTCGTCGCCCCGCAACGCCAGTGCCGCGTTGGTCCCGGCCAACAGGCCCAGCCCGGCCGCTTCCTCGTAGCCGGTCGTCCCGTTGACCTGGCCGGCCAGATAGAGCCGGGCGACGTGCTTCGTCTCCAGGGCGGGAGTCAACTGCTCGGGCGGCACGTAGTCGTACTCGATCGCGTAGCCGTAGCGAAGTATCTTTGCCCTTTCCAAACCGGGAATGAGCCGGACCATCGCGTCCTGCACGTCGGCCGGCAGGCTGGTCGGTAAACCGTTGAGATAAACCTCGTCGGTCTCGCGGCCCTCGGGCTCGAGAAACAACTGGTGGCGTTCCTTGTCGGCGAAACGGATGATCTTGGTCTCGATCGACGGGCAATAGCGCGGACCCGTCGAAGCGATCTGGCCGGTGTACATGGGCGCGCGGTCGAGATTGGCCCGAATCAACTCGTGCACCGCTGGATTGGTATGGGTGATGTGGCAGGGGAGTTGTTCGCGGTCGATCCGCTCGGTGAGGAACGAAAACGGCTCGGGCCGTTCGTCGCCCGGCTGAAGTTCGGTCCGCGCGTAGTCGATGGTTCGTCCGTCCAAGCGCGGCGGCGTGCCCGTCTTGAATCGGGCCACCTCGAATCCGAGTCGGCGCAGGGCGTCGCTCAGGCCCGCGTTGGCCGGTTCGCCGGCGCGGCCGCCGGGCATTTGTCGCGGGCCGTAGTGCAACACGCCGCGCAAGAACGTGCCGGTGGCCAGCACGACGGCGTCGGCCGAATAGGTGTTTCCGCCGCCGGTCCGCACGCCGACGACGCGAGGCCGGCCGTGGGCCGTTTCGACCAGGAGACCCTCGACCGTTTCCTCACACAGTTCGAGCCCCGGTTGTTGCTCGCAGATGCGCCGGACTTCGCGGTGGTATTGGTCCTTGTCGGCCTGGGCCCGGGGACCGTGCATGGCGGGGCCCTTACGGCGGTTGAGCATGCGGAACTGGATGCCGGCCCGGTCGATCGCCCGGCCCATCGCTCCGCCCATGGCGTCGATTTCGCGGACGATTTGCCCCTTGCCCACGCCGCCGATGGCCGGGTTGCAGCTCATGGCGGCGATGGTGTCGAGCCGCGTGGTCAGCAGGGCCGTCCGCGCGCCGAGCCGGGCCGCCGCCAGCGCCGCCTCGACGCCCGCATGGCCGGCGCCCACGACCAGAATGTCAAAATGAGGATTTAGGGTCATGGATTCATGATAATCGGCCGATGGACGCCGCGGGACGGGGGGCGAGAGGCCGGCATCGGGAATCTCGAATCTGAAAAATTAGATTTTCGGAAGTTTTTATTTGAGGATTTGAGACCAAGACGCCATCGTCGTGGGCAAAAACGCGCCATTAGGTGATGTGAAACGCACTGATAGCCGTGGGCGGGAGCCACGGTTTCTGGCTCCACATCCATGTGCGATCTCGCTGCCCGGCTCTCCCGGCACCTCTCACTTCTCTCGCTCCTTGCTGGACCCCGATTCGAGTGGTAGAATTCATGGTTTCCCACCCACGAACCGACCGCTCTCTGCCGTGTCCTCCTCGTGTAGGCCGGGTCATGACCCGGCGGCATCCTAGACCGGGCGTAAGAGCGGCGGCTTGGCCATTCGCATAACCAGAGGAACCCAAACGTGCCCACCAACCAGAAACTGCGTATCGCCGTGATCGGCGGCGACGGAACCGGCCCCGAAGTGGCCGCCGAAGGCATGAAAGTCCTCGACGCCGTCTGCCGGCTCGAAGGCATCGAGTATGAATCCAAGGAATTCGACTACGGCGGCGAACGCTACCTGCGCACCGGCGAGATTTTGCCGCCGGGGTCGCTCGAGGAACTGGCCACGTACCCTTCGATTTTGTTGGGCGCGGTGGGCCATCCCGACGTCGCGCCGGGCATTCTTGAAAAGGGCATGTTGCTGGCCCTGCGGTTCCATTTCGACCAGTACATCAACCTGCGGCCCGTCAAACTCTACCCGGGCGTCGAGACGCCGCTGGCCGGCCGCGGGCCCGACGACATCGATTTCGTCGTCGTGCGCGAGAACACCGAGGACATGTACACCGGCACAGGCGGATTCATGAAGAAGGGAACGCCCGACGAGGTGGCCATCCAAACGGCCGTCTATACCCGCAAGGGCTGCGAACGATGCATCCGTTGGGCGTTCGACTACACGCGCAAGCGCAACAAGCGGAAGCGGCTGACGCTCGTGGCGAAGACCAACGTGCTGACCTACGGCCACGACCTCTGGTGGCGGACGTTCCAGGACGTGGCCAAGGAATATCCCGACGTCGAGACCGACTACAACCACGTCGACGCCTGCTGCATGTGGATGGTCAAAAATCCCGAGTTCTTCGACGTGATCGTCACGACGAACATGTTCGGCGACATCATCACCGACCTGGCCGGTATCTTGCAGGGCGGCATGGGCGTGGCCGCCGGGGGCAACATCAACCCCGAGCCGGGCGGCACCAGCATGTTCGAGCCGATGGGCGGCAGCGCCCCGAAATACACCGGCAAGAACGTCATCAACCCGATCGCCACCATTGCCGCCGCCGCCATGCTCTTGGAGCAAGCCGGCTACGAAAAAGCCTCGCAGCGGATCATCAAGGCCATTACGACCGTGACCGGTACGAAGATGAAAAGCCAGGCCGCCGGCCGCATGGGCTACGGCACGCGCGAAGTGGGCGACCTGGTCGTCGAGGCGCTGTAAAAAAAGGACGCTTTGCTCGTCGAATACTTTGGACGGCTGAAGTGTTACGATTTTCGATTTCGGCCGGGTAGTTGCCAAACCGTGTTCCACCGGGGCAAGCCCGGTGGGGCTTGTTGTGGCATAGGCGCGATGGGGCTGGGTTTTCGAGTTCGACCCTTGTAGTTGCCAAACCGTATTCCACCGGGGCAAGCCCGGCGGGGTTTGTGTTTGCCAAAACTGATTGCAAAACCCCCACCAACTTCATGTTTTCGGCCCACGGCCCACGGCTCACGGCCCACGAATAAAATGGGACGCCGCGCACTGCGAAAACCCGATCCGTCGATCGACTTGTCGCGTCATCTGAAGACGTTTGACGAGTTGCCCAGTCCGTGGCGGTCCGAGGCGATCTTCGGCCGTCGGGCGCCGCTGGAAGTCGAGGTCGGTTCGGGCAAGGGGCTATTCTTGCGATCTGCGGCGGCAGCGCGGCCCGAGGTCGATTTCCTGGGCATCGAGATCGGGCAGAAGTATGCCCAATTCGCGGCCGCCGCGCTGGCCAAGCGCGGACTGGACAATGCCGTGATGGTTAACGGCGACGCATTGCGGTTGTTCGCGGACCTTCTGCCGGAGGCGTCGGTCGCGGCCGTGCACGTTTACTTTCCCGACCCGTGGTGGAAGAAACGGCACAAAAAACGACGCGTCTTGTGCGAGTCGTTCGTGTTGGACGTTCAGCGCGTGCTCGTGCCCGGCGGCGAGTTGCACTTCTGGACCGACGTCGAGGAGTATTTTCAAACGGCGCTCGCCCTGCTGGCCGCCGCGACCCGGTTGGAAGGCCCCTTCGAGGTCGCCGAAACCGAGGCCCAGCACGACATGGACTACCGTACTCACTTCGAGCGCCGCACGCGCCAGCACGGCCAACAGGTCCACCGGTCGCGATTCCGCAAGCCGGAAAACCTGTAGGCACCGACGTGGAGGGCCACGCTCCGTCGTGGCCGCGCGTGACGAGCTGCCGCGGCTACGACGGAGCGTGGCCCTCCATCCGCATCTTGCCGTGTACCGCCAGAAATTAGAAATTGTTTCGGCACCCACCTGACGTTCCAGGTTGTCCAAAATGAGATGCGCCGATATGATATTCGACGGCGCGAGGCTTTCTTCGCGACCCGAAAGAACCTTACGACGACCTAGCTCAAGGTGAATCCCCCATGTCAGCATCTTCCCAGGTAAGCGACGTCATGAAGCGGGATCTGGTTACCGTCCCGCCTCGCCTGCCCGTGTCCGAGGCCATTACACTGCTGTTGAAGCACAAGGTCACCGGCATGCCCGTGGTCGACGAGGAGGGCAACCTGGTCGGTTTTCTATCGGAGCGGGACTGTCTGAAAATTCTGGTCCACGCCCGGTATCACAACTTGCCGACCATCTCGGTCGGGGAGCTGATGACGACCGAGGTCGAAACGATCGGCCCCGAGGTGGACCTGCTGGAAGTGGCCAACCTGTTTCTGAGCAAACCGTTTCGTCGCCTGCCAGTCGTGAAAGATGGACGGCTGGTCGGGCTGGTCAGCCGCAACGACGTCCTTCGGGCGATCGATCGGGCGGAAGACTCTTGAACGGCCGGGCTTTTTTACCGGCTACCACTAATCGGGTGGCATGGCGGCCGTGAATTCTGGATACTCACGGCTGCTTTCCTCTTGACCGGGGCCGGTCGATATGTATACTTGCGTACACCATTCGACCGATTCCTCGCGGCGCCCGTGATTGCCCTGGGGTGGCCGTCCCGCGCGAACGCGCCGCGTCCTGCGTTCACCTACCAATCCAAGGAGCGTATCCATGCCGACCGTTGTCCATTTCGAGATTCCCGCCGACGACCTGGCCCGGGCCAAGAAGTTCTACCAGGATCTTTTCGATTGGAAGATCGAACCTTATGGCGGCGATTCCAGCGCCGAATACCTTATGATCCAGACTACCGGTGAGAGCGAAGAGCCGGTCGTTTGCGGTGGAATGATGGCGCGCCAGCAGCCCGGACAACCGATCACCAACTACATCAGCGTTGCGTCGATCGACGAGTACGCGGCGAAGGTGGGCGCGTTGGGTGGGCAAATCCTGGTGCCCAAGACGCTTGTGCCCGAACACGGCCATTTTGCCGTTTGCCTCGACACCGAGGGAAATGTGTTTGGGCTTTGGAAAAATCTGTAGAAGCGGCTAGTCAGGGCCACGGTATTACCCCATGGTCCAGCCAGCCCGATAAATACTCGGCGACCGGCATTTATCGCTGGTAGGTCGGCGAGGTGTAGCCGGCCGGGGTTACTCCCGCGCTGGTCGACGGCGTGGTCGTTCCGCCGCCGTAGGGATACGACGAACCGTACGCATTGTAGGGCGTCGTCGCCGGCGTGCTGGTGGAAGTGGTCGCGCCAGTCGCCGGGTAGTTCGTGCAACTGCCGGGCGTCCATGACGAGGGCGTCGTTCCGGACGTCGACGGCGAGCCGCTGGCGCCGTGGGCCGGAGGCGTTGTGCCGGTGGGCGCCGAGTAGTAGTTCGCGCCAGGCGAGTAACCATTGCCCGCGGGCGTGTATCCGTTCGCGCCCGGCGTGTAGTTATTGGCCCCGGGCGTGTATCCATTCGCGCCCGGCGTGTAGTTGTTTGCTGCCGGCGTGTACGATTGCGGCGCCGAGGAATAATTGTCGGCATTCCACGGCTGGCCGTTGACGACCGGAGCATAGCCGGTGGCGGGCGCTGCCGCGCCGTTGGTCGTCGGGCCATACGAAGAGCCCGGCGGAGCATACGCATTTGGCGCCGTGGATGAGGCGTCCGCGGCGGACGGCGTCGTTCCGTACGGATAGCCGCCGGTGCTGGGCGGCGGGGTTGCACTGGTCGGGTTCGTTGTGTTGGATCCTGACGGATAAACCACGGTGGGCGCCGGACCGGCGCCGGCGTTCGAGCCATACGGTCCGCTGGTCGGAGCAGGCTCGGCAGCCGTGGGCGGACCGGTGTAGTATCGACTGTTGGGATCATGCTCGTACCGCGACCCGGCCGGCGGAACAACGTTTGAATTCAAGCTGGCCATGTACGCGGCGTCGGTACCGGTCGAGGAAGGGGTGCTTGGATAACTGCCCGCGGTCGACGAAGCATAGTCCGTCGACGCGCGATACGGATTTGTTGTTCCTCCCGACGCATTCGACGTGGGGTAGACGGTCGTGGGCGAAGGCGTAGCCGCGGCGGTCGCGCCGGCGGAAGTGTTGCCGTAGTAGCCCGACTGCGGCGCCACGTAGGTCGAGCCGCTCGGCGAGCCGGGGGTCGTCGCCGCTGCATAAGACGCGGAATCCGTGTAGCTGGCCGGCGCTTCGTAGCTGGCCGGAGTGTTCGGATAATCGGCCGCGGGCGCGGCCGTCGAGGCGGTGGCCGTCTCGGCCCCAGGCGAAATCGTTAGCGACGGCGTGGACAGCTCAGAAGGTTTTTGCGGAGCGTTATCGGCAAGAGCCGCCGGTCGCGGGCGTCCCCAATTGGCCGGATTCCAACTTGAGGTGGTCCATCCACCGGGCGAGCCGGACCCGCCGGTTCGACATCCGGCGAAGGCCGTCAAACAGATTGCGAAAACCACGCACGTGGTAAAAGAAGAGAATCGCATGATTTGAGTGTCCTTCGTTGGCAACCGGAAGAGAATTCCATGACCTGTCGTGCGGTCGATGTCCTTCATCGTCCGACGACGGCATGACATTGCGCCTTTCAAAACGTGCTTGGGAGGCGAGGTGCATGGGGCCGTATCAAGCCCCGCTCGCTCAAGGGGCCGGATTATAGGCAACTGGACAATAGGGTCAATGCCAATTGCCTACCGGATTCTAGGGAATATGGGAGACATACCCATTATGAAAAAGGTGGGCCGCTTGAGCCAGGCCAATGCATGGCGAACGGCGGGCTGGGCGACAAAGGGTAATTCCCCGTTTGGTAACACTTTATTGACTTTTGCACGGCCAATGAACCGAGGCCGACTAACGGGAGGCCGGTAAATGGGCCGGATACGTTGACGGAACGGGTCATTA
>JAFGAY010000206.1 GCA_016933425.1 Pirellulales bacterium
CACGGCCAATGAACCGAGGCCGACTAACGGGAGGCCGGTAAATGGGCCGGATACGTTGACGGAACGGGTCATTATCCAAGCAAAGATGAATAGTCGCTTTCGGCGATATAACGAAAATGACGGGCCAAGGTCATTGGTTGACCGCGGCGACGGGCCTTCTGCTGAGCGCAATCGTGGGAATTGTGGCGTTTTATGCCGTAATGCCTTTTCTGTACATGTTCAACCTGAAAGACCGTTGGTTTGGAACGGTATTTTTTGGTTTGGCCATTCCACCGAAAAAACTACGGCGTGCTCTCTCTTTTGTCGGTCGATTCTTGACCTACTTTGGTTTTGCCTGCCGCATTTGGATCATCTCGGGAGTGGAAGCGACATTCATCCTGGTATTGCTGGCTGCCGCGGAAGGCAAGCCCTTGAAGGCGGCCACCACATTGCCCTGGATGCCCTACGCGCTCCTTCTGCTTCTTGTGGTCACAGCACATACGTGGGTCGAGCGACGCAACCTCGGCATGTCCGGGCTGACCAACACCGCGGACCGAACAAGAACAAACTGACTATCGTGTCTGGGAAGATGAGAAGATGAAAAGAGAACGTCACGATCGCGCGAACACAGGTTTACTCCTCGAATACTTCGGACGGCTGAAATACTACGACGATTTTTACCCGATAGGGTGTATGATTGTTCTGGCCAAGAATTCGCCGGTTCCCAAGGCGTCTCCCCCCAGGTGAAAATGGGGGCCGGGGGTGGTATACTATCGAGTTCGACCCGCGACGCTTGCCGGTCGCCGTTCCGGGGGGCATGAATAAACTCGTGGAATAGAGGATTGTCACGATGAAAGTTATGGTCGTTATCGGTCACCAGAGCCCGGGCCAAACGAGTTTTTGCCACGCCATCGCGCGGACGGTTGTCGAGACGCTTCGCTCGGGCGGGCACGAAGTGGTTTTTCACGACTTGTACGCCGAGCGATTCGATCCAGTTTTGACCCAAGAGGAACTCGACGCCGACGCGCCAACCGATCCGATCGCGCGGCGGCACCTCGACGAGCTGGTCGGCGCCGACGGCTACGTGATTGTCCATCCGAACTGGTGGGGCCAGCCGCCGGCCATCCTCAAGGGTTGGATCGACCGCGTGATTCGCAACGGCCAGGTCTATCGGTTCGGCGCCGATGGCTCGGTGACGAGCACGATCGCCGGACGAACGGCGCTGGTGCTCACTACGTCGAACACGCCGCGCGACGTCGAGCTGGAGTGCTACGGCGATCCGCTCGAAAACCTGTGGAAGAATTGCATTTTCGGCCTCGTCGGCGTGACGAATTTCGCGCGGCGCAACTTCGAGTCGATGATCATGAGCGCGCCGGCCCAGCGCGAAAGCTGGTTGGCCGAGACAAAGGAACTGGTCGAGAAGCAGTTTCCTTCTTTGTAAAACGTACCTGGAAAAGCATGAGACGCCCCGGCCGACCCTGTAGTTGCCAAACCCGATTCCACCGGGGCAAGCCCGGTGGGGTGTTGATGGTTGCCAAACCCGATTCCACCGGGGACAAACGTTTTGCTCGTCGAATACTTCAGACGGCTGACGTGTTACTCAAACCCGTTTTTCACGCAAGGTCGCCGGATTTCATCCGCGCCATTCCGTCTCGTCGACGGTCGTTTTGAAATCGCCCTCGACGCGGTCGGGCAGTTTCTCACCAGCCACGGCGGCCAGGTCCTCGGGCGTGGGTTTGCCGACGAACAGCAGGCTTTCCCGAGGACATTTTTCAAGAGCCGTGGTGAAATCGCTCTCCGAGACATAGGCATCGTAGTTGATTATCGGCAATTGGCCCGCCATTTCGATCGGGCCGGCATGTTTGCTGCACGCCTTGCAGCCGATGCAGCCGACTTCGCAGACCTCGCGGACCTCGGGCCCAAAGTCCTTGTTCGAGCAGGCGATAACGACCATTCGTTCAGCCTTGAAGGGGACCATGGTGATGATGTTGCGGGGACATACCGCGGCGCACCGTTTGCACCCGATGCACTGGTGGTAGTCGACCGTGGCCAGGCCGTCGATCACGTGGATGGCGTCATAGGGACACACGCGCTCGCAGTCGCCCAATCCCAGGCATCCGTAGGTGCATCCCTGGACGTCGGTCACCAGATTGGCCGCCGCGCAGGTCGGTTCGCCTCGATAGGCGTTGCGACCGAGGCGTTGGTTAAATCGGGCCGCGCAATGGACGACGGCCCGATAGGGGAATGACGGTTCGACCGACACGCCCATGATTTGGGCAATTTGTTGGGCGCAGTTTTCGCCGCCGGGCGCGCAGAGATTTGGCGGGGCGTTTCCGGCGGCGACCGCCTCGGCGTATTCACCGCAACCCACGAAACCGCACGCGCCGCAATTGGCTGCCGGCAGCACTTCGAGGACGGCCGCGACGCGCGGATCGACTTTCACTTCGAAGGCCCGATTGGCCCAACCGAGCACATAGGCCACCACGACGGCCAACACCGCGAGCACGGCGGCGGCCAGAAGTACGGTTATCGCGGTCGACATGGATTTGGGTTTCTCTTGCGATGTTTGCGTTAAAAAAAACGGCGGGGCTTGCCCGGTTTACTTTTTCATCAAAATGGTCAAGGTGGTTTCAATACCGCGATCGACGCCGGCGAAGCCCATGAAGGCCATGGCCAGGATGCCGGCGACGATCAGGGCGATGCCCGGCCCGCGAAGCGCGCGGGGAACGTCGCAGACGTCCAATTCCTCACGGATGCCGGCCATCAAAACAATGGCCAGCGTGAATCCAAGCCCTCCGCCGACGGCCAGGGTCAGGGCCTCGGGCATTCCCCAGAGCCGCGAGGGTTCTTGGAGGTGCTTCATGATCTCGAGGCAGGCGAACAGGATCGCGCAGTTGGTCGTGATCAGCGGAAGGTAAACGCCGAATGATTTGTACATTGCCGGAAAAAACTTCCGAACGTACATCTCAACGAATTGCACCGAGGCGGCGATCACGAAGATGTACATGATGTAGCTGAGCACCGACAAGTCGATCGTCGTGCCGGGGGCGCCTCCGACGGCGTGCCACGCCCAGGCGGGCAAAGAGGCGCCCGGCCGCAAGATGTAAAAGGTGAACACCCAGCTCAACATGGCGGCGATCGTCATGACGAACGTCACGGCCAGGCCCATGCCCACCGCCGTGTCGACGCGCCGCGAGACGCCCAGAAAAGGGCAAATCCCCACGAAGTAGTGCAGCACGAAATTGTTGATCAGTGCCGCGCCGATGGCGATTTGGGCAAGCGTAATGACTATTTCCATGAAAATTCGCTCATTCCATCTTCGTGTCTTTTGCTTCTTTCGTGGCTTCCATGATTAACTTTTCGCCTTCGTTCGAAGCGCCGCGGCCCCGGCCCGACGTTGGCCCAGCCAGTTGACCAGCGCCAGCAGGAGCCCGAGGGTGAAGAAAGCGCCGGGCGAGAGAATCATGATCGTCCAGTGGGGCCAGTCGGCCGGCAGCAGCCGGATGCCGAACCACGATCCGCTGCCGAGGATCTCGCGCACCGTGGCCAGGCTCGCCAGCGCCAGCGCGAATCCCAGCGACATGCCCACCGCGTCGGCCAGCGCCACGCCGACGTTTTGCTTCGACGCGCAGATTTCGCAGCGCGAAATAATGATGCAATTCACGATGATCAACGGCACGTAGGGACCCAGTGCTTTGCTCATCTCGTACAAATAAGCGGCGAGAAACCGGTCCGCTATCGTCACAAAGGTGGCGATCGTCAGCGTGAAAACCAGAATGCGCAAGTGGGGTCGCAACAGGCCGCGCATCCAACTAATGATGACGTTCGCCGAAATGAGCACGAACGCCGTAGCCAGCGCCATCGTCATCGCCGGCTTCATCGCGCCGGTGACCGCCAGCGTCGGGCACATGCCCAAGAACTGCCGATAGATCGGGTTCTCGGGCAGGATGCCGTTGACGAGCCGCTCGAGGGCCGTGGGTTCGGGGATGCTCATGGCCGTTTGTTCTTTTCTAATGCAAGGGCGCAAAACCGCAGGAAGCGAGGGGCTGATCGTGCTTTGCCAAACAACGGATCCTTGAGTCTTCGCATCTTCGCGGTGAAATCGTCATTTTTGCGTTGCCCAGTATCGCTGGATGGGGATTCTCAACGTCTCCATCGCCCGATTTACTAGTTCGGCCACGCTGGCCGAGCTGATCGTGGCGCCGGTCACCGATCGGATCTGGCTCGTCGTGGTCGGCGTCGACGTCACGACGACGATCGGCTGGTCGGTCGGCATGTCGCGGAACTGATCGCGAAAGGCGGGCTC
>JAFGAY010000207.1 GCA_016933425.1 Pirellulales bacterium
CGCCTTTCGCTCCGCGAAAGTAGCGTGGAATAGTCGCTGCTTTCGCGGAGCGAAAGGCGACAGAAGGTTTTCCGCAACAGAAACTATATACTACCAAGGCCAATTCCTTTCAAAATCACCCCCCAATCAGAAGGAGTTTTTCATGTTTTCCGCTTGCCGTTTTCCGGTTGCGTTGTTTGTCGCGACCCTGGGCATCGCGGCGGCTTTCGCGCCGTCGGTCGCCTGGGCCGATCCCGACCCGGTCGATCTGATCGAAAAGCCCTATGACCTCGACACGGGCATGACCAGCCGATCGATCTCGTTCGAGAATCCCACCGGCGCGCCCGGCCAGGGCGGCCAAGCGGCCAGCAATCTGGGGCCCGGCCGCAAGGGCTCGCCCAACCGGCGGCTCGGCCCGGGCGAGACGATCCAGCTTTGCGACATCGAGGGGCCCGGCGCCATTCGCCACATCTGGATGACCACCGGCGGCGAGCAAGGATTGTTCCGCGAGATCGTCCTCCGCGCGTGGTGGGACAATCAGGAGCACCCGAGCATCGAATGCCCGATCGGCGACTTCTTCGGCTTCGCCCATAGCGAGGTCCGGCCCTATCAATCGGCCGTCCACAGCCTGGGCCCCAGCGCCGGCATGAACATCTGGCTGCCGATGCCCTTCAACAAGCGGGCCAAGATGACGATCACCAACGACGGCGAGCAGTCCGTTTGGCTTTATTACCAAATCGACTACACGCTCCAAGGGCCGTTTCCCGCGCGGACCGGAATGCTGCACGTCTGCTTCCGCCGCGAAAACCCGACGACGCTCAAACAAGATTTCATCCTTCTACCCCAACGGAACCAGCGCGGCCGCTTCATCGGCTCGGTGATGGGCATCCGCAGCGAAACGCCCTACTGGTGGGGCGAAGGCGAAATGAAGGCTTATCTCGACGACGACACGGATTTTCCGACCATCTGCGGAACGGGGAGCGAGGACTATGTGGGGCTTTCCTGGGGCGTTCAGCAGGTCCAGTTCATGTACAACGGCTGCCCAATGAACGACAAGGACGCCAAGGACCACGCCTTCGTGACCATGTATCGCTGGCACCTGCCCGACCCGATCGTCTGGCTCAAGAGTGCCCGAATCACGATCCAACAGATCGGCGCCGACAAGGGCTACCTGGAGACGCAGGACGACTGGTCGTGCGCGTCGTTCTGGTACGAGCCGGTCCCCAGCGAGCCGCTGCCGCCCATGCCGGACCTCGAGACGCGAACGAAGAATCTGATGGAGAAGAAGTGATTCGTTGTTTGTGGTCCGTAGTTCGTGGTTCGTAGCTCGTAGTTCGTAGTTCGTAGCTCGTAGCTCGTAGTTCGTAGTTCGTGGGCCGTTGATAGTTAGCCGCCGCGACTGCGCGGTGCGGAAGATTCACCACGGAGTCACGGAGAGAAGATTTATTGGACCGTGTCCATTCCACTCCGTGTTCCCCCGCGTCCTCCGTGGTAATGAATTCATTTCGGTGCGCGCAAGCACCGAATTCTACTCCGGTTCGGCACGGAATTCGTCCTTTTCGCCGCCGCGCATGCGGAGCCGTGGTTTTTCCAGCGCCACGGTCGTGTTGGGGGCCACGGGCTGGGTGATCCACGTGTTCGAGCCGATGACCGCGTCGTGGCCAATGACCGTGTGCCCGCCCAACAGCGTCGCATTGGCGTAGATGACCACGCGGTCCTCGATCGTCGGGTGGCGCCGCTGGCCGCGAACCAGCTTGCCCTCGGCGTCGGTCGAAAAGCTCAGCGCGCCGAGGGTCACGCCTTGGTAGAGCTTCACACATTGGCCGATCTCGCACGTTTCGCCGATGACCACGCCCGTGCCGTGGTCGATGAAAAAGTAGCGGCCGATCGTCGCGCCGGGGTGGATGTCGATGCCCGTGCGGCCGTGGGCCCATTCGGTCATCATTCGCGGCACCAGCGGCACGCCGAGCACGTGCAGTTCGTGAGCCAGACGGTAGACGGTCACCGCTTCGAGGCCCGGGTAGCAAAAAATCACTTCGTCGGTCGATTTGCAGGCGGGATCGCCGTCGTAGGCCGCCTGGACGTCGGTCGCCAGCACCTCGCGGATGGCCGGCAAGCGGTTGAGAAACTCGAAGGCAATGGCCTGGCCGCGTTTTTCAAATTCGTCCTTCTGCTCGGGATTGCAGGTCCGCGTTTTGCCGGCCCCGTGGCAAATGGCCCTGGCAATTTCCTGCGAAAGCGTGTCGTGCAGCCCATCGACCAGATCGCCAACATGGTAGACGACGTTGCCGGCGTGCAATCGGCTGCGGCGCCGGTAGCCTGGGTAAAGTATTTCCTTGAGATCCTCGGTGGCCGCGATGATCTTGTCGTAGCTGGGCAGCGGACAATGGCCCAGGTGGTTGATCGTGCTCACCTCGACATAGGTCCGCACAATCCGATCGGTCAGGTCGGGCAGCGATTCCTTGATTTTCAAGTCGGTAGCCATGATGGGTTTTTCCCCGGGTCAACGTAGGTTAACCACGGAGGCCCGGAGACACTGGGGACATTTATGAGTAGGTCAGGCTGTGCCTGACAGACGCTTGTCTGAGAATGTCAGGCACAGCCTGACCTACCAGTGTCTCCGTGCCTCCGTGGTTTTATGAATGCCACGCTACCACAAGTATCGCTAATTGTCGGAAAGCGACAAGATGTAGTGGACGACGTCCCAGATTTCGCCGGGCGTCAGGGCGCCGGACGTGGATGCATCGGGACCGCTGGCGGGCATGGGCGTTCCCTTGATGCCCACGTGGATCCGCCAATAAAGATCGATCGGCCGGCTGCCGCCGTGAAACACGCCTTCGTGGAAATTCCGTGCCCGGAGCCTCTGCAGGGGGAGCGCGAACCGCTCGGCCAGCCGCCGGGTTTGCTGGTCCGAGACGCCTCGCTTGGGTTTGTTGGCCGCGTCATAGAGTTCGCGCTCCTCGCCGTCGCCGCGGCCCTCGGGACCGTGGCACTGGGCGCATTGCGAACCGTTGGATGCGTAAAATTCCTGCCCACGCCGGATCGACGCCGCAAGGCGCTCGGGCGTGTCGACCGGCGGCGCGGCGGCCAGCGCGTCCTCGGCGCCGACGACCAGCGATTCGGCCTCGTTCCACTGCCGCGCGACCGGACCAATCGCCTCGTCGTCGACCAGGTAGTCGTCCAACGGCACGTACTCGCCTTCATCCAGCACGAGCTGGGCGACGATCCGCTCGACCTCGCCGCGAATGCTCAAATAGACGACGTAATCGACCAGGGCGTTGATTTCGTCGCGCGGAAGCCGCTCGAAACCGGGCATCGCCGTGGCCGAGACGCCCTGCCGAATCGTCCGATCGAGGTCGGCGCGGGCCGGACGTCCGCCGGCGCGGGTCGACGTGTATTTGAACTGGCCCAGGCGAAAATCGCACGGGTAGGGACGCAACAACCGGGCGAGCGCCCCTGCCCCGCCGCCCGCCGTGCCGTGGCATGCGGCGCAGTGCTGGTGATATAGCCCTCGTTGGCGGCCCTCGCGGTCGCCGGCCATCGGTCCGGCCGCGCGAGCCAGCACCGACGGATCGAGCCCGACGCCCTCGGGCAACTCGCGCGGAACCGCGTCGGGCCGGCCGAATCGCACGAGCATGATTTCGCCGATCGCCTCCACGTTGGTCCGGCTGAGCGTCGCCGGATCGCGGCCTTCGGCATTGACGACAAAAGTCGCGCCGACCCTCGGACCGCACCCGGCTAGAAGCAACAAACAGTAGGCCGTGGGCAGCAGGCCGAGGAGCGTGGGCGGTGAGCCGTGGGCCGTGAGCCGTGGGCCGTGGGCGGTGGGGCGTGGGCGGTCGGCCGTGGGCCGAGGGACGTGGGACGTGGACGGTCGCATGTTAAGACTCCTGGGCAAACAAAGCTGGAGCCAGGTGAAAGGTGCCCAGGTCGTTTTCGCCGGGGGCGATGGTCGCCGTGATCCTGCCTCGCGCGAATCGGGGCGCGTCGAGATAGCCGACGCGCTCGTGCCACAGTTGAAATTCGATTGGACCGATGGGCAATCGGGCGATGCGAAACGTGCCGTCGGCGCGGCTCACCGTACAATAGGGATGGGCCAGCGGCAAAATAAACGCGCTTTCCCATGGATGATAATTGCACGCGATCGGCGCTGGTTTGCGCTGGGGGCGGCGAAACGTCCAGGTGGCCGTCGCCGCTCTGTTCGGCGGCGGCGGCAAAATAATGTTGGCCGGCGCATCGCCCAACGGAGAAAACGCCACGTTCTGCGCCACAGGATCCGAATTGACGATTTTCAGCGTTTGCCGCTCGCACCAGATCGCCAGGCAATGAGGCTTGAAGATGCAATCGCAATTGTCCAACAGCACTTCCTTCTCGATCGACGCGGCCAACTCGGGACAAACGCGGATTCGCCGGTCGCGGGCGTAGACATAGACGCCGGCCAGCCCGCCGTCGGGACCCACCATGAGCGACTCGTCGCGGATGTCGAAACGGCCGCAGCAATCGATATCTTTATCGACCTTGAGCTTCTTGCGCGGCGGAGGCGCGCCGTCATAAAGAAAACGCCCCACCAGATCGCCCCACTCGTCCGATGCGCCGGGCCGGCTCGGCCCAGCGGCGCCGACCACGCGCGGCACGCCCCACGCGGCCATCGCCACGCCGGCCACGCGGCCGACGAATCGACGCCGGGTCCATTTGCGATTCATGGCGTCCACGTTGGTATTTCGATTCATGGTTATACTTCAGTCGAATGAAGCGCTGTGTAAGAAAGGAAAAAAGGGAAAGGGGAAAAAAGGAAAAACATAAGATTCAATGTGGGACAAGATCGTTTTCGTCTTGTTCGATATTCCCATTTTCCCCCTTTCCCTTTTTTCCTTTTCACACATACCCGGTTACCTCAGACGGCTGAACTATTACGATTCATGCTTTTCACGACTTGGGAACCATGTCGCCGATCGACGTTTTTTCACGAAGATACGCGTCGAACTGTTCCAGAAGGTCGACCATCGCGTCGATCTGCTCGCGGCTGTCGCCGGGCAAAAGATCCTGACCGATCGGCTCGCCCGAGGGCGGAAAATTGACCGGCATCGGCGTGTAGGGAAGCGTCATTTGCGGCCGGGCCAGCCAGCGTCGAAGATACTCGCCGCGAAGACGGCGGCCGGCAACCGCAAGATCGGGGCCCTCGGTGGCCGTCGCGCCGCCGGGCCGGGAATCGCCGATCACATGGCACTTGGCACAAAACGTCTTATGATCGGTCAAAAGCCGCATGGCCTCGTCGCGACGATTGGCGACGGGGGCGGACGATGAACCTGTCGCACGCCGCACGATCCGATCGGCACCCGCGTGGGCCAGGAAAAAATCGACCAGCCGATTCGCTTCGTCCAACGACAGTGTGTATCGCGGCATCCGCATCATTGCGCCGGGCCGGATCGGTTGCGGGTCGAGCAAGTGGTCGGCCAGCCAGTCGGGCCAAACCTTGGCTCCTTCGCCGACCAGCGGCGGCGGCAGGCGGCCCCAAACCTCCGAACCGACGACGCTCGCGCCGGCTGCCCGGGCCTCGGCCAACGCCGCCGGATAGAGCAACTCGAGCGCGGCGCCACCCCAGGCCGGATATCGCCGGATAATCTGATCGTCGTACAAAAGCACCTCGGGCCCGCCGGCCGGCCAGACGCGGCCGGCGATGGCCGCCGGCTGCCAAAGCGTGAACGCGCGGACCGGCAGCGGCTCGCCCTGGGCGTCTTCCTTGTCGCCCTCGAGCGCGGCGACTTGCCCGTCGTCGGTCCGGCGCGGCATCCCGACGATTTCGGACCGGGCACGCCCGTCCGGGCCGGGTCGCGCCGAGGCGTCGAGCCGCTCGCGCGCGATCCGCGGCCGCATGAAATCGAACTGATCGATCGGCGGCGGGGCGTCGAATTCGTCGGACTCGTACGCCAACCGCCAGCGGTCCATTTCCAGCACGTGGCACTCGACGCAGGCATGGCGGTCGAGCACCTTGCGGCCCTCGACGATTGCCCGGGTCGCGGCATCGGGTCGATAGACGTACTTCGACGCCGGCGGCCGAGCGATCAGCCCGAGGACAAACGTGGCGATTGCCTCGCGCCGAGCGTCGTCGAGCGAGAACCGGCCCATCTTGAGCCACTCGTTGAACCCACGGCCGGCCATCTTTTGATAATCGAAGCTCCGCGGTTCGCGAAGCTTTTGCCATAAGAAACCCTCGCGGCGCCGTCCGCGAACCGCGTCGAGATAAAATCCGACGTCGTGGTCCGTCGCGGCTCGGTCGGCCGTGCCGTCGGCGGCCAGCAGACGCTCGACACGGCCGAAGGCCAGCAGCGATTCGTCCTTGCGTCCCCAGTCGGAAAGCGCCGGGCCGATCGGCCGGGCCAACTCGAAGCCGGGAATGTCGTGACAACCGAAGCAGCCGCGCTTGGCGATCGTTCGCCGCGCGACGTAATGGAGCTTTTTCCGACGCGTGATCGGCCGGGCCAACTCGCGCTCGTCGCCGGGGGTCGCGGCGAATTCGCGGTCGGAGAGCCCTTGTTCGACGATTCGCCGGGCCTCGTCGGGACCGTGGCGCGCGGCCAGATGGGCCTGGACCAATTCGTCCAAATCGGCTTCCTGCAGCGCGGATGGCGGCGATGGATTCCACTCGGCCGACGCGAGTAGAAAGGCGGTCAGATCGGCCACCGGATCATTCGCCGCGGCAGCATCGCGCGCAAGCAGCGGATTGGGCATCCGCGTGCGCGGCGACTGCCGCGCCGGATCGCGGAGCCAGTCGGCCAGCCAGGCGGCTGCCCTGGCCGTGGCGTACTTCGACCCCAGCCGCGAGAGATTCGGACCTTGCGTGCCCGTTGCGCGGGGATAGTCGTCGTGCTTGTGACACGCCAGGCAGCCTCGGGTCAACAACAGGCGGCGGCCGCGTTCCACCGAGGCATCCTTATGAACACTGGCAGAGCCGGCGGCACTCGGTGAGGTAGAATCAGTGGCACTTGGCGGAACCGCAACCGGCTGGCAAGCGTCGCGCAGCCACTGGGCCAAGGCGTCGACCTCCACCGCTTCAAGCCGCCGGGCTTTTTGCCGCGCGACGGCGTCGAGATGCGCTTCGTGGCCGAACAACCGGGGCATCCGCGTATCGGGACGAAACCGCGCCGGCCTGGCAATCCAATCCGCGAGAAACGGCCTCGCCAAACGCGAGCCGACGTCACGCAGACTCGGCCCGACTGGCTCGCCGCGGAACTCGACGCCCTCGATCTCGTGGCAACCGAAGCAGCCCAACTGACGGACCAGATGATAGCCGGCCATGAGTTTCGGGGCCGGCGGATCGGGCCAGCGGGGACTCGGCTCCAGGTCCGTCACGTCCGGGTGGCACTGCAGACAACGGCTCTCGGCAAACCGCCTGGCCAACATCGGATAGTCCCAGTCGACGTCGCGAAACCAATCGTGCCGCTCGCGCCACGCGCGCCGCTGGTTCATATCGTTGGGCGTGTGCGACGCAAAGCGAAACTCGGTCGCGCGGCCCTGCCCTTCATGGCAAATCGTGCACCCGAACTCGGCCATGGGATGCGGACTGTCCGCACCGACATAGAGATCCAGCCGAGGATGCGAATATGGTCGACGAAGCCACAGATAATCGGTCTGTGGAACGTCAATGTTCTGATGGCAGGTAACACAGCGATCCGTCCGTCCGACCTGACAGAAATGATAATCGACGGTCAGCTCGGGCAGCACGATTTGCTCGATCCCCCGATCGTCGGACGCTTGATATTGCCGCCACTCGCGCCGATGATCGGCCACCAACGCCCAGACCGTCACCCCGAGCAACGCAATCGCCGACACGGCGAATACCGCGCGAAGCCGGTTCAGATTGTGGTGAGTGCGGTCGGGGGTGGGCATGGGGGCTCGTTGTTCGTTGTCCGTAGCTCGTTGTCCGTAGCTCGTTGTCCGTAGTCCGTAGCTCGTTGTCCGTAGCTCGTAGCTCGTAGTTCGTAGTTCGCTGTTTGTAGTACGTAAATCGTGATTCGTAATGTCTTTAATAGCCGCGGGCGGAAGCCCGCGCGAGTGCCGCCGCGCGACACAATTTCATTCAACCCCGTCGCACAACCAAGCGAGATATCTCATATATTCAAACAAAACTCCGGAATGCTAACCAGGTAGCTCAGATGGAACGACCAGTGCAACAACATTTTGATGGGGATCAGAACCATCATCAACAGCAGCAAGACCATGATCGTATAACGGCTCGGCCCCATCCGGCGATAGAACGTCCGCAACACGGTTCGAGCCAGGACGATCGGCAGCCCGACAAAATAGAGCGCCATGGCGACGAGCCCGGCGATTTCGCGGAGGCCGATCGCGACCAACCGACCGAGCGAACCGGCATCGGAGGCCGCACGGGGCAAATCGCGCCCGAGCACGTCGGCCCAGAACCACGTCGAAAGTTTCACGTTGTGCAGCGCGACCAGCGTCTCGGGATCGCGCGGCTCGTAGAGTCCAAAGAATCCCCAACTCGGCCCGCGAAAAAACGTGCCGATCAGGATCAAGAGAATCCAAAGCTGCAAAAAACCGAAGTGATACACGAGCCACGCGAAGCGGCGCCGGCGGATCGTGTAGTAGCCGTTGCCCTCCGGGTTGACGTCGATATAGGGAATCGCCAAAAGCCCCAGCACGATGAGCGCCGGCAGCGTCACGCCCGAGAACCACGGATCGAAATAGACCAACAATTCTTGCAGGCCGACGAAGTACCAAGGGGCCTTCGAGGGATTGGGCGTCAAGGCTGGATTGGCCGGCCCCTCCAACGGCGCGCGAAGCGCCAATGACCAAACGACCAAAACCGCCGTGGCGATGAGCAGCCCGATCAGTTCGAGGTAGACCACGTTGGGCCAAACAAAAACCTTGTCGGCGAACTCCGCTTCGCGCGGCGGCAAGCCCCGGGCCAGGCGGCGATCGTTTTCGACGGCCTGGGCCATGCCGAGCCACGTGAAAAAACCCAACAGGAACACCATGGCGAGAATCGGCACGTTATCGGCCTGGCCAACGACGCCGGCGAAGTGCCGATCGGCCAACGACGCGCCCAGCAGCAATCCCGCCGCGTTGAGTCCCGTCCAGGCCGCCGCCGGCCGGACGAAAAACGCGCGGCCCAGGTAGACGATGACGAGAAAGGCCAGGAATCCGACCATCACGCTTGCGGGACTCAGAATAGCGTCGATCCCATGCTTGGCCTCGGCGGTCAGTTCCCATGGCCGGCCGGCCGCCGACATGATGGCCAGCAATCCGAATCCAATGGCGGCAATCAGCCAAACGAACATCCACGCCCATCGCTTGCGGCGCGCGCAATAAACGACCGCACCCAGATTGGCCGCCGCGAAAACAGCGTAGTAGACGGCCAACCAAGGACTGATC
>JAFGAY010000208.1 GCA_016933425.1 Pirellulales bacterium
GAGGGCCGCGCCCCGTCGCGGCCGCATGTGATGAACCACCACGGCCGGACGTGTCCCACATCAGGGCAAACTTCACATCCGCGTCTCTTCAGCATTGCAAACCCAACACTCATCCAAAGACAACCCCCATACAGTGACACTAAATCCCATCCATCCCCTGGCATGGGTTAGGTGGCCAAGGTAGGCTAAAAAAGAGGCCTTGGCATCGCACCGGACCCCCACGCATGAAAATCACGTCGATTCCCCAGCTCTATCGCAACGTCAATCGCTGGCGCGAGATTCTCGCCGTGTTGAGCAAGTATGGGCTGGCCAACTGGATCGGCCGGCTGGGGCCCGATTTTGCCAAGGATCTGCTCAAGGCGCCCGACGGCCAGGCCATCGCGCGGCACAGTTGGGAGACCCGCGTCCGGTTGGCCTTGTCGGAATTGGGCCCGACGTTCATCAAGCTGGGGCAAATTCTCAGCACGCGGCCCGACCTGATCGGCGTCGACCTGGCGACGGAACTCGAACATCTCCAAACCGACGTACCGGCCGATCCGCCCGAGGTCGCTCGGGCACTTGTCGAAAAGGAGCTCGGCCGCCCGATCAGCGAGTTTTTTGCCCGATTCGACGACCAGCCGCTCGCCTCTGCGTCGATCGGCCAGGTCCATCGGGCCGAGCTTCTCTCGGGCGAGACCGTGGTGGTCAAGATTCAGCGGGCGGGCATCGAACGCAAGGTGGCCGTCGATCTGGAAATTCTCGCCGGGCTGGCCCTTCTGGCCCAGCGGTTGCCCGAATTCCGCAACTACCGTCCCCGAGCCACGGTGGCCGAGTTTCATCGGACGATGCGCGGCGAACTCGATTTTCGCCGCGAAATGCGCAACATGGAGGAGTTTGCCCGCGATTTCGAGGGCAACTCGACCATTCGCATTCCCCACGCCTATCCCGAACTGACGACCAGCCGCGTGCTGACGATGGAATTCATCGAGGGCGTGCCCATTTCCGACACCCCGCGGATTCGCGCCGACGGATTCGACACGAAAGAGCTGGCCCGACGCGGTGCGAATATCTATCTCGAAATGATCTTCTGCAACGGACTCTATCACGCCGATCCCCACCCGGGCAACGTCGTGCTCTTGGACGGCAACGTGATCGGCCTGTTCGACTTCGGCATGGTCGGCCGCATGACCGAACGGATGCAAGAGGATTTCGTCGAAATGCTCATGGCCGTGACCAGCCGCGACGCCGAACACCTGACCTCGATCATCACACGCGTCGGTTCGATGCCGCCGGGGCTCGATCGGGTCGCGCTGGGCCTGGACGTGGCCGACTACATCTCGCACTA
The DNA here is from genome assembly GCA_016933425.1 of Pirellulales bacterium. Classification (GTDB taxonomy): domain Bacteria; phylum Planctomycetota; class Planctomycetia; order Pirellulales; family Thermoguttaceae; genus UBA11386. Next base: position 1,325 of record JAFGAY010000208.1, read on the forward strand.
CGGCAGCATGAACCTCGAACATTTCGACCTCAGCGGCGCGCTGGCCGAAATGACCGAAATGATCCGCCGCTACGAAATTATGCTCCCGGCCCGAGTCGCCCTGCTGATCAAGGTGCTCATTACGCTGGAAGGGACCGCGAAGCTGTTGAATCCCAACTTCAATATGCTCGAAGTGATGAAGCCGTACCAGAAACGGCTCATGCTGCGCCAGCTTTCGCCCGGCCGCCAGTTGCGCAAGCTGCGCCGCCTCTACGGCGAGATAGGGCATCTCATCGAGGTTCTTCCACGCGGCATCGTCGATATTCTCCAACAGGTCGAAACGGGAAAATTCGACGTCCATCTCGACCACCGCGGACTCGAACCGTCGGTCAACCGGCTGGTTCTGGGAATGTTGGCCAGCGCGTTGTTTGTCGGTTCAGCCCTGATGCTGGCCCACCAAATCCCGCCTTCCTTCGAGCAGGTGCCCCTCATTCCCAAGGCCCTTCGGACACTATCGATCCCGGGCACGGTCGGCTGCGGACTGAGCATTGCCTTGGGCTGGCGCCTGTGGCTGGCAATCAGCCGCTCGGGCCATTTGAACCGGCGCGAGGATTAGCCGGGCTATTGCGCGCCCAGCGTTTGGATTTTCGACGGATGATGGCCAAGCAGTCGGCGGGCCCAGATCGCCAGCAGGCGGTCGGCTCGCTCCAAAAAAAACGTCCGCGCCGCTATTTTATTCGCGGATCGACCACGGTCTCGCCGGGCGATAAATTCGCTCCGGCAATGCCGACAGACGATTCGCCGACCGTGATGTTCGTCCGGGATTTACTGCGACCGGCCGCAAACCGGGCATTCGCAATAGAAATAGGGATGGCGAATCATCAAAATGATCCCGTTCTTCAATGGATGAGTTTTTTTCCTTTATCGACCTTTGCACGGCGAATGAACCGAGGCCGGCAAACGGGGTGAATAGGATGACCGGCCGGGTCATTATCCAGACAAACATCAATAGGCCGGTAGTTGTCAAACCTTTCATCATCGACAGACCGGAAGCCCCGGTGGTTAAAGGTTTGGAAACCACACGACCTCTAAAACCGAACCGCGACCATAATAAGGGAGCGGTCCATCCATCATGTCGCCCGCCGCAAACCAAACGTTCCGCCGCCTGCTCTTAGTGTTGCTCATTCTGTCATGCCTGGCTCCCGGCCAAGCCGAAGAGCCTCCGGCGCTCAATCCCTTCGGGCCACGGCCGGCCGATCGCGACGACGCCCGGCCGGGCCGCATCGAACTTTCCGACGGCAGCATCCATCGGGGAATGATCTATCTCACGCGCGACGTGCGTCTGAAAATCCACGACGACCGCCTCCATCGCCAGCGAGAAATTCCCCTCCGCGCCGCCGAACGGATCGACTGCGAGGTAAAACGCGAATGGATGGAAAAAGAGTGGCGTTTCAAGGAAACAACCGCCGACGAAAAATTGCTGACCGGCCGCGAATACCCGGTGCGCGAATACCTCCACACGATCACGCTCCGCGACGGCCGAAAAATCAAGGGCCCAATGTCGGCGATCGTCTACCTCCGCCCGACCACGCCCGATCCAACAACCCCAGGCGAAAACCGCAAACCCGGCGAGCCGCGGCGATTCGTCCTCCACAAACGCGACAAAGGCCCCCCCGGCGCCAACCCGAAATCGCTCGTCTACGTCCGTTCAATCCGCCTGGAAAAAGACTCAGCCGAAAAACCCTCCGACACCGCCCCAAACACCAACACGCGCTCACGAACAAAAACACATAATCAACCGCCGCCTGAAGTGAATCCCCAGGAATAATAGCCGCGGGCGGAAGCCCGCGCGCATCTCACCCCCCACCCTCCAACACCGCCCCACGATCAGCCCCCGCAACCATCGCGGCGTACCGCCCAAGCCAACCCGACGCAACACGCGGTTCGGGCCGGACCCACGCCTTGCGCCGTTCGGCCAGCTCGTCGTCGCTCAACCGAACGGCCAGACGATGGCCCCGAATGTCGATTTCCACGATGTCGCCCGGTCGAATCAGCGCGATGGGCCCGCCGGCGGCCGCTTCGGGGCAAACGTGGCCGATGCTCGCACCCGCCGTCCCGCCCGAAAAACGTCCGTCGGTCACCAAGGCCACGCGGTCGTCGAGTCCCATGCCCTTGATCGCCGTGGTCGGAGCGAGCATTTCTTGCATCCCCGGCCCGCCCCGAGGGCCTTCGTAACGAATCACCACCACGTCGCCCGCCTTCACGAGACCCCCGACGATCCCCGCGTAGGCCTCCGTCTCGCCGTCGAAAATCACCGCCGGGCCCGAGTGCCGCATCATCTCGGGCCGCACGCCGGCCGCCTTGACCACCGCGCCGTCCGGCGCAAGGTTGCCGCGAAGAATGACCAGCCCCCCCTCGTCGCTATAGGCGTTGTCAACCTCGCGGATGCAATCGGCCGGATCAAACCCAAGCTGATCGGCCGTCAGCCCGCGCGCCGAGACGGCCGGTTTTTCGACGTTGAGCCCCTCGACGTTGCGCCCTCCGCCGGCCGCCACCGCGGCCAGCGAAAGCGCCTCGTCCAACGCGGTCGCCGCGCGAACGTCCCACTCGGCAATGTTCTCGCCGAGCGTCTTTCCCGTCACCGTGGGGCAATCGAGCGCGAGCAATCCCGGCCGGCCCCGCGCGACGCTCCCCAAAATCGTGTGAATCCCCCCGCTGCGGTGAACGTCCTCGACGTGATAATGATGGCTCGGCGCCACCTTGCATATGTTGGGCGTCTGTCGGCTAAGCTGGTTGATCCGCTCGATGTCGTAGTCGAGTCCCGCCTCGCACGCCACCGCCAGCATGTGCAACACCGTGTTCGTGCTGCCGCCCATGGCCATGTCGAGCACCATCGCGTTGTCGACTGCCCGCCGGGTGCAAATCTCGCGCGGCAACAGCCCGTGCCCCTCCCCCAGCCGCTCGAACTCGAGCACCATCGCGACGAGCCGCTCCGCCGCACGCCGAAACAGCTTGCGCCGCTCGACGCTCGTGGCCAGAAGCGTTCCGCTGGTCGGCAGCGACATCCCCAACGCCTCGCACAAACAATTCATGCTGTTCGCCGTGAACATGCCCGAACAACAACCGCACGTCGGGCAGCCGGCCCGCTCAAGCGCCAAAAGCTCCTCAGCCGAAAGCTTGTCGTTCTGCCGAGCCACCGCCCCCGTGAAAACGTCGATCAGATCGACCGTCCGGCCGTCGGGCAGATGCCCCGCCTCCATCGGACCACCGCTGACGAATAACGTCGGAAGGTTCACACGCATCGCCCCCATCAACATGCCCGGCACGATCTTGTCGCAGTTGGGCACGCAAATCATCCCGTCGAACCGATGCGCGCAAAGCATCGTCTCCACCGAATCCGCGATCAATTCGCGGCTGGGCAGCGAATACTTCATCCCCGCATGACCCATCGCAATGCCGTCGTCTACGCCGATCGTGTTGAACACAAACGGAACGCCCCCCGCGGAACGAACCGCTTCCTTCAACAACTGGCCAACCTCATAAAGATGCACGTGGCCCGGAATAATGTCGGTGTAACTATTGCAGATCGCGATAAACGGTTTATCGAAATCGTCCTCGCCGACGCCCGTGGCGCGCAGCAAACTGCGGTGGGGGGCCCTCGCGTCACCCCGCTTGACGGTATCCGATCGCATCGCGTTGGTCTCCTTGTAACCAGAATTCGGCACTAGAATTCGACTGCCCTCTTCACCATTCTACGGCGCAAGATCGCTCACCGGTACCCCGCCCGACTAGCCGCCAACCGCCCCGTCTGCTAAAGTAAAAACCCGTAGGTCAGGCACCCCGTGCCTGACAACCCCCTGCCTGACAACCCCCTGCCAACCCGTAGGTCAGGCACCCCGTGCCTGACAACCCCAATCCCCCGGGTCGCAACCCAACAATAACAACGAACCGGAAACCCCCAAAACCCAACCATGACTCCCAAATTCCTCTATTTCGATCTCGGCCGCGTCCTGTTGAATTTTTCGGTCGAACGCATGACGTGCCAGATGGGCCTCGCGGCCGGCGTGCCCGCCGATACGGTTCACCAGGCCGTCTTCGGCGGCGACCTGCACTGGCGCTACGAAGCCGGCCGACTCACCTCGGCCCAGTTCCATGAGGAATTCTGCCTGGCCACGGGCACACGGCCCGACCGCGCCGCCCTCGAGGAAGCCGCCAACGACATTTTCGAGATCAATCTGCCCATGTTGCCCCTGGTCGCCGGGCTCCGCGCGGCCCGCCATCCCATGGGACTCCTCTCAAATATATGCGAATCCCACTGGGCCTATTGCCATGGCCGATATCGCTTCCTCCGCGACCTGTTCGACGTCACGGCCCTCAGCTACGAAATCCGCGAGGCCAAACCCGATCGGGCCATCTTCGAGGCGGCCGCCCAACTCGCCGGCCACGACCCCAACGAAATCTTCTTCGTCGACGACGTCGCCGGCCACGTCGAAGGAGCCAAAGCGGCCGGCTTCGACGCCGTTGTCTTCCAGTCGGCCCCCCAAGTCGCCGCCGAACTCCGCCGCCGCAACATCCACTTCAACTACTAACGAAACCCTCGCGATTCACAACGTGTTTTGAACTGAATTGTGGGTCCCATAAACCCCCACCGGGCTTGCCCCGGTGGTTCAAGGTTTGGCAACTAAAACCCCACCGGGCTTGCCCCGGTGGTTCAAGGTTTGGCAACTAAAACCCCCACCGGGCTTGCCCCGGTGGTTCAAGGTTTGGCAACTAA
>JAFGAY010000209.1 GCA_016933425.1 Pirellulales bacterium
ATTATCCCCCGCGGCCGGCCCGCTCGTACGTCCGCCCCTGGACGCCGTTTTCCGAGTTTTCGCGGGCCCGCTCGGCCAGCTCCTGGCCGACCGGCGTGGGATACCGGCCCGTGATGCAGGCCCGGCAGAGTCGGTCGGCGTCGAGCCCAATGGCTCGGGCCACCGACTCGACGGGCAGGTAGCGGAGCGAGTCGGCGCCGAGGTCCTGGGCCATGCGGGCCTCGATCTCGGGCGTGAGCCGCTGGCCCGGCGCGACAAACGACGGCGCGAAAAGCTCGCCGATCGTCGACATGTCGATGCCGTAGAAGCACGGCGAGATGATCGGCGGGCAGGCCACGCGGACATGGATTTCCCGCGCCCGACCCACGCGCCGAATCCGCTCCAACAGCACGCGCATCGTCGTCGAGCGAACGATCGAGTCCTCGACCAGCAAGACGCGCTTGCCTTCGAGCACCTCGGGCAGCGGGGTGTATTTCGTTTGGGCTTTATTCTTGCGAGAGGCGCCTCCTTCGATGAACGTCCGCCCGCTGTATCGGTTGCGGATGAGCCCTTCGAGGCACGGCACGCCCAGTTTGTAGGCCATCGCGTCGGCCGCCGCCTTGCTCGTGTCGGGGACGGGCACAACGATCGTGTCGTCGTCCAGCGAAATCGTTTCGAGCCGCGCCAATTCCTCGCCCAGCGCCTTGCGGGCCAGGTAGACGCTGCACCCATCCATCGTGCTGGCGACGTTCGAGAAATAAACCCACTCGAAGAAACAATGGGCCGATCGTCGGCTTTGGGCGAATCGCTCGATTTCGATTTTTCCATCAGCGATTATCGCAACCTGGCCCGGCAAAAGCGATTGGATCGCCTTGGGCTCGAAACCGAGGTTCAACAAGGCCACGCTTTCGCTGGCCGCGGCGAAAATCGAGCCGTCGGTCGCGTAGCTCAGCGGTTTGATTCCCAGCGGGTCGCGGGCGACGGCCATCCGGCCCAGGGCGTCCAGCAGCACGATGCTGTAAGCCCCGTCGAATCGCGCGGCCAGCTCGCGGCAAACGTCGACCAGCGAAGGTTCTTGCCGCCGGGCCAGCGCCTTGCTAATGACGTGCATGAAGATTTCCGTGTCGGTATCGCGGGCCAGATAGTTGTCGTCGTCGGCCAGAAGCTCGGTTTTGAGTTGGTCGAAATTGGCCAACTGGCCGTTGAACGCAAAGCTGAACCACTTGTGCTTGCGGATGTGGTGGCGCTCGAACGGCTGGGCGTAGCTCCGGTCGCTCGCCCCGCAAGTCGCGTAGCGAACGTGGCCGATCGCCGCCCGGCCCGCGTATTCCTGCATCAGGCTGTCGTACTTCGCCCGGTGGCTCGTGCGAAAGACCTCGGCCACCGTGCCGACTTCCTTGTGGGTGTCGATGAGTTGGTTGCGCGCCGGGTTATAGCTGGTCATGCCGGCGGCAAGCTGGCCCCGATTCTGGATGTCCAGGAGCATCCGGGGCATAAGCCGCGAAACGTGCTCGGGTCCTTGCGGGGGACACAGCGGGCTGGGGTCGGCCCCGGGCAGGTGATAAATGGCCGCAATCCCGCACTCGTCACGCAACTGGCCCATGGAGCCGATGCCTCCCGATCGTCTGTCGTGTTTCCGGACCCACCGGTGGACATCATCCATCGGGAGACCAAACCAATACCCTTATTGTATGATACGACTTCATTTTCACAAGCAACCGGCCCGAAGACGGCTTTTGGCCGACGCGAAAACAGGGTATTCTGGATGCGGGGGTGGCCGTGGCCGCGATTGCCGTGGCCACGGAAGGACAGCATGTCCACGACCAGCGTGGACATGCCACCCGCCTGAACACGCCACCCACCTCATTACCAGCGTGAACCTGCCATCCGGCTCCCCTCCCATGACCGATCTTCTCCGACAAGAAATCGCCACGGCCGCCACCACATTGGTGGTCAAGGTCGGCACCCGGGTCGTCACCGGGCCGGACGGTCTTCTAGACGATGCCCGAATTGCCCGATTGGGTGAGGAACTCCACCAGGTGGTCGAGACGGGCCGTCGGGTGGCGTTGGTCAGTTCGGGGGCGGTCGCCTCGGGGATGGGCCGGCTCGGCCTGACGCGGCGTCCCGGCGACCTGGCCCACCTCCAAGCCGTCGCGGCCATCGGTCAAAGCGCTCTGGTCGAAGTCTACGAGCGAAGCCTGCGCGCCCACGGACGCCATGCCGCCCAGATCCTCGTCACGGCCGACGATTTGGAGGACCGCGTCCGATATCTCAACGCCCGAAACACGCTCCTCACGCTGCTCGAGCTGGGCGCGATCCCGATTATCAACGAAAACGACACGCTGAGCGTCGACGAATTGCGGACCACGTTTGGCGACAACGACCGGCTCGCGGCGATTGTCACCAACCTGATCCGCGCGCCGCTGCTGGTGCTGCTTTCCGACGTCGAGGGCCTTTTCGACGGCCCACCCGGCCAACCCGGCGCCAAAATCCTGCGAACTGTGACTCGGTTGGACCAGTCCATTTTCGAGTTGGTCCGCGATCGGGTGGGCGGTTTCGGCAAAGGGGGCATGGCCAGCAAACTCGAAGCCGCGCGGCTGGCCACGACCGCCGGCGAAAACGTGATTATCGCCTCCGGCCGCGCGCCGGGCGTGCTGGCCGGCATCCTCGCCGGCGAGGAAGTCGGCACGTTGATCCTCGCCCAGGGCCAAACCGTCGCCGCGCGCAAACGCTGGATCGGCTTCACCGTCCAGCCCCGCGGCTACCTGGTGCTCGACGAGGGAGCGTGCCGCGCCGTGCGCGAGGGCGGACGCAGCCTCTTGCCCATCGGCGTGATCGACGCCGCCGGACCGTTCCACAAAGGCGACGTCGTGGCCCTGCGCGATCCGGCCCACGTCGAATTCGCCCGAGGTCTTACCAATTATTCGTCCGACGACGTCCAACGGATCAAGGGCCTTCGCACAGCCCGGATCGCCGGCGTCCTCGGATGCCATCCTTACGACGAAATTATTCACCGCGACAATATGGTCGTCACGCGATAAACGAGAACCGTAAAAAGGGACTGTATGGAATTTTGTGGCACGGGCTTCCAGCCCGTGAAGGAACACGGCCAAGATGGTCGTGCCACATCGCATGACACAAAATTCCGTGCAGTCTCCTAAAAAACCCGTAGGCCCGGGTCTTGACCCGGCGAAAAACATTTTCCAACACCAATTTCACCGGGTTTCGACTCGGCCTACCTCTCCTGAAGCCAGCCGCCATGCAACCCAACGCTCAAGTCATTCCCGCCACGCAAGTTCCCTGCTACGTTTTCGATTCCGACCGCGACGCCACGCGGTTCGTCGCCGACGCGATCGCCGAGACGATCCGTCGGCGAAGCACGCTCGGCCAGACGACCGTCCTGGGGCTGGCCACCGGCTCGACGCCCGTGAGCATCTATCGCCGGCTCATCCAACTGCACCGCGACGAGGGGCTCGATTTTTCACGCGTGGTCACGTTCAACCTGGACGAATACTACGGGCTTGCCGCCACGGCCTTGCAAAGCTACCACCGCTTCATGCACGAGATGTTGTTCAACCACGTCAACGTCCCCAAGGAGAACGTCCACATTCCCGACGGCGCCGTCGCGCCGGCCGACGTGAACCGCTACTGCCGCGACTATGAGGAAACCATCCGGAACGCCGGGGGAATCGATATCCAGATCCTGGGCATCGGGCGCAACGGGCACATCGGGTTCAACGAACCGTTCGGCTCGCACGACACGCGAACCCGGCTGATCACGCTCGACCGCGTGACCCGAATGGACGCCGCCGCCGATTTCTTCAAGCTCGAGGACGTTCCCACCCAGGCCCTGACGATGGGCATCGGCACGATTTTCGAGGCCAAGAAAATCTTTCTCCTGGCATTCGGCGAGCACAAGGCGCGGATCGTTCGCGAGGCCGTTGAGGGGCCCATGACCGACCGTGTTCCGGCCAGCTTCCTCCAGCGCCACGCCGACGCCTCATTCCTGTTGGACGCCGCCGCCGCCGACGAACTGACCGCCCGAGCCACGCCCTGGCTCATCGACCATGTCGCCTGGGACGACGCACTCGTGAAGCGGGCCGTGCTGTGGCTGTGCGAAAAGACAGGCAAGGCCCTGCTGAAGCTCGACGACGAGGATTTTCGCGAGCACGGACTGTACTCGCTGTTGCGGCGGTTTGGCGATGCGTCGCAAATCGCGCATCGCGTGTTCCGAACCATGATGGACGCGATCGAATACCACCCGGCCGGCAGCCAACCGAAGACGGTCCTCTGCTTCAGCCCTCATCCCGACGACGACACCATCAGCATGGGCGGGACGCTTCTGCGGCTGATCGAGGACGGCCACGACGTCCACGTCGCCTATATGACCAGTGGCAACATCGCCGTGTTCGACCACGACGCCCGGCAAATCGCCGACCTGCTTGCCGAATTGAACCGCCAGTTCGGCATCGACGACGAAAAATCGCTGCGTCTGGAAGCCGAGGTCGGCCAGGCCATCGTCTCAAAAAAGGCGGGCGAGCCCGACAGCCAGGCCGTCCGCAAAATCAAATCGGCCATCCGGTGGAGCGAGGCCAAAAGCGCGGCCAGCGTCTGCGGCATCAAGGAGGAAAACCTCCATTTCCTCGATCTGCCGTTCTATCAGACGGGCACGATCGCCAAAAGGCCGCCCACCGACGAGGACGTTCGCCTGGTCCGCGAGCTAATCGAACGGCTCGCGCCGGGACAAATCTACGTGGCCGGCGACCTGTCCGATCCACATGGGACCCATCGCGTTTGCGCCCAGTTGATATTTGAATCGCTAGGCCAGGTGGCGTCCGGCGGCGGCGTCCGGCCCGACGTGCTGCTGTATCGCGGGGCATGGCAGGAATGGGCCCCCCACGTGATCGACGTGGCCGTGCCGCTGAGCCCCCAAGACCTGAAGATCAAAAAAGAAGCCATTTTCCGCCACGAGTCGCAAAAAGACTCGGCCCTCTTTCCCGGCCCCGACGACCCCCGCGAATTCTGGCAGCGGGCCGAAGCCCGAAACCGCGCCACGGCCGACCTGTTCAACCGGCTAGGTCTGCCGGAGTATTACGGGCTCGAAGCGTTCGTTAAATGGAAAGGCAGGGAGCTTTGAAAGGGTGAAGAGTGAAGGGTGAAGAGTGAAGGGTGAAGGGTGAAGGGTGAAGGGTGAAGGGTGAAGGGTGAAGGGGGGCAAACGGAACTGCGACCGTTAGGGAGCGGCTATTTCACGCGGATTTACCTGGCTTTCCCATCCTTCCGCTACCTACGCTCCCTTACGGTCGCGGTTCGGTTTTGGAAAAAACGTCGCCTTGAAAGTTTCCCAAACCCCCAAATTCACGATCCGCCTAATCCCCTTGACCATGTACAGCCGTATATTGTACAATTGTCCAGAGTTTGTACATTGGCCGGGGCACATTCCCAATCCAGGGGATTACCATGGAATCCTTCGAGCAACTGACCAAGCGGCAGCAAAACGTCTACGATTTTATCCGCGACAAGATCCGCGGCCGGGGCTATGGGCCGACGGTCCGCGAGATCGGCGAGCACTTCAAAATCCGCTCGCCCAACGGCGTCGTCTGCCATCTCAAGGCGCTCGAAAAGAAGGGCCTCATCACGCGCGAGGCGAATCGTTCCCGGGCCATCCAGTTGGCCGGTGATCCGTTGGGCGGACGGGGCCTTCCCCTGGCCGGCCGCATCGCCGCCGGCGTCCTGCACGAGGCGATCGAGCAGGACGAGGAGATCGACCTGGGTCGGATGTTCGACACCGACGACCGGGACCTGTTCGCCCTCGAGGTCAGCGGCGAGTCGATGATCGAGGACCAGATCGCCGACGGCGACTACGTAGTCGTCCGCCGCCAATCGACCGCGCGCAAGGGCCAGATCGTCGTCGCCATCACCGACGAAGGCGAAGCCACGCTCAAACGCTGGTTTCCCGAAAAAGGCCGCGTGCGGCTCGAACCGGCCAATGCCTCGATGAAACCCATCTACGTCAAAAACGCCAAAATCCTCGGCGTCCTCGTCGGCGTGGTGCGAAAAGTCGATTGAGAGCACGTTTTGGAATTGCTCTTTCACCCGACCCGAAAGCCTCACTGGGCTGGAACCACGAAGAACGCGAAGAGCACGAAGTGAATAATCAACATGGCTCCATGACCGTGAGTTCAACCCCTCTTTTCATTTTCCTTCGTGAACTTCGTGTTCTTCGTGGTTTTAAATAAAATCCTCGAAACCTTTTGGTTCGAATGTATTTGGATGATCGGCAACCGGAGAGAGTCGAGCTGCCCGACCGAGCAACGATTTCCCCCAACAACACATTTCAAGGGCAGATACAATGTCCGAAGGTTCTCATGAAACTTCCGGACGGCGCTTCACGCCGGTCGGGCTGGGCGTTGTGATTCTGGTCGTGGGGCTTCTCTTGTGCCTGTTGTTTCCGGCCGTGAGCCATTTCCGCGAGGA
>JAFGAY010000210.1 GCA_016933425.1 Pirellulales bacterium
GAATTACTTCCCGATTTCATGATTTTACGTAGGTCAGGCTGTGCCTGACGACAAGCATGTCAGGCACAGCCTGACCTACGGAAACTGATATTGGAGGGCCACGCTCCGTCGTGGCTGTGGCAGTTCCTTACGCGCGGCCACGACGGAGCGCAGCCCTCCATTCGCATCTTAACGTGAATTGAAAAACCTCACTGCGCCCGTCAAATTCAAGAACATTGAACCATTCATGGGGGCGCCCTATAATGCACGAATGCCGGTCATCGTGGAATTCCCATTCCCCAAGCCTCTCGTGCTGCTGATGAGTCGATTTTGTTTTCGTAAAACGTCATGGTGCGTTGTCGCGATGGCCGCCGCCCTGGCGGTCCACTCGGCGCTCGGCCAGGACCATCGTTTCGCCGAAAAGCAAGTCGACGGCGCCCGGCTGACTTACGTCGACGACGTGCCCGTGTTGTCGCTGCACGGATCGCCCGAGGAGCTGGGGCGCCAGTGGGCCGAGCTGGTGGGGCCCGCCGCCAAACGGCTAGTCGAGTATCCCAAGCAGACCTACGGGCGCCATGGCAGCCGCCAGTCCTGGGCGCGGCTGATCGAGGCGAGCCGGGCGCTGTGGCCCAACATCCCGGATCGTTATCGCAAGGAAATCGACACGATGGTTCGCTTGTCGGGCGTCGACCGCGACGCGCTTCTGGCGGGCAACGTCATGATGGACGTCTACCGGGGGCTCGGGTGCTCGTCGCTTCTGGTCGAACCGTCGCGCAGCGCGACCGGCGGGACGCTCTTCGGACGCAATCTCGATTTTTTCAGCAACGGGTATCTCCACCACTACACGCTCGTCGTGGTCTATCGGCCGAAGGGACGCCACGCGCTGGCGTCGGTCGGATTCGCTGGGCTTTTCGGGTGTCTTTCGGGCATGAACGACCAGGGACTCGCCCTGGCGGTCCACGAGGTGATCGCCGGACGCGACGGTTCGCGGCTGTTCCATCCCGAGGGCGTTCCCTACACGTTCGTCCTGCGCCGCGTGCTCGAGGAATGCTCGACGGTTGACGAGGCCGAACGGCTCATGCGGTCGATGAAACGAACGACGATGTATAGCGTCGGGTTGTGCGATCGGCGCCGGGCCGTTGTGCTCGAGGTCACGCCCAAGACCATTGTCCGTCGCCCGGCCAGCCATGGGTTGTGCCCTTGCACGAATCATTTTCGCAGCGAAGAGTTGGCCGTGTTTCCCTTTTGCCCCCGGTTGAACGCCTTATTGACCGATGCACCCGACCGGCTTTCGGTCGACGAGGTCAAGCATCGGATGGACGCAGCCAACATGGGCCGCTTGACGCTCCAGACGATGGTTTTTGAACCGTCGGAACTGCGGCTCCACCTCGCGTTCGGCAATCTGCCCGCTTCGGCCGGGCCGTTTCACCGAGTGGACCTGAAGCCGCTGTTCGAGGCGGAGCCGGAGTCACCCGCCGAACCGCGACCGTGAGGGAGCGGCCCCTCGATTTTGGGTGAAGGCTGGTTGGGTCGCATCCCGCGCGGACTTTCGTCCGCGGCTATCATCCGTGCGATGGTTCCACCTTGCGTCCGCGGTTATCATCGGTGCGATGGTTTCACCTTCCGTCCGCGGCTATCGCGTTAGAGCATTCCCTTGGTGCTGGGGACGCCGGCGGCGCGGGGGTCGGTTTCGACCGCCATGCGCAATGCCCGGGCCACGGCCTTGAAGATGCCCTCGGCCACGTGGTGGCTGTTGCGGCCGTAGTGCAGATTGACGTGCAGGTTGCACATGGCGTGGCTGGCCGCGGCCTGCCAGAATTCGGCGATCAGTTGACTGTCGAACCGGCCGATGGTGGGCGTGGGCAATTCGGCGTTGAAGACGAAATACGCCCGTCCGCTCAGATCGACCGCCGCGGAGGCGAGCGTTTCGTCCATGGGCACGGTTGCCTGGCCGTAGCGTCGGATGCCCGACTTATCGCCCAGCGCCTCGGCCAGTGCGCGGCCGAAACAAATGCCGACGTCCTCGACCGTGTGGTGTTGGTCGACTTCGAGATCGCCGGTCGCTTTGACCGTCAGGTCGAATGCCGCGTGTCGGGCCAGCAGGGTCAGCATGTGATCGAAGAATCCGACGCCGGTGGCCGCCTCGGCGCGGCCGGCGCCATCGAGGTTCAATTCGAGCGAGACGCTGGTCTCGGCCGTCGTGCGTTCGATCGTGGCGGTTCGCGTCATGGCAGGTTGTTCTCCAGCCGTTCCAAGAATCGGTCGATGTGCGGGTCGGTTCCCACGCTTACTCGGAGCCCGTCGCCCCAGCCGGCGTAGTTCATGTATCGGATGTAAATACCTTCGTGCCGGAGCCGTTCGAAAATCGGACGGACGGCGGCCGAATCGTGGGTGGCCCAGACGAAATTCGCCTGCGAATCGACCACGTTGAAGTTTAGCTTACGCAGGCGCTCGGTCAGGCGTGCCCGGGTCGCGAGGATTTTAGCCCGGTTTTCGGCCAGCCATGCACGATCGCCCAGGGCCGCCGCGGCCGCCGCGATCGACACCGCGTCGCAGTTGTACGAGTCCTTCACTTTCGTGAATTGCTCGACGAGATGCGGCTGGGCGACCAGATAGCCGAATCGCAGGCCGGCCAGCGCGTACGATTTGCTCAGCGATCGAGAAACAATGATCCGCTCGCACCTCGCGACCAGGTCGAGGCAATTCATCTCGGCGAAATCGACGTAGGCCTCGTCGACCAGCAGGGGGCAGGGCAATCGTTCGGCCAACTCCAACACGCGAGCCGGCGAAACGACCGTGCCCGAGGGACTGTTTGGATTGGCCAAAAACACGAGCCGCAACTCCTCGGCGCCGTCGGCGAAGGCGTCCGGAACGCTCCAATCCGGCGCGAACCGCACCTCCTCGCTCCGCGCTCCCTGAAGCTCGGCCAGCGTCTTGTACAGAATGTAGCTGGGATAGGGGAGCCGTAGCAACTGGCCTTGGCCGACGAGTGCCCGGGTCACAATTGTCAAAAGGTCGTCGCTTCCGTTGCCGCAGAGAATCCAGTCGGGCTCGATTCCCAGCACTTCCGCTGCCCGCCGGCGGAACGGCTCGGCCATGGGATCGGGATAGCGCCGCAAACTCTCGGCCGCGGTCCGCCGAATCGTCTCAACCACGACCGGCGAACACGGATAAGGATTCTCGTTTGTGTTCAGCTTGATAATCCGCTGAGTTTGCGGCTGTTCCCCCGGCTGATAGCCGGTCATCGCTTCGATTTCAGGACGAAAGTAAGACATATCAGTAAGCAGCCATCAGTCCAACAAGAAATTCCCCCTTCACTCTTCACCCTTCACTCTTCACTCTTCACCCTTCCCCCTTCCTCACCCTCACCCTCACGCTTGCCCGATGCGCCGTCAGCCCTTCCTTGGTGGCCAGGACCTCGACGTCTTGGGCCATGTGGGCGAGGCCCGCGCGGTCGAAGTGCAACATGCTGTTGGTTCGCAGAAAATCGTTGCACGACAGTCCGCTGGCGAATCGGGCCGTGCCGCTGGTCGGCAGGACGTGAGACGGTCCGGCGGCATAATCACCCAGCGCCACCGGCGTGTAATTGCCCAGGAAGATGGCTCCCGCGTGGTCGATTCGCTCGGCCAGGGCCTCGGCGTTTTCCGTGGCGATGTGCAGGTGTTCGGGAGCGATTTCGTCGGTCAGCCGGCACGCTTCCTCGGCATTCCGGGCCAGGATCACCGCACCAAATTCCTCGAGGCTTTGTCGAGCCAGCTCGCCGCGCTCGAGCTGGGCCAGCCGCCGCGCGATCTCGGCCACGGCCGCCCTGAGCACCTCTTCGTCCCAGCCGATCAAGATGCTCGCGCCCGGCGCGTGCTCGGCTTGGGCCAGCACGTCGTAGGCAGTGAATTCGGCTCGGGTCGAGCGGTCGACGATCACCACGACCTCGCTGGGTCCGGCGATCGAGTCGATGTCGACCTCGCCGTAAACGTGGCGTTTGGCCAAGGCCACGAACAGGTTGCCCGGCCCGACGATCTTGTCGACCCGGGGCACGCCCTCGACGCCGTAGGCCAATGCGGCCACGGCCTGGGCTCCGCCGAGCCGATAGACCTCGTCGATGCCCAACTCATGGCAGGTGGCCAAGAGATCGGTGTTGTACGATCCGAACGCCGTCGGCGGCGCGACCAGGGCCAACTGTTCGACGCCGGCCACCTGGGCTGGCACGGCCGTCATCAGCACCGACGACGGATAGGCCGCCGCACCGCCCGGCACGCACAGCCCGACCCGGCGAAGCGGCCGATATCGCTGACGCAAGTAGCCGCCGGGCCGCTCGACGCGGACGTCGTGGTGCAAAATGGCCTGCTGAAATTCGCGAATCCGCCCGGCAACGCTCCGAACGGCCGCAAGCAACGCGGGATCGGCCCGGCGATGGGCCGCGGCCAGCTCGTCGGGAGTCACGCGGATCGACTCGGGCGATAGTTCCGCGCGGTCGATTCGTGCCGAATAATCCAGTACGGCGGCCAGTCCCCGTTCGGCCACGTCGCGGCAAATCCGTTCGACGACTTGCTGGGGCGTGAGCGGTTCGCCAAATATCTCGATCGTTCGCCGACGGCCCTCCTGGCTCACCACGTCGCCCACGGGGCTCAACCGCCGTCGCAGACCGTCCATGGCCGCCCCAAGGTCGTCACGCCGGCTGTCGATCCAGGGAAGGTTTAGCGAGGGCTGGTTTGACATGGCAAAAGCTCTAAATTATACCCAGTGTTAGGGGGGTGGCGACGGTCGAACAGGATTGAGGGTTTCCCTGTACCGGGTGAAGACACTATCAACCCTCATTGTGTTCCGTGTTGGCCCGTCTCAAAAGCCCTCCCGCGAGAAAACAGGGTGAGAAAACGAATACTCCGATCTGGGGGTTTTCGGTCTGCACTCATCTTGGGATACCTGCTATGATTCGGAGTGGGAACAGCAAGCCCGATTCCGAAGGCCGAAGGTGTATTATGGCGGAAACCAAACCCGCATTTTTGAAACGAGTTCACATCGAGAATTTCAAGAGCATCCGACATTGCGACGTTGAGCTACAACCATTAACGCTTCTGGTGGGTCCAAACGGCTCGGGAAAGACGAATTTTTTGGATGCGCTTAGGTTTGTGGGGGAATTACTCAGGCGGCCACCAGAAGAGGCAGTTCGAATTCTCGGCGGCGCAATCGAACCATTCGGAATTCCTGCTGTGTTTCGCCAGCAGCCTTTTCGTGCTTTTGAGAATCGTAATCTTACTGACGATGTCTTGGATGACTTACTTGAATGCTTCCTTCAAAACACACCACCTCTGGCTATTGAACTGGAATTCAATATGCCATCGGGGCAGAAGGCGGCGTATGTTATTCGCTTAGCCTGGGGTTTGCCGACGTGCATTCGTGAAGAACGATGTGAGATAACGGATAAGTCGGGTATGCCGATTGCCTCCTATCGAATGGAAGACGGAGAGGTCGTGTCTACTAGTCTTCAAACCACACCACCGGCCTTCAAAGATCGTCCATATCTGATAAGTATTGCACCATTTCCTCCGTTCGATTCCGTGTTTCAGTCGCTCCAGTCAATGCAGTTCTATTGCATTCAACCTAATTCGGTACGCGAGCATCCAACAACGGTACACAACTTACTGAATTGGAATGGATCTGGTCTTGCCAGCGTCTTTGGTAGAATTAGCCGGAGGCAGCCAGAAGTCAAAGAACGTCTCGACGATTATTTAAGGGCAATCCTTCCAAGCCTGCGAGAGACGCGGCTAGAGCCATTAAAGGAGATAGCTCCTCCGACCAATACGACCGGCCAGGTTTTATCCAGGCTGAAAAACATGGATTCTTGGTATCTCAGATTTCTTTTTGGTGATAGCCAAGGCACCCTTGAATTTGAGCCTGCTAGCATGTCCGACGGCACATTGCATGCATTAGGTGTACTTGTTGCCCTGTTTCAATGCCGCGATTTACCGGCCAAGTCGGCAATTCCACTGGTCGCAATCGAAGAACCGGAGGCAAACCTGCACCCCGGCGCGGCTGAGGTTCTCATGGACGCGATGACCGAGGCAACGACATTCACGCAGGTGATGGCAACCACGCACAGTCCCGATTTTCTCGACTACCCGGATCTTGACCCGGAATCGTTGCTCGTCTTCGACGCCTCTGGCGGCGAGACCTTGGTGGCCAAGGCCGACGATGCGAGCATGTCGGCGATTTGTGACAAGCTCTATTCGGCCGGCGAGTTGTTGAGACTAGATCAGTTGAGGCCTCGGACGGCCGGCGCGACAAAATAAACCATGTTGCTCGCTTCATGAACGGGAGCCTGGGGAACGGAGAGTCTCGCGATGGAATCGCCGGTCGTACTGAACCTCGCGTGCATCGTTGAAGGCAAGGGCGACGTCGGCGCGATGCGCGTTTTGCTGGATCGGCTTTCACTCGAATCGAACGACCGGTTTTGGGTGAACATGGTCAAGGATCCTCTGAGGACCAAGAAACATCGTCTCATCAAAAAGAATGACAATAGGGAACTCGATAGAAGCATTGGATTGGCGGCGTTGAACTTGCGGGATTGTGGTTCGCCAAAGGGAATTCTGATCTTGATTGACGCCGATGACGATTGTCCGGCCGAGTTGGGGCCTGAGTTGCTCGTTCGGGCAAAAGCCATTCGATCGGATATTCCGATAACCGTTGTTTTGGCGAAAAGCGAGTTTGAAAGCTGGCTCCTGGCCGGAGCCGAGGGCTTGGCCGGTCGACATGGTTTTCCTGAGAATCTCCCACCCATGGAAAATCCAGAATCCATTCGAGACGCAAAAGGCAAGCTGGCTCAACTTCGGGGTTCTCTCGGTGTCTTCAAAGCGACGGCGGACCAAGCTTCGCTGACCAGTGCTTTTTGTTTGGAAAGTGCTCGCCAGCGGTCGCCATCTTTCCAGAAGTTCTGCAGGGAACTAAACAATTTGCTGAAATGACCCCTCTTTGGGGTTGTAGTTTACGTTCCCTTCTACCCACCAACGGAAGCCCCCCGCGTAGGTTCGACCGGTTGGTAGGCATTGAGCAAATGGGGATAGCTTCCCTCGGAGTAATTTTCCGACTTTGC
>JAFGAY010000211.1 GCA_016933425.1 Pirellulales bacterium
GGTTCGTGGACGCTCGTGATCCTGCCCGACACGCAGAATTACTCGACCTTTTATCCCGGCTTGTTCGAGTTGCAAACGCGGTGGATCGTCGAGAACAAGGACAAGCACAACATTGTTTACGTTTTGCAAAACGGCGACGTGACCAACCGCAATTCAGCGTTGGAATGGGAGCGGGCGAGCCGGGCGATGGGGTTGCTCGATTCGGTGGTGCCCTACGCCATGGTGCCCGGCAATCATGATTACACGCCCGACGGCGGCGCCAACGGCCGCTCGACCCGAATCAACGACTACTTTCCCCCGAGCCGTTTCGAGCGGTGGCCCACTTTCGGCGGCACCATGGAGCCAGGCCGGATCGAAAACAACTATCACCTGTTCGAGGCGGGCGGAAAGAAGTGGCTGGTGGTTGGGCTCGAATTCGGACCGCGCGACAAAACACTCGATTGGGCCGGCGCGATCCTCGCCCAACATGCCGACCGCAAGGCCATCGTCGTTACTCACGCGTATCTTTTCCACGACTCGACGAGGTACGACTGGGCGGCCAAGGGCGATGCGCAGCGATGGAATCCGCACGCCTACAAGTCGTTCGGCGGCGTCAACGACGGCGAGGAGATGTGGCGGAAGCTCATCAAGAAATATCCCAACGTGGTCCTGGTCAACAACGGCCACGTGCTCAACGATGGATTGGGCTTCCAGGTGAGCCAGGGCGAGCAGGGTAATCGGGTCAACGAGATGCTGGTCAACTTCCAGATGAAGCCGGTCGGGGGCGGCGGCTGGCTGCGACTATTGGAATTCTTGCCCGACGGCCGAACCGTTCAGGTCAAAAACTACAGCCCGCTGTACGAGCAATATCAGACCGGGCCGGAAGACCAGTTCGTTTTCACGATCGACTGAAAGACGGCGGGGAAATGAACCACGGAGACGCGGAGGCACGGAGAATGAAGTTTGTTCATCACGAAAGCACGAAAAATCGAAAACACGAGACAACGAACGGCCAGGCCGAAAAACAGCATTTCGTTCTTTCGCCCTTTCGTGTTTTTGTGATGAAATAGTATCCCGCGCCCCGATGTTGCGTCAGCGGCCGCCGCGGAATTGCCGGCCGCGCCCCTGCCCACGGCCTTGACCGCCGCCGTGGCCTTGTCCTCGGCCGTGGCCGTCGCCGGGTGTTGTCTCATCGGCCGAAGCGGCCCAACAGCCGTTGATGGTTCGCTTCAATTCAAAGAACGAGCTGAACGGGGGCGCGTCCAAAATCGTTCCGCAGACGAGCACGACGCCGATCAACAGCGCGACGGCCAGCTCGAGCTTGAGATTCAGACCAGCCGCTTTCTTCTTGAGGTAGCCCCAGAACATGCCCCAGTTCCAGACCAGATGGAACACGGAGGCCACGAGAAACAACAGCGCGCCGCTCATGTGCACGTGGTTCCACTGGCCTCGGTCGAGGCCCAGCAAGGTCCATCCGATCGCGTGGGCCGCGCGGCCGCGGGGACCAATGAATAACACAACGCCCGAGACGGCCAGCACCAGAAAAGCGACGGCCAGCACGAACGACGTGAACCCCTTGACGTTGAATCGGGCCGGTTTCGATGCGTCGGACATAGCGTTGGACTCCTTGGATTCGCGGGAACGTGCCCTTGTTGTGCAACCGGGCATAACCTACTACTATGGGAACCCCGGCCGCACCGATTCGGATCGCGCGGGTAGGCTGGATTGTTAATTCAGCATGAAAGTGGGACGGCGCCGGATAGGGACTGACCCACGGTATTATTTCCCAAGCCACCGCAACGTATGGAATGCGATCGCCAGCAAGCCAGCGATGGCCAGGATTGTTTTGCCTTGTTCCCAGGGGTCCGCGGGCCTCGGTTTTCCGGGTGTCGGGTTGCCAGGGGTTTCCATTGCCGGATCCGGCGGAGCGCGGAACGCCGAACCGGACGGGGAAGACGCGACCCAGGGCGTACCGCCTTCGTTCGACGAGGCGATTGACGATGGATTTTGCGTGCGGGCCCGTGGTTGGAGCGTGTTCTGGTTGGCTGAAATGGTTGCGGTGGGTGTCGCGGCCGCGCGGTCCGCGCCCGAGGCGGCGTTGTTTCGTTGGGTTGCGTCGCGTCGAGCGAGCATGGTTCCTTCGTCGTGTGGAATCGCGTCGAAGCGGCGCAGCGCCGGATCGAGAAATTGCTTGACGCGAAGGCAATGGCTGCCGCAGGTTTTTCCCCACGACGCGCCGAACAGCACGCCGGCCAGTTCGCCCCGCTGGTTGAGAATCGGTCCGCCCGAATCGCCCTGGCGCGCCTGGGTCGATAATTCGATCATGTCGTAGGGCAACCGTCCGCCGGGCGAGAGGTAGTGGGTGCATTGGCCGCCGGAGATCCGGTAGCTGCCTCGTCCGTAGCCGGCGATCCAAAGCGGTTCGCCCAGCGCCGGCCGGCGCTCGGCCAGCGGGATCGGACGGACGCGCGGACGCCAAATCACCAACGCCGCCAGGTCCCAGTCGCGATCGACCCGAACCACCGTGGCCGTCGAGCGGAATCCGTCGGGAAAGATCACGGTGGCCGTGCCGTGGCCGTCGCGCACGACGTGCCAATTGGTCACGACCAGCCCGTAGGTGTCGCTCACGGCCACCAGCGCGCCGGAGCCGAGCGACATGCTGTCGCCCTCGGGCACGACGACGCGGACGACCGCCGGATGTTTCGGCGGCGCGGCGGGGCGGGCCAGTGCAGGAGCACCGGCGCTCAGAATCGCAAGAACTGCAAGGAAAATGCGCACGGAGAATCGGCTCAAGCCGCACACTCGGATTGATCGGTGGTAGCGAGCGTGTGCCTTCGTGGCTTTGCCGGCCTTCGATCCGTGGCGCGAGAATCGCTCTTCGGTTTTTTCGGCCGGATCGTCGGCGCTGCTTGAGCCTTGCGATAGTCTGCCGGGAGAGTTTGCCTTGCCGGGAGAGGAGGAACATTCGGCACGACAGTTGTATCGCTCAGAGTTTGCGCGGAGGGGTGCGACCTTACGTGTTTTCCTCCTCCAACCGCGTCCGGCGGATTTCCGTCGACGAGACGTCTTCGCGAAAAGCGTCTTCGCCGACGGCCTGGCAGAGCGAGAGGAGAGGGTCGGGCAGGTCGAGTTGCGATAGCCCGACGAACCCCGGGCCCATGTTGCGGCCGAACACGAGAAAACGACAGCCGCGAGCCGCGATTTTCAGCAAGGCCGCCCGGCAAGCGGCCGGGTCGCCGCCGTAGTAACGCGGATTGGCGATCCGTCGAAGCGTGTCGGTGCCCACGATGAACGTTGTGCCGGGCAGCAAGCGGGCTTTTTCGACGAATGTCGCCGCGCGGGTAAGCCAGACGGCGCGATCGTCGCCAAACTGTTCGATCCGCCGCTTCATCTCCATGTAGTCGATCGGCGGCTTGTCCGGATTGAGGATGGTCAATTCGTACTCGACCGGTTTGCCCAACATCTGTTCGGCGATTAGTGCCATGCGCTGGTGGCCCACGTGGAGCGGATTAAAGGCGCCGGAGAAGATGACATGATTCTCGGCTTGCTCCTCGTCGGCGCGGGGACCCCAACGAACGATTTCGCTGTGCCCCAGCAACAATTCCTGCCAGTTGGGCGGCGCGATGGTCTGGCCGCGCTCGATGTGCTCCTCGTCGAACAGACCCAGGTCCAGCGAGGGTTCCAGCCCGCACGCCTCGGCCGTCGCGTTAAGGACGAGCCGAGCGACCAATTCCTCTTCCTCCGCCCGGCCGCGGCGTCCTTTTGCCAACCATACCGAACGAACCGCCGTGAACGACACCGTCTGAATGGCCACGTGAACTCGATGGGGACCCTCCTTGGGTCGGTCGGTCGCCAGACTGCCCGTGCAGGCAACCCCCGCCAACGGAACGTCGGTCTCCTCGAGTTCCAATGCGCGGAGAAAGCCGACCATGGCCATCCGCCGGCTGGTTTCGTCCGAACAGAACTGGTCGGGATAACCTCCGAGCCAGCGAACGAGAGACCCCCTCGAATAAGGGACAACTGCTTCCAGTAGGGTCCGCGACGCGCCCGGCACCTCGGTCAAGGCCGACAACGCTCGGGCGCCACCCCCGCTCAGCGAAAGCACGACGCGACCGGCCGAATGGTGGATCTGGGCGATCAGGTGTTCCA
>JAFGAY010000212.1 GCA_016933425.1 Pirellulales bacterium
CGGAATTTTTATAAGCGGGTTTTCGTGTTGTGTTTTACTTCTACTGTCCTAGATCGTAAATCAATCGAACCCCTTGGAAATACTGCTGTTACACGCGGTTCTAATCTACTACGAAGATCACGAAGCACACGAAGAAGCCCAAGGCGCCAGAATCGAACAAACGTTGTGTCCGGGGCAAATCTGTTTTTTGCTTCGTGATCTTCGTGAACTTCGTGGTATGAGTTCCCGTAGGTCAGGCTGTGCCTGACAACAAGCTGTGCCTGACCTACGTACTTACGGTCGCGGTTCGGTTTTATATCAAAATTCGCCCGACTATCTCTGATAGATGGGCAAAGTCGCTCCGTCGATCTGCAAAATAATAAGATTGATGGCCGTGCCGTAAACGTCGCCGATCGACCGCTCGCTCCACGACCCGTCGGCCCCGGCCTCGCGGAGAATCTTGGCGACAATCCGGTCGCGATAGTCTTCCCACTCCTTGCCCCCTTCGCGGTAAAGCACTTGCGAGTAATAAAAATGCGTGTAGTGCCAATGGCCGAAATCGCGGCCGGTCATCGAATATAAATTCTTCTTGCAATATGCCAGCAATTTCGGCACGTACTTGTCGTCGTAGTCGCCCGCGTTAAACAAACAAGCGACGGCCGCCGCCGTAATGGCCGGCCGACCGCCGGCGCGGTGCTTCGAGCTGTAATAAACGCCGCCGTCGGGCCCCGTGCAGCCGCGAATATAAGCGACCGCCTTGTCGATAATCTCGCCCGGCACCGAAATACCCGCGTTCCGGCAGCCGCGCAAACCCTGAACCTGGGTAATCGTGGTCGAGCCCTCGTCAAAATCGTTCCCATCCTTCGCGCTAACGTAACCCCACCCGCCGGCCTTCGTCTGCGCCTCGCCGGTGAACCTCACGGCCCGCGTCAACACGTCGACGAGCTTCTCGCGCCGGTCGGCGTCCTCTTCCTCCCCGAGCACCTCGGACAGAAACAGCATCGCGAACCCATGGCCGTAGGTATAACGATCGTCGCGCAGCGGATCGCCAATCAACCCGTTCGCGCAGCTTCGACTCACCAAATAATCAACCGCGCGGCGAATTTGCGGAGCGTATTTGCCCTGGGTCGTCGTCGAGCCCTCGCACAACAACGCCGTCCCGGCCAATGCCGTCATGGCCGTCGGATATCGCCCGTCGCGGGCCGTCCAGTGCCCCAGCCGCGATTGCTTGCCGGCGAGCCACTCAAGCCCCCGATCGACGGCGCGGCGCCGGGCGGCGTCGGCGCCGGCCCCCGCCGCGCGCGAAATCCCCGCCGCAATACACGCACAAACCGCCAGACACAACAGCAAAATTTTAAATCTCATGAATCGTCCGTTCCCCGACCCGTTTGCCGGCCGCTCACCCACCCGACGCCTGTTTCAACGCCTTGAACATCGCGTCGAGGGTTTTCGAGCCCTTCGCGCCGCCCGGCTTCGCGCCAACGCCCGGCACGCCGGCCGGAATCGGCCTGTCCGTAAACGTCACCTGAAGGCTCTGCTTTTGCATGGCAAAGGTAACCGTGCGCGCGTCGGGATTCCCGAGCAGCGTCACTCGTTGAACCCGATCTTCATAATCGTCGCGAACCACCGTTCGTCCGGTTCGCTTGTCGATCATCAACACCGACGTAATCCATTGATTCCCGCCAACGCCCGGATTGTAGGTCTGGGCGGCAAAGGTCAACACCGGCAAACCGACCGGCTGGTTCAACAAAAGTTGGTGGCCGTCGATGTCGATCGTTCGCCCCGGCTCGGGCCAGAGCCGTTTGCCCGACGCGTCGAAAGCATAAACCCGGCCGTGCTGGATCATCTTCGAGGCCGTTCCATAAATCTGCCGCCACCGAACGGAATTTCGCCTGATCGGATCCCGTCGAGTGCTCGTAACCAGCAAATAACCCGAACCCGAATCCATCAGCACCACTTCGTCCAGCGCCAGCGCCGGATCGAGCCGCGTGTCTATCAACTTTCGGCCGTCGGGAAGCGTAAACAACGCGAAGCGGCCGTCGGGCTGCATCACGCCGATGGCCCGATCGTCAAGCAAGCCAAATCGCGCGCTGGCCGAAAAGCCGTGCGGCCCCCAATCCGATTTCCCCGTCCAAGGATCGAACAGATCCAGCTTCATGTCGCCCCCTTCGGCGCGCCACCGGAGAATGCGGCCGCCTAGCGTCGCAAGCCACTGTTGCAGAGGAGGAACCGTCTTGGCCTCCGCCAACCGCCGGCCGTCGCGCGCGTCGAGCACAATCGCCTCGGACCGACCCGCCGGAACGAGAAACACGTGGTCGGCATCTCCAAACAGGGTGCATCGCGTCGGCAAATCCCGCCGCGTCCAAAGAACCTCGCCCGATATCGGATCGACCGCGACGCAGCGGCGAAATCGCTGGCAGCAAATATAATCGTCCGAAATAACCTCGGTCGCAGCCAAGCTCGGTCTGCCGCCCGACGCCGAAACACTGTTGACAACCAGCCGCGGCCCCCACTGCGCGGCCAATTGCGCCGCGTCCATGCCCACCCGGTTCGCCGCATCCGCATCGGGATCCAGGATGTTTTTGTCCCAAAGAATGCGCGGTTGACGTCCGGCGGCCGTGTCCAACGCCACACAGCGCTGGTCCAGCGACAAAACCAGCAAATGACCCAAGCCGGTCATCCGATTCCGATCACGGCTCCCGCCGCCATAGTAACGGTTGGTGTTGGCGACCGGCGCCGTCCACTGCCGGCGCCCATAACGATCCAAAAGCGACACCGCGCGGCCCCGCTGGTCGATGACCCCGTCGCACCCCTCGAAAAACAGATCCCGCCCACCCTCAAACGGCAGCGGAATTATGGTCGCGTTCGTTTCCTCGAGCGGCAAGGCCTCGGTTTTGGCCAACACGGTCTGGCCGACGGGCCAGCGACGCTCGGGACGGATCAACGCCCCGATCGCCGCGTCGGCCGACGCCGCCAACGCCAGTTGACGGCCGGTCTTCCCTTCGCGGCAAACCACGTCGCCCCATCGGTCCTCGAGCTCGCGGTAACAGGCGGCCGCGTCGGCCGTCCGGCCCGCCTGCCGAAAAATCTCCGCCAACTCCCACAGGGCCGACGCCGCCGCGGACGGCGACGCCCCTCGCATCCGGCGCCGAAGCAATGCCTCGGCCTTCAGAAGATGGCCCGACGCAACATAACGCCGGCTCAACTCGCCCAGTGCCTCGCCGCAGCCGGGTTGCCCGCCGAAACAATCGACCAACCGCTCGATAGCGCCGGCGTCTTCATCACGCATGGCGGCCGCCAAACGCTCGCCAATGCGCCGATCCAATTCGTCGACCACTTCGGCCGGCGCCATCCCGCGAAATTCCGCCAGGTGGGCCGAAAGCCACCGGTCGTCGCGGACCGAATGCGAGCGGTCGATCTCAATCAGGTTGTAGTATCCGCCCGGCGAGTCGGCCATGCGCAGCAAACACTCCATCGCCGCCGTCCAGGCCGACTGCGACTCGCAGCCTTCGGCCAGCAAACGCAAGTACTCGATCCCCTGCGCCTGCGTGTCCAGCAGTTTTTCAATTTCACCCAGCGCCGGCTGATACTCGGCAAACTCATAGTGCAATCCGCCGAACAACGCTTCGCGAAGCTGCCGGCGGCACTTGGGTGTCGCGGCCAATTGATAACTGCGCCGCAAACAGGCAACCGCCTCGCCGCGCCGCCCCTCGGCCAGCAAAAGCTGCCCTTTCCGATACAAAGCCTCGGCGTCGTCCGGATTCTCCGCCAACGCCTTCGCTATCCGCTCGCCCAACGGCTCGATCTGGTCAAACGCCGATACGCCGTCGATGCTCTGCGAAATGATTTTGTCCCGGCAACAAACCAAATTGCCCGGCACCGTCCCGCTCGCCGAATCAAGCGACTGTTCAATCACGCCCGATTCCAAATCAAGCACCAACAACTGCGCCGAACTCGTCGGCAAATAATAATGCCTGCCCGAACGAAACCCCTGCCCGCTGGCCACGCTTCCGTCGGGCAATGCAATGACGCGACCGCCCCAGGCCGGCTTCCCGTCGGCCAACGAAAGCGCCCGCACCCGATTCATCCCCACCAGAACGACCGCGTCGTTCCACACGGCCGCCAGATAAAGACCGTCGTCGCGCGGCTTTTTCCAAATCGGCTTCCCGTCCAACAGATCGAGACAATGAATTTCATCCGAGTCGGGCGGCGTCGCCAGAACCCGGTCGCCCACCACCACCAAATTCCCATCCGTCCACTGCGGCGCGGTGGCCTGTCCGCCCGGTATCGACGCAAACGGCATTTGCGACTCCCGGGCCATCGCGTTCTGCCCGTAGCGATAGCCCCACAGCAACGACCGCCGGGCCAACTTCACGCCGACAATCGCGCCGCTGGCCGTCGGACACACCACAACCCCGTCGCGATACGACGGCGAAACGGCGGAAAAACGACGCACCGGACTGTCCAATATTTTCCGGTCGACCATCGCGATACGCTGCGACCAAAGTACCTTGCCCGAGGATGCCTCGAGCGAAAGAAGCTGTATCTCGCCGCTGATTTCGGCCAACGCGTAAAGCCGTTCCGACAAAGTGAGCGGTGAGCCAAGGAAAAACGCGCCCGCCAGCTCCAGACCGTAATCCTTGCGCGATCCGCCCACGTGCCACGCGAGTTTGCCCGTCCCAATGTCGTAGGCCGCCAGCCGATTGGAACTCCTGGGCCAGATCGCGCCGCCCACGCGGCGCCCGCCCTCAAGCATCGCTCTGCGGCCGTATTGCCGTGGAACGCACAAACCGAGATCCTCGACGGCGAACACGCGCCGCCCGTCGCTGCTAAGCGCGCCGTAGACGCCGTCGCGCCATACCCGCTGACACAACAACCCAACCAGTTGGCCCGGCTGCTGGAAAATCGTGCGATAGGCGTCCGGCGACTCGTCCAACACGTCGTCAACCGGAACTTCCCAAAGCCGCTTGCCCGTCGTCCCGTCAATCGCCAACAACGTGCGCAGCGAACGCATCAACACCACGTCGTCCAACGCCAGCGGCGCCATCGCCGGAACCATGGGAACGCTCCGGTCGACGCGATAACGCGACTGAGCGGCCAGAAACGTCGCGGCCGTCGGGTGATCGCTCGTCGGAATCGTCCAGACCGGCTCCAACAACGGCCGGCCCGCCACGGCCGACGCCGTTCGCGCCGCGTCGCGCCGCGGAAGCATCCATTGCGCCTTCGCGTCGTCCGCGCCCGCCGTATCCGCGTCGGCCTGAACTAACAGCCCGGCGAGCCTATCCACGTCGGCCGCCAAGTACGTCTCTTCCCGACCCGCAATCCTCACAGTCGCGCCCGACGGCCGATCGCACAATCGACGCAACACGTCCGCCGATTTTTTCGGAAAACCAGCACGCCGCCAGCACGTCGCCAACGCAACCGACAACGTAGGCTCGAAACGATCGGCGCGCGAAGCCTCGTCGCGAAGCTGCTGGAGCGTCAGGGCCGCGGCCAGCGGCTCGCCGTGGTCCAAATCGTATCGACCAAGCAAAAACGTCGCCTCTCGTCCGGCCGCCGTGTGAAAAAATCGCCGCGATATTTCGTCAAGCAGATCCCGATCCCGCTTCGCAACCGCCCGATCGAGTAACTGCCGCGCCTCGCTCCCATATTGAAGCTCGTAAAGCTCGCGACCCTCACCGGGCATCGAACCCAAAATGCGATTCGCCTCCGCCTGAAGACTCCGATGACGAGGCTTCTTGTCGTCCGGCTGATAAAGATAATCCTCCGACGCGCGGAGAATCACGTCCAGACAACGAACCGCCTCGCCGTAACGCCGTTGGGCTATCAGCTTGTTAGCGTTGTCCAATTGGCGAACCAAGGCCCGCTCGGGCCGGGGAAAAACGTCCGCTTCCGGGGTTTCGCCGGCACGCCGCGGCCCACGCAGCGGAAATTGCCCCACGACCAACACGCCCGTCACCGCCGGGGACAACGCGGCCAGGCCGGCCGACGGCGCAACAACGCCCGCCGCCACCAGAAAACACACCGTCAGGCAAACGACCC
>JAFGAY010000213.1 GCA_016933425.1 Pirellulales bacterium
CGACCGCCTCTTGTCCTATGCTTCCGTGGGGGGTAGGATGGTTTTCTTGCTTTCAATCGGCGGAGTTTTCCATGCGTCACGTCCTTTCGGCTCTGGTCCAAAACGTGCCCGGCGTGCTCTCGCACATCTCGGGCATGCTCGCCTCGCGGGGCTACAATATCGATAGTCTTGCGGTGGGGGAGACTGAAACCCCCCATCTGTCGCGGATGACCTTCGTCGTCGTCGGCGACGATCGGGTCTTCGAGCAGATCCGCAAGCAGCTCGAAAAGATCGTCACCGTCGTTCGGGTCGACGACATCAGCTCGCAAAATTTCGTCGAACGCGACCTGATGCTCATCAAGGTGGCCGCCGGCCGCGGCCAGCGGAGCGAAGTCCGCGAGCTGACCGACATTTTCCGCGGGCGGATCGTTGACGTCGCGGCCGACATGGTCATGATCGAAATCTCGGGCCAGGAACGCAAGGTCGAAGCGTTTGTCGAAATGATGCGACCCTTCGGCATCATCGAACTGGTCCGCACTGGACGAATCGCCATGGTTCGCGGAAGCAACCACAACCAAGGCCACTACGAGGATGACGACGACGAGGGGCCTTTTGAACATCCTTGATTTTTTGTAATGAACCCCGTTAGCCGCCGCTCCCACGCGGCGGCCGAGCAATACCAGAGGAGCGCTGACCATGCCGGCTGAAATGTTTTACGATAAAGACGCCGATCTCTCGCTGCTGAAAAAGAAGCTGATCGCCATCCTGGGCTACGGATCCCAGGGCCACGCCCACGCCCAAAACCTCCGCGACAGCGGCTGCAACGTGATCGTGGCCGAGTTGCCCGGCACCGCCAACTACGACCAGGCGGTCAAGGACGGTTTCGAGCCGGTCTCGGCCGCCGGGGCCGTCGAACAGGCCGACGTCATTACGATTCTGCTGCCCGACGAGATCCAGGCCGACGTGTTTCGCTCCGAAATTCGCGACAATCTTTCGCCCGGCAACGTGCTGGTCTGTTCCCATGGGTTCAACGTCCACTTCAACCAGTTCCAGATTCCCGAGGGCGTGGCGACGGTGCTCGTGGCCCCCAAGGGACCCGGCCACCTCGTGCGCAGCGAATTCGTCAAAGGGGGCGGCGTCCCCTGTTTGTTGGCCCTGGGACCAAACGCCGACGATCGGGCGCGCAAAATCGGCCTGGCCTATGCCAAGGGCATCGGCGGCACGCGGGCCGGCGTGATCGAAACCACGTTTGCCGAAGAAACCGAAACCGACCTGTTCGGCGAGCAGGTCGTTCTGTGCGGCGGACTGGCCGCGCTGATCAAGGCGGGCTACGAAACCCTGGTCGAGGCCGGCTATCAGCCCGAGATGGCCTATTTCGAGTGCATGCACGAGGTCAAACTGATCGTCGATCTTTTCTACCAGGGCGGACTGAACTACATGCGCTACAGCGTGTCGAACACGGCCGAATACGGCGACTACACCCGAGGACCCCGAATCGTCACCGACGAAACCAAGGCCGAAATGAAACGCATCCTGGCCGAAATTCGCAAGGGCCAGTTTGCCCGGGAATGGATCCTGGAAAACAAGGCGGGCGCCCCCTCGTTCAAGGCCCTGCGCCGCTTGGAGCGGGAACATCCGATCGAGGAAGTCGGCCGCCAGTTGCGCCGCCTCATGACCTGGATCGACGCCAAGGAAGTGTGAAGAAGAGGGATTAGGGATTAGGGATTAGGGGGGTGGGAGATGGGTGGACGGAATTTCCGCGACCTGAAGGTATGGCAGCTTGGAATGCGGTTGGCGGAAGAGGTCTATCGGTTGTCCCAGCAGTTTCCGAAGCACGAAACATATGGACTCGGCAGTCAGATACAGCGTGCCGCGGTCTCTATTCTCGCCAATATCGCCGAGGGGCATGCGATCGGGTCGACAAAGGATTTTGCTCGTTTTCTTGGAATTGCCCAAGGTTCCCTTGCGGAGTTGGAAACCCATTTGATGCTCGCCGAACGCATGAAATATGGCAATCCCATGGAAATCCGATCCATCCTTAACCGCTGCGGTGAAGAGGCTCGCATGTTGCGAGGTCTTCGAAAAAGCATCAGAAGCCGATTAAAGTAGGGATTGGCCTAAAGCTAATCCCTAATCCCTAATCCCCAATCCCCAAATCCCCACAATGATTGTCTCCTGGAACTGGCTCAAGCAATACGTTCTTCTCGACATGCCCCACGCCGAGCTCTCGGCGCGGCTGGCCATGGCCGGCTTGAATCACGAGTCGACCGAGGAAATCGACGGCGATCTGGCTATTGATCTCGAAGTGACCAGCAACCGGCCCGACTGTCTGGGCCACCTGGGCGTCGCCCGCGAGATTGCCGTCCTCTGGCAGCGTCCGCTCACGATTCCCGAGGCGCGGCCCGACGAAAAAGGCTCCCCGGTCGACGAGTTGGTCCAGGTTCGGATTGACTGCCCGGAGCTTTGTCCGCGTTACACGGCTCGAGTCATTCGCGGGGTGAAGATCGGGCCGAGTCCGTCATGGATGGTCCGGCGTCTGAAAACCATCGGCGTGGCGCCGATCAATAACGTGGTCGACGTGTCGAACTACGTGCTGATGGAGTGCGGCCAGCCGCTGCACACGTTCGATTTCGCCAAACTGGCCGGCTCGCAAATCATCGTCCGTGAGCCTCGTCCCGGCGAGACGATCGAAGCGATCGACCACCGTGCCTATCGGCTTGAGCCCGGCATGTGCGTCATCGCCGACCGCGACGATCCGGTGGCCATCGGCGGTGTGATGGGCGGAGCCGTGACCGAAATTTCCGCCTCGACCACCGACCTGTTGATCGAAGCGGCCGAATTCGATCCCGTCTCGATTCGCAACACGGCCCGGGCACTCAACCTCTACAGCGATTCGTCCTATCGGTTCGAGCGGCGGATCGACGCGGAGGGGATCGATTGGGCGAGCCGCCGCTGCTGCGAGCTGATTCTCGAATTGGCCGGCGGCAAACTCTGCCGGGGCGTGGTCGACGTCGGCGCGCCGATCCCCAAACGCGAGCCCATCGTCCTGCGGCTCGACCAGATCGAACGCATTCTCGGCATCTCGGTCCCCGTCGATCGGGTCCGGCGGATTCTGGCCGACTTGGGCAACACGGAGCTCCGCGCCGGCCAAGGCCGTGTCGAAGTGGTCCCGCCCAGTTGGCGACGCGACTTGACGCGCGAGATCGACCTCATCGAGGAAGTGGCTCGGGTACACGGCTATGAGGCGATTCCCGAGGACGTGGGCGTGCCGATGGTCGCCTCGACCCGGCGGCACGAGGACCGCGTGTTGGCCAAAGTGCGGACCGTGTTGACGTCGGCCGGATTGGACGAGGCGGTGACGTTGAGCCTGGTCGACGCCCCGTCGGCCGCGGCCTTTTCGCCTTGGACCGACGCCGAGCCGCTGGCCAGCCAGGTGCCCATTCTGCGCGGGGCCGATCGGCTGCGGCTGAGCCTGGTTCCCAGCCTGTTGGAAATCCGGCGCGCGAACGAGGCCCTGTCCAACCCCCGGATCGAACTGTTTGAAATTGCCAAGGTTTATCTGCCGCGCGGCAAGAAGCTGCCCGACGAACAACGCATGATTGCCCTGGCCGGCAGCCGTTCGTTCGAGCACGTCAAAGGCATCGTCGAAGCGATTGTCGCCGCGTTGGACCCGGCGGCCGAGCTTGAAGCGGCCGACGTCCAACTCGATCTGCTCGATCCGGCGGCGTCCTGCCGGCTGTCGCTGGGTGGCCAAATGCTGGGCATCGTCGGCCAACTGCGGCCCGAGGGATTGAAGCGTTTCGAGCTTCGTTCTCCGACGACCGTGGCCGAGCTGCGCGCGTCGCTGTTGATCGACGCGGCCCGGCTGATTCCCCGCTACGCGCCGCTGCCCGCCTATCCGGCCGTCTCGCGCGACTTGAATTTCGTGGTCGATCGCCGCGTCCGCTGGGCCGATCTGGCGAAGACCGTCGCCGCGACCAGTGGGCCGCTGTTCGAGGATCTCGAATACCGCGAGACCTATCTCGATCCCGAGCGGCTCGGCGCCGACAAGAAGAGCCTGCTCATGACCCTGGTGCTCCGCAGCCGCGAGGGAACCATGACCAACCAACAGGCCGACGAGCTGCGCGACCGGATCGAAGC
>JAFGAY010000214.1 GCA_016933425.1 Pirellulales bacterium
CCGAGTGCCCGGACACACAGCGCGGCGGCCGTGCTGCTGTCGATTCCGCCCGACAGGCCGACGACGGCTCCCTTGCGGTGGAGCTGGTCGAACACCTGGCGGCGGATGGCCTCGGTGATGGTTCGGGTCGCTTCTTCCGCGTCGAGCGCGAGCGACGCAACGTCAAAGCCGGTTGGCATGTCGAGTTTAGTCATGTTATTCATTGTCGAAAAAGGTGCGAACTGGTTAATTGGCGTTTTATCCTGAAAAAACCGGCCTCCCGTTGGTCGGCCTGGATTCACTACTTATGCGAGGGTCAATAGCACCGCTTGGAGTTCGCGTTTGAGGATTTTGCCGTTGTCCGACTTGGGCAGCACGTCGCGCAGCTCGATCGAACGCGGCACCATGAAATCTTCGAGGTTGTCGGCGCAGTGGCGCAGCAATTCCTGGGGTTCGACGTGATGGTCGGGCTTGAGCACGACGAACGCCTTGACCGCCTCGCCCAGCATGTCGTCGGGCACGCCGACCACGGCCGCCTCGGCCACGCTCGGGTGGCGATACAAGGCGTCCTCGACCTCGCGCGGGCTGACCTTTTCGCCGCGGCATTTGATGATGTCGTCCTTGCGCGCGACGAAGTACAAATAGCCCTCCTCGTCGATCCGAAACAGGTCGCCCGTCCAGAGCACCGGCCGGTCGTCGTCGAACGGTCCGGGGCGGAGCGACTGCCGGGTCGCCTCGGGCATTTCCCAATAACCCCGCATGACGTGCGAGCCGCGCACCAGCAGTTCGCCCACCTCGCCCGGCGCCACGCGAAGACCGTCCTCGCCGACGACGGCCACTTCCTGGTTGGGCATGCCGCGGCCGACCGACGTCGGACGAACTTCCGTCTGTTCCGGCGGAAGATACGTCACTCGGGCGCACTCGGTCTGGCCGTACATCGGGTAGATTCGGGCCCAGGGCACCGCGCGGCGGAGCCCTTCAAGATGTTCGACCGGCAACGCCGCGCCGGCGGTCGTGACATAGCGCAGATGGGAAAGATCGTATTTGCTCAGATCCATTTGCAGCAGCAGGGCAACCATCGTCGGCACCAGCGGCAGGCCCGTGGCACGCTGCTCGACCAGCTTGCCGAGCACGGCGTGGGGATAAGCCAGCGACTGCTCGAGCACCACCGTGCCGCCAAACCTCGCGGCCATGAGCGGCTGATAAAGCCCGTAACTGAACGACAGGGGCAACAGGTTGAGAATCACGTCGTCCGACCGGTTTTCGAGGTATTCGATGATCGACTCGGCGGCTGTGATCATGTTGCGATGGGTGAGCATGACGCCCTTGGGCACACCGGTCGAGCCGGAGGTGTATAGCAATGCGGCCAAATCGAGGTCGATCGTCGGCATGGCCGGCGGCGCCGCGTCGGCGTCGTGTCGCGCTAGCAGGGCGTCGATCGACCAGGTTTCTTGCTCGGCCGATTCGAGCGTGGCGGGGCCTCGGCCGGCGGTGACAACCGCGCGAAGATGCCGCCGTTCGGCCAGCACGTGCCTCAGGTCGTCGAGCCGGCGCGCCGGCAGCACGACGGCCGCCGCGCGGCAATGGTCCAACAACAAGGCCAGCTTTCTCGGTTTGGCCGTCGGGTTGACCATGACAAACGCGCCGCCCGCCTTGAGCACGGCAAACATGGCGACGACCGTCTCGGGCTCGTTGCCCAGGTGGAGGACCACGCGATCGCCGCGCCCTACGCCCAGCGATCGCAGTGCGTGGGCCAGGCGGTTGGCCTGGGATTCCAGCTCGCCGTAGGTCACCCGACGACCGCCGCGCACCAGGGCCGTCTTGTCGGGCATGCGCGACGCGGTTTGTTCGAGAAAGTTGTGCAGGAGCATGGTATGGGCTTTTCCTGTTGCTCGTCTGGCCGCTTCCTTACGGTCGCGGTTCGGAATTCTTGTGTCTACGAAGTCGGGGCGGCGGCCGATTGTTTTGACTCGATGAACCGGACGATCAAGTTGATCGAATCAAGGTTTTCCGGCACGAGTTCCTCATCCTCGATTTTCACGCCGTGGGTTTCCTCGAGATAATTGACCAATTCGAGAACGCCCGTCGAATCGATCAATCCCATGTCGAGAAACGAATCGTCGTCCGAGAAATCAGGTTCGCGGCCGAAGAGGAAGTTTTCCTTGATAAATGCCTTTAGCGAATCAGCCGTGTTGTTCACAAGTCTTCTCCTTTTTCGTACTTTCCGCGTCTATCCGCGGTTTCAAATATTTTAATGATTACTGTACGGACGACGTCGAATGAAATGTCTCCGCCGCCATATCGCCGCCGGCGGCCTGCCATGCGGCAGCCGGCCGGGCCACGTCGGCAACTTCACCCACGGCCGGTTGCTTCCGAATAAACTGGTCCACGATCAACTGCGTCGATAAAATGCCGACCAGCGCCATATTGTCCCGCTGGCCGATCACCTCCCCATGAGCCGCTTTGCGCGTCAACGACTCGACCGCGCTAGGGCGGAATATCCCGTCCTTCGCGATGCGTTCGGGCGCAAGGAGTTCGCGGACGTACTCGGGCGACGAGCCGCCGTCGCCGGCCGGAAAGAAGCTGGCCGCGTCGGGCGCCCGATAGGGTTGCTTGGCCCGCTGAACCACCGACTCGGGCACCAAGCCTCGCGAGGCTCGCTTGAGCAAATACTTCTCGCGCAAACCCTTCATCTTCAGCCTCGGTGGAATCCGCGCGGCGAACTCGGCCACGCGATAGTCGAGAAACGGATAACGTCCCTCGACGCTGTGAGCCATCGCCATCCGGTCGCCCTGTGACGAAAGCAAATAGCCCGGCATGAAGATGGTCGATTCGAGGTATTGCGCCTGGCAAAACGGCGGCCACTGGGTAAACTGGTCGGGCAATTGGGCCAGACAATCGGCATAGCCCGGCGTTCCGGCGGCCGCCCGGCGAACCTCGTCGCTCAGGAACGACTTGATCCGCGAAGTTATTTCCCAGCGCGGCAGGTGCGAAAACAGCGGATCGGCCAGGTCCTCGGGCCGAACGTGGAAAAACGCCTTGCGATAGGCCAGCGGTTGGGCTTGCAAGTTGGGTAGATACGGGTAGAGCTTGCCGAGCAACAACGGCCGCCACGCCGACGCGGGCTGGGCCGCCCAAAACCGCCGCACCTTGGCCTCTTTGAAAATGTTATAGCCGCCGAACATCTCGTCGGCCCCCTCGCCGGTCACCACAACCTTGAAACCCGAGTCGTGAACCAGTTCCGACAGCAAGAACAGCGGCGCCGGCGCGGTCCGCAGGATCGGCCGCTCGGCGTGCCAGACCACCGACGGGAAGATCTGGCCGATGTCGCGGGCCGTGCAGCGAATCGCCTCGTGCTGGGTTCCCAACGCGGCGACCGACTGGCGCTGGTATTCGCTTTCGTCGAACTCCGCATCGTCGAACGTGATCGAAAAGGTGCGCAACGGGGCGTCGGTCGTCCGCTGGATCAGTGCCGTGGTCAGCGTCGAATCGAGACCACCGCTCAGATACGCGCCAACCGGCACGTCGCTCCGCAGCCGCAGCCGGGTCGCATCGCCCAATAGCTCGATCAATTCCTCGGCCCAATCGTCCTCGGTCCGCGCCGCGACATCGGGTTCGATCGCGAGCTGCCAGTAGCGCCGGGTCGACAGCCGGCCGTCTTCCCATATCAGATTGTGGCCCGGCGGAAGTTCGGCGATCCCCTCGAAAATGGTTCGCGGCGCCAGGGTCGTCCAATAGGTGAACACCTGGTCGAGGCCCGCCGGGTCGATCCGCCGCGGCACGTCGGGATTGGCCAGCAGTGCCTTGACTTCCGAGGCAAATAGCAGCCGGTTGCCCAGCCGCGCATAGAACAGCGGGCGGATGCCCAGCCGGTCGCGCGAGAGAAACAGTCGCCGGCGCGGCTTGTCCCAGATGGCAAACGCCCATTGGCCGTTGAATCGCTCGACGCACGAGTCGCCCCATTCGTCGTAGGCGTGCAAGATGACTTCGGTGTCGCTTCGGGTGCGAAACTGGTGGCCGCGCCCGATCAGCTCTTCGCGCAGTTCGACGTAATTGAATATTTCGCCGTTGAAAGTGATCCAGAGGCCGGCTTGGGGGTGGTTCATCGGCTGGTGGCCGCCGGCCGGGTCGATGATGCTCAGCCGCGCGTGGCCCAATCCGACCGGACCCTCGACAAGATAACCTTGCTCGTCCGGCCCCCGATGCGCGAGCGTGGCCAACATGCGGCGCAGCGGCCGCGGGTCGACCGGAACGTGTTCGCTATAGACGATTCCAACGATTCCACACACGGGGAGTGTTTCCTTTCCGAGCCTCCAAACCGGCGGCAGCACCCTTTCCAGCACACGTAGACCGGGGCGCGATCCGGCCCATGGCCGCGCCCACCGGTCCCGACGGCGGGTGGGTTCTCGGCGCGCGGTACCGCCGTCGGGGGTACGGAAACATAGCTTTTTTTGCCGACTCTCGCGTATTTGGCCCGGTAACATTTCCAACCGCCGGGCCGGTCATAGCGATTACAATGTCAATTGCTCTTGTTTCCAGACGTTTTCCGGCGATAATGCACCGCTTTAGGATGAGGGGGACAGGCTTCCTTTGCGCGAAGGGCCCTTCAGGCAAGGGGCGTCTGTTTTCTTTTTGCCCCGAATTGAGCGAATTCACCTCGGAGAACGGACATGCAACTCCAATCGTACGTTCAGGATTACTTGCGGCAGACGACCGCACCGCTGGCCGGGCTCGACGTCGACGCCATCGCCAAGGCCATCGAGTGGATTCACGATGCGGCCACCACCGGCAAAACCGTCTACGCCTGCGGCAACGGCGGCAGCGCCCTGATCGCCTCGCACATGACCAGCGAGATGGTCAAGCACGCGACGCTCCACCGGCAGATACGCTTCAAGATGGTCTGCCTGGCCGACAACGTCGGGACAATGCTCTCCTATGCCAACGACGTCAACTTCGAGTCGATTTTCGTCGAGCCACTTAAAAATTTCGCCCAGCACGGCGACATCCTGATCGGCATTAGCGGAAGCGGCAACAGCCCAAACGTGCTTCGGGCCGTCGAATACGCTAACGAAATAGGCTGCCGCACGATCGGAATGACCAGCGCGCAAAGCGGACGTCTCAAGGACCTGGCCGAACTACCCTTGGCCGTTTCCAGCCCTCACATGGGCCACCTCGAGGATTGCTTCTTCATCATGACCCACATCATGTGCTACGCATTCATCGACGGGGCTGCGTGAGAGGGAAATGGGGCGCCATGCTCACGCTTGTCGCGGGCATGAGGCGGCGACATACCTGCTTGCGGTTTGCGCGAGACGCTACGCTACGTCGCGCGATCGTCGAACCAGCTCCAGACGTAGCCGGCCACGTCCAGCAGGTTCAGCTTGCCCGAGGTCGCCAGACGCGAGCCGCGCGTCTTCTGCTGCTTCGAGAGGTCCTCGCCCTTGCGGAAAATCAGGACGGGAACGATCTCGGGCTCGAATTGTTGGTGGTCGAGATAGGTGGCGTGCGAGTCGTGGTCGCCGTAGAAAATCACCAGGGTTCCCTCGGGCAGCGCGTCGATGTAGC
>JAFGAY010000215.1 GCA_016933425.1 Pirellulales bacterium
AATGAACCGAGGCCGACTAACGGGAGGCCGGTAAATGGGCCGGATACGTTGACGGAACGGGTCATTATCCAAGCAAAGATCAATAGTCGTCTGAAACAATTCGACAGGAATGAAGTTAGCCGCCGCGCCTGCGCGGCGTTCGCTTACCATATTTGAACAAACGTCGAGCAGGCTCGACGGCTAACGAGATCTCCGCCATTCGGCTGAAATGTTGCCCCATTCGCTGTCGAACCTGAAGGGCGCTTTTCCGGCTGAGGCCAGGCGGATGCCGCGGTTGCATGCACGCAAGATGGCCGACTCGTTCCCCCGCGCAAGCGTTATCGGGAAAACAGCGAGCGGAACCATTGTCCCAGTCCGCCCTGCCGGGGGAAATTGCCCAGGTCGAGCGAACCGTCCTCGGTAAACGGCGAAATGGCCCCGGCGGCGTCTGCCCCCGGTTCCACGGTGCTCGGGGTCTCTTGGGTTGCCATCAGGTAGGATCGCAGGCTAAGCAACACTTCTCGCGCGCGGGAGAGAATATCCTCGGCGCGGCGATTGCGTTTGGTGCGCGGGTTGATGACGACGTGGATGCGCGTTTTGGGGAGAGTCGCCCCTCCGGGACGCACCGGCATTCCCGGGGTTGCGGCGTTGACGTTCGTCTCGTCGATCAGCTCGAGTTCCAGAATGAAAAACGTAGGACGATCGTCCCGGCGGCGGCCGGGACCCGTGCGGCGGTATTCAACCTGGAGGCAGACCTGATTGTGGTCGACGTGGAGAATCCGGGCGCGATGGTCGGCAATGAAGCCGCGCAGCTTTTCCACGGCCACGGACATGGGCACGCACGTCAGCAGATCTTC
Source organism: Pirellulales bacterium (assembly GCA_016933425.1). GTDB lineage: Bacteria > Planctomycetota > Planctomycetia > Pirellulales > Thermoguttaceae > UBA11386. The sequence goes on from JAFGAY010000215.1 coordinate 837, forward strand.
CTCGACCCAGGTCCGGCCGTCGGCCGGCCTCGAAATCGACGTGCTCATGTCCCGGCCCAAGGACAAACCCCGGGAACCGGATCCCAACTGAACCACGATGTTGCGTCCCCGTCCCTTGGCCATCAACAGCGCCCGGTCGGCGCGGTGGAGCATGGTTTCGGGCGTATCGCCGGGTTGGATTTCGGTCACGCCGAAGCTGGCCGTGACGCTTCGGTCGCCGAGACACGGATGGACGACGCGAAACATCGCGTAGCGGACCTCCTCGGCGCGTCGTGCGGCGGCGGCGTTGTCGCAGTCGGTGCAAAGCATGACGAATTCCTCGCCGCCGTATCGGGCCACCAAGTCGCCGGTCCGGCACGAGTTTTTCAGAATTTTCGCCAAGGTCTTGATGATTTCGTCGCCCGCCTGATGTCCGTACGTGTCGTTGACGGACTTGAAACGGTCCAGATCGCAGATGATCAGGCTGCAAGGCAACCGGCGCTGCTGGTGGGCGGCGATGAACATCTCATGGACCCGGTCGAATTCCGCCCGATTGGCCACGCCGGTCAAGGGATCGCATGTCGCCTTGGTGTGGAGATTTTCACAGCGTTGTTCAAGCGAGATTTCCGACGAGGCGTCGTGCAGCATGAAGACGACTCCCAGGCCGCGGCCTTCCTCGTCGAGCACGGGAATGACGTGGGCATCGACCGGGACGGGCCGTCCGCTCCGTCCCCAGATCACGAGCCGGCGCAGCGATTGAACGCCGGAACGCATGGCGCAGTGGAGGGGGCAGTCGTCCGGCCCAATGACGTTGCCTTTTTCATCGCGAAGGTTGAGCAGTTCGGGCAGCCAATGGCGGTGGCACGCGCCGCGGCCGGCGATGCCCGTCATCCGCTCCGCACCGGCGTTCCAGAACTGGATGGTCATGTTGTCGTCGACGAAAATCACCGCGTCGTGCATGTTGTCCAGCAGCCGCGTTTCGAAAAGTCGCTTTCGGTCGAGCTGTTCGTCGGGAGCCGGCGCGTGGTGAAGCCGCCAGTAGTGTTCGACGGCGCGGGGATCGAGGGTCTGAAGCCAGCGAAAGCTGGCCTTCCGGCGCGCCGCCGCCTGGTCCTCGCGGCAAAAGTCAGCGAATCGCCGAACCAGCGCCGGGTCGAATTGGCTGCCGGCGCACGCAAACAACTCGGCAATGGCCGCCTCCTGGGAAGCGGCCGGCCGGAACACCTGCTCGCTGGTCATCGCGTCGTACGACTCGACGATCGCGATGATTCGGGCACCCAGGGGGACTTGCTCGCCGGCCACGCGGTAGCCGGGCCGAACTCCGTCATAGCGAGCCGGCACGTTCTCCACAATCGACAGGATTTCGGCGTCCGCGCACGACGCGCGGAGAATTTCGACGTTCATGTGCCGCGATCGCTCGATGATCGTCGCCTCATCCACATCGAGGATGCCCGGCTTGCGCAAGATCCGGTCGGGAATGCCGATCACGCCCAGGTCGTGCAGCAGGGCGGCGATTTCAATCTTGTCGCGCTGGCCCTCGTCGACGCCCATCCAAAGACACCAGGCCGAGCTGGTCAAGGCGACGCGGAGCGCGTGGGCCGCGGTCGGCGCGTGCTTGTAACGCAGCGCGGTGAACAAGCTCGAGGCGATTCCCAGCCGCACCTGGACCAGTTGGTTGTCGACGGCCGCGTCGACAATCGGCTCGACCGGCCCCATCTCGGTGAGGTCCTGCAACTCGGCCAGCAGCGTGTCGAGTTGCGAGGTCCA
>JAFGAY010000216.1 GCA_016933425.1 Pirellulales bacterium
CGGGAATAGCTGACGAAAATTCGGGACACACATGACGTAATAGTTGATTGATCGCGTCCGGCAGCGGTGATAAGGTAGCATTTGGACTGCGAGTCCGCCGCCGAGCGGTCCGCGAACGCCCAATCATAATATGGTTGCCTTCCCTTCCTTCCCCCCGCGAGTTCCTTGCATGAAAATCACCGATTTAACCCGATCCTGGTTTGCCATTGCCGTTTGGTGCCTTCTGGGTTCCCCGATTCTGTCCGCCGAGCTTCCGAAGGCCGAGGGGTATCGGGGCATCTGGTACATGAACCAGCCGCAGAAGAACGAATACAAGTACAAATACAGCGGCGGCTTGGGGACCTATGCGACGCACCGGCCGTTTGCCGTTTACGCGAAGGAAGTCGACAAGACGTTTTTCTGCTACGGCGGCGCCGCGCCCGGCAACAAATCGTTGTTGCACATGGTTTCGTACTACGATCACAAGTCGGGCACGGTGCCCCGGCCGCGCATTCTGATCGACAAGAAAACCACCGACGCGCACGACAACCCGGTGATTCAACTCGACGACGCCGGCCACATCTGGATTTTTTCGAGTTCGCACGGCGTGGGACGACCGTCGTATCTTTGGGTCAGCAAGAAGCCTTACGACGTCAGCGAGTTCGAGCGGATTCACACCAAGGCGTTCGCCAATCGGCGGTTCGAGATGAATTTTTCCTATCCACAGCCTCACTATGTTCCCGGCGAGGGATTTTGCTTCTTGATGACGCGATACACGGGCGGGCGCATGCTGCACGTATCGACCAGCCCCGATGGGCGCGAGTGGACCAAGCCGCGCCCCTACGCGGAAATCGAGATGGGCCACTATCAGACGAGCGATTGTTTCGGCAAGAAGGTGGGCACCTGTTTTAATTTTCATCCGAAGCCGCGGGGTCTCAATTGGCGGACCAATCTTTATTACCTGGAAACGAACGATCTTGGCAAGACGTGGACGTCGGCCGACGGAACGCCGCTGAAAACCCCGCTGGTCGAGGTCAATAATCCCGCGCTGGTTCACGACTACCAGAGCGAGCATCGCAACGTATACATGAAAGACCTGAACTTCGATTCAAAAGGCCGGCCAATTCTTTTGTACGTTACCAGCGGCGGCTGGGAAGCCGGGCCCGCCAACGATCCACGGATCTGGCAAACCGCGCGTTGGACCGGCCGCGAGTGGGAAATCCGCGGGTCGATCCGGTCCGACAACAACTATGACCGGGGTTCGTTGTACGTCGAGGCGGACGACCTTTGGCGAATCATCGGCCCGACGGAAACGGGACCTCAGCCCTACAACCCGGGCGGCGAGGTGGCCATGTGGATCAGCCGCGACCATGGAGCGACGTGGACGAAGAAGCAATTGACCCACGACAGCGATTTCAACCACACGTACGTTCGCCGTCCCATCAACGCCGATCCCGATTTTTACGCCTTCTGGGCCGACGGCCACGGGCGGCGACCGTCGGAGTCGCGGCTCTATTTCACCAACCGCGACGGCGACCACGTCTGGCGGTTGCCCTACACGATGGAAGGCGACGAAGCCAAACCGGAGGTTGCCTGGTAGGAACGTGTTTTCAAAAGAGCGGCACCGCATGACAGGCGGGACGAGAGCCGGCCGAGTAGTTGCCAAACCATTTTCCACCGGGGCGAGCCCGGCGGGGTGCGTGGCGCGGAAACCAATTTCAGAAAACGAGCTTGGGAATCGAATTACCGGTCGGTGTATCGCCGGCGATATTGGCCGGGGGTCATGCCGACCGATCTGTGGAACACCTCGGAAAAGTAGTTGCGCGACTCGAAGCCGCTTCGTTTGGCGATCGAGGCCAAAGTCAGGGTGGTTTCGGCAAGCAGTTCCTTGGCGCGGTCCAGTTGGATCCGGCGGATTTCGACGCTCGGAGTTCGGCCCAGGACGGCCTTGAATCGCCGTTCGATGGAACTGCGAGAAATGAGCACGTGGCGAACGACGTCGCCGACGCCGATGCCCCGGCAGGCGTTGTCGCGGATGAAACGCAGCGCGGCGGCAACCTCGACGTCGTCGGTGGCGAGGATATCGGTCGAGCGCCGCGTCACGACGCCGCGCGGGGGAATTTCGATCGTTTGCGACGGGGGAGATTCGCCGGCGATCATTCGATCGAGCAAGTCGGCGGCCGCGTAGCCAATCCCCTCGAGGTCGAGATTCACGCTCGACATGGGAGGCGTCGACAGCGTGCAGAGGGTCTGGTCGTCGTCTACCCCGAGCACGGCGACTTCCTCGGGCACGTTCACCTCGGCGCGTTGGCATGCGTCGAGGACGCGAATGCCGTAGTCGTCGTTGCATGCCATGACGGCCAGCGGCTTCGGAAGCTTGGCCATGGACTGGGCGAGTCGATCCTGGGAATTGTCCCAACCGCCGGCGCCGCGAGGATTGGCGGCCAAACGGAAATGGTGGCACACATGACCTGCTTGCGTGACGATTTCAGCAAAACAATCGCGCCGGTGGTCCATGTATCGGTAGGTTCCCCGAGGCATGCCGCAAAACACGAACTGGCGGAAGCCGCGCTCGATAAAATGCTCGGCGCCAAGCCGGGCGACGAGGGTGTTGTCGGGCCCGACGCGGGGAAAACTGGTCGTCGTGACGAAATTGCGCAGATCGACCACCGGCACGTTGACTTTCGCCAGGAGGTCGGCCATGTGGCGGTCGTTGACTCGGGCAATGATCCCGTCGCCCTGCCATCGGGCAAGCCACTCGGGCGCGTGGATTTCGAGCCCGTGAGGCTGGAAGAAAAAGGACCAGTAGCCGTGTTCGCGCACATAGGACGAGATGCCTCGCAGCAATCCCCGCCCGTAATTGCGCGAACTTTCGACCAGCAGGGCGATGCGTCGAACCTTTCGCATGGCGCGTGCTCGAATGGCGAAAATGCTGGAAAACTTGGTGGTGGAACGCCTTCAACGCGGGTTTCCGAACGACGGAGCAGCCACTACTAAAATTTTAACACACGGTGCGGAATATCGCCAATCGCCGGGACGAAATAGCTGACGTTTTTTACAAGATCGTGGATTGATCTAATTGGGGGGGGCGAACATGATGCAGAGAGGACAAGACCCCATGGGGTCGGAGTATCGGTCCATGTTGGCATACTTGCCCTTGATGCGCGAACGGTGCTTGATGAAGGACCGATTTTCAACGGAGAAGGGATGAATCGTGAGTGAAACGCTGCCTGACGACTCGATACGCAACGTCGAGCAATTGGAACGTTTGTTGAGCGCGCCCAACGAACCGCTGGTGGCAAGTATGCGCCACCTGCAAGGCGACATTCTGGTTCTCGGGGCCGGCGGCAAGATGGGGCCGTCGCTGGCGACGATGGCCGTTCGCGCAACGCAGACGGCCGGCGTCCGGCGCCGCGTGATCGGCGTTTCACGATTCTCCGATAGTCATTCCGAGGCCGCGCTGCGCCGCGGAGGCGTCGAAACCATCCGATGCGATCTGCTCGATCCCGACCAGGTTGCCCTGTTGCCCGACGCGGAGAACGTGATCTTCATGGCTGGAACCAAGTTTGGCACAACCGGCCGGGAGTCGCTAACCTGGATGATGAACACGGTCATGCCGGGCGTCGCCGCTCGGCGATTCGCCGGATCGCGTTTCGTTGTTTTTTCGACCGGAAACGTGTATCCCCTGACGCCGATCGACCAGGGCGGAGCGCGTGAAACCGATCCGACGGGGCCCATCGGCGAATACGCGGCGAGTTGCCTGGGCCGCGAGCGGGTTTTTGAATACTACGCGACGGCTTTTCACTCGCCGACGATTATTGCCCGATTGAATTATGCCGTCGAACTCCGCTACGGCGTGCTGGTCGATCTGGCAAGAACCGTCTGGGAACAACGCCCCATCGACGTGACGATGGGTTACGTCAACGTGATTTGGCAGGGCGACGCCTGCGCCATGATGCTTCGCGCGTTGGAACACGCCAGCGTGCCGGCCTCGATCATTAACGTCGTCGGGCCCGAGACGCTCAGTGTTCGGGGCATTGCCCGACGATTCGGACAGTTGATGAATCGGCCCGTCGGATTTGTCGGCGAGGAAGCGGGCGACGCTTTGCTAAGCAACGGGATGCTGGGCTATGAGCGGCTCGGCTGGCCCGAGGTCGACCACGAGCGGATGATTCGATGGATTGCCGAATGGGTAATGCACGACGGCCAGTGCCTGGCGAAGCCGACCCACTTCCAGTGCCGCGACGGGAGGTTTTAAGCGTGACGGAGTTGAAAGTCGGAATTCTCGGACTTGGCCACCTCCATCCGCGGACCTACATGCCGCACTTCGCGGCAACTCCGGCGACGCGCGTCGTTGCCGCGTGCGACGCCTCGGAATCGTTGCGAGAGTCGTTCGGCCGGGATTTCGGCGCGCGGGTTTACCCAACCTGGCGCAAGTTGCTGGCCTCTGAATCGCTTGATCTGGCCTATCTCTTCCTACCACACAAGGATTGTCCGGCGGCGGCCGTTGCTTGCGCGAAACTCGGGATTCACGTCGTCGTCGAAAAGCCGGTTGCCGCGTCGGCGGCGGGTTGCCGGCGCGTCGTCGACGCTTGCCGCGACAACGGTGTGCTATTCAGCACCCCGTATCTCTGGCGCTACCATCCCGTCTGCCGCCAGATGAAAGCGATCATTCGCTCGGGCGCGCTGGGGCGGATCGTCGGCTGCGAGGGGCGCTGCGCCGCGGGCGGGCTCCATCGGTACCTCGAGGGACATGCCGCGTGGATGCTCGATCGAAAACAAAGCGGCGGCGGACCCATGTTCAACCTGGGCGTCCATTGGATCGATTTGTTCCGATGGCTGCTGGACGGCGAAATCGCCGAGGTGATTGGCAAGAACGTGCAGATCAACCAGGATTACAACATCGAGGACAACTCGATGGCAATCTGCACGTTTGACAACGGAACGCTGCTGGCCCTCGACATCAGCTACACGGTGCCCGACGGTTATCCCCACGGGCGCGATCTGTATCTGGCCCTGCGAGGAACGGAAGGTTGTTTGAGCTACTCGCCGGCGTTCGAGGGAACCGAGCAATCGCTTTTCGTCTGCCGAAGCAATCCCCGGTCGGGCGGGGCGGCGTGCGAAACGATGCGATTCACGCTCGACGACGTTCCCGGCTACTGCGGCCCCTTGGGACGCGAGTACGTGGCCGAAATCGCCGAAAACATTTTTCAGAAGAGCGAGCCGCGCATCACGGGCAAGGACGCCATTCGGGCGTTGGAAGTCGCCGAGGCCGTTTATCGATCATCCAAATCGGGCAAGGCCGCGCGGCTGACGTCCTAGTGCTTCCTCCAAAACGTTTGTGCCGTATCTGATTGACCCTCGGCAATAATATCTTGGAAGGCATCCTGGTCGAGTCCGACGGTTACGCGACGGGTCCCCTCCCTCACGGTCGGGGCTCGGTTTGGGACGCAGCTTGGTCCCGCCACTTTGCTTCGATGGCTTCAAGCGA
>JAFGAY010000217.1 GCA_016933425.1 Pirellulales bacterium
CACAGCCGAAACCCTGAATGTTTACCTTTACCCGTTACCCAACCCATACTCTCATAACCCCCGGTACAGAAAACGGGGGCAGGCCAGCAGCAAGTGGAATTGGTCGAAAAACTGTTCGAGGTGACGGAGCATCGCGCGAGGCTGTATCGGTCGCGGATTACCGGAGAGGTCGTTGCCGCCGCGTTGCCGGAGGACGTGAGGCTCGCCGGATTGGTCGGACCACGGCTGACGGCGCTGGTGGCCTTTCAGAAGGGGGCCTGCCACATGTCGTACACCTCGATCCAGACTTTCCTGAAGGACGTGTTCAGTCTGCCGCTTTCCACCGGCCAGATCGCCAAGATCATGCAGAAGGCCAGTTCCGCGCTGGGCCATTCCCATGCGGAACTGGAGGCGGCCTTGCCCCGGCAATCGGCGATGAACATCGACGAGACGGGCCATCCCGAAAACGGCAAGCGGCTCTGGACGTGGGGCTTCCACGCGCCCGGCCCGCAAGGATTCACTTGGTTTCACATTGATCCCTCGCGGAGCACGGAGGTGCTCTACGAGTTTCTGGGCGAAACCTTTTCGGGCATCATCGGCTGCGACTACTACAGCGTCTACCGCAAGTTCCTTGACGAAACCGACGCCGTGATGCAGTTCTGCTGGGCACATCTCATCCGGGACGTGAAGTTTCTGGCGACGCTGCCCGATCCGGTCACGCGCCGCTACGGCGAAAAACTGCTGGCGACGATCAAGTGTCTTTTCCGCGTTTGGCATCATCGCGGCGCAATGTCCGCGGAAAAGTGGGACCGTGCGGCGCGGCGCGCTCGGGACGGCGTGATTCAGCGGGCACGACATGCACCCCAGCGGAGCGAAGCCCAAAACATTGCAAAACGATTCCGGGACTACGGCGCGTATTACTTCACGTTTCTCAAAGTGCCAGACGTGGAACCGACGAACAACAGCATGGAGCAGCGGATGCGGTTCGTGGCCATCGACCGCAAGATCATGCAAGGCACGCGGGGCGAGCGCGGCCGCCGTTGGTGCGAGCGGATGTGGACCGTGCTGGCCACATGCGCACAGCAAGGCCGCTCGGCCTTTCTGTTCCTCTATCAGTCGTTGCTCGCCTACTTTGAAAAACACCCTTCGCCCTCCCTCTTACCGCTTCCCCCGTGAACGGATACAGCGAATGGGTGTTCAAGTTGTCCATGACCAACACAACCCGTTCCGCATCCTGATATTTCTCGTCCAAGAGGTCTCGCAATGCAAAAGCCCAATCCACGCGGGTCCGCCGATCGGTGATTCGGATATGTCGGTTGCCGCGAAGAGGTTCGACGAACATGAAAATGTTGCACGTGCCGAAACGCTCGTATTCCGAGTCGTACCGCAAGGGTTGACCGGGACGCATCGGCAACGGCTGCCGAACTTCGCCTACAAGTTGTTTGCTGGCTTCATCCATGCAAATCACGGGAAATCTGGGATCGTAGGGCCTGTGGTAAACTTCGAGGACATCTTCCATTCGCCAGACAAACTCGCCATCGTGTTGTTTCGGAAGACACCATTGCTGTTTCAGCCAAGGCTTAACTGCATTTTTTTAGCGTACTCCGTACCGTTTCGGGGCTGATGGAATCCACGACCTCCAGTTCGACCAACTTGTCGGCGAGCATCCGCAATGTCCATCTCGCTCGTCCTTGGGAAACGGGGCCGCAGCAAGTCGCCACAAGCCGCGCTTCCGCTACGCCGTCGAGTTTACGCGCACGCGACGGGCAAACCTGCTTTTTCCGATGGAGTGCGGCTTCCAAGCCTTCCTCCACCCATCGTCGGCGAATGTTGAAAACGGTCTTGGCTGCGACGCCGAGAGCTTCGGCGATATGGGCGTCAGACCGAGCCTCGCCGTCTTTGCCCTGGTCTGCCTTAAGCAGAATCCGGGCACGCAGGATGGAAAACGCCGATGCCTTCCCCTTGCGCACCAAGGCTTCAAGCTCCGCCCGCTCCACCTCCATTAAACGAACAATGAACACCTTCTTCATGGCTACATCCTTGTATTGCCGACCGGACAAACGATCCTCGTGTCCGGTTAAATACCAGAATGCAGCGTATTAGTAAAGTCTAACTGGACAGACCACTAGGTGCTTGTCGGGCACAGCCCTACCCACGAAAATGCCTTGAATGTCGAAAAAAATGATGGAAACTTGCGACAGAATATGGATTAGCGCCCGATTGGCGACGTTCGATTCCGAGGTCTCCTCGCCGTACGGAGCACTCGAAGACCATGCGATCGGCGTCCGCGACGGAAAAATCGCCGCGATTTCGTCAATGGCCGATTGCCCGAAGGATTTCGGCGCGGCGGAAGTAATAGACGTCCGACGGGCTTGGATCACGCCGGGCCTGATCGATTGCCACACTCACCTAGTCTACGGCGGCAACCGCTCGCGGGAGAGCGAGCAGCGTCGCTCGGGCGTTTCCTACGAGGAGATCGCCCGGGATCCGGCGGCTCCCATAACGTCGGTGCAAACCACCTAACCCGCACGATGTAGTCCTGCTGTGTAAAGTGTTGCTTTCCGAGAAGAATTGTGTCATAAACCGAGAAGATTCTCGCGTTGTTCCAGATTAAGATTAACATTGCTCCTGACGGCAAGGCACGCGAGAGGTCGCGGTCGAGACCGTCAGTTGCAGAACCACGGAGAATCTCGTGAGAATAAACAAATTGCTGTCTGTTATCCTGCCGCTGGCGATTTGCACGGCGTCGGGCGCCGCCGCACCGAGACCGGACGCGGACACGCTGGCAGGCCAACCAGCCGACGTCGCCCCGAGCGCCTACCAGTATCGTGGCGATCGGGCCACCGACCAGAACCCGCCGGAAGGCTGGATTCTGATGATGCAGTACGCGAACCTCCCTTACGACAAGCCGGTGGACACGAATACCCCGGCGGTCAAGAAGGCTCTTTGCGGGCTTCTGTGGGAAGAGGTTCGTCCGGTGCGGCGGTTTGAACTCTCGTGGCCGGCCGACGCCAAGAACCGACCGGCGCCAGACCAACTGACACTATGCTATTTCGACGGCAATTCGGTTTCTCCGTCGCCGTGGTATGCCGTGGATGCCGACCGCGGCGCCCACATCTGGTGGAACCCGCGAACAGTCAAAGAGGCCGAAAAGCCTGTTGTCTCGGCCGACGGCCGAACCTACGTCTACACGATTCCCGTCGACACCTGGGCGGTTGTGGCGGCCGTGCGCGGCGACAAGGACGCGGCGGCGTTTGCCGTGCCGACGATCCGGGCGTTCGGCAAGGACGTATGGAAGCAGGCCAACGTGGAGATCGAATGGGGGTTCGACGACGCCACGGCCGCGCTCGACTACAGCGGCCGCATCGAGGCCTACGATGGGGTTGTCGGCGACGTTCGGCCGCTGGCCGGCGGCGATTGCACGGTCATGGAAGGGCCAGATGCCTGGCGCTCGGCCGGCAAGTGCGACGCCCGTCGCGGCGTGCGACTTAGCCTGCTGTATATCGGCACGTCCGATTGGCGAAAGGAGTGGCCCTACACCGCTCAGCCCGAGGACGTGGCGCGGACCATCGTGACCGTTTGGACGAAGTCGGGCAGTTTTTCATTTCTAGCGGCCGACCTGGCGCGCGGGCCGATCCTGGCGCCCGAGTTCGGCTTCTATGTCCGCTCGACGGCGGGGCAGCAAGCCGCGTCGGCCCGCGAGTTCCGCAAGGAACTGGACGCCAAGGGACTCAAGACAATCCGGCAGCGCGTGCGGGAACATTCGGAGCAAACGTGGGAGGGCGCGGTGTCGGCCATGCGGGGCGACAAGCCGCAGCCGCCGCATCCAAAGCCCCAGTTGGAGCCGGCCATGCAGGTGGACGTGCCATGCCCGCGGCTCACAGTCCAATGGAAGCTCGGCGCAGAGCATCTGCTGCGCAGGTCGGTGAAGGACAAGGCGGGAAAACGCCATTTCAACGACTTCCCCTTCGGCATTCTCGCCTCCGAGACCTACATGATCCTTCACGCATTGGACCTTCAGGGCATGCACCAGGAGGCCGCCGACGGCTTGGATCAGTGGCTGTCGTTGCCGACGGACCTGAAGATTGTGCCGGGCCAGCAAGGCCATCACGGCATTGCGAAGCCCGACCGGCCGCTGGGACATTTTTCCGAAGGCCGGGGTTGCCTGACGCACGCCGAAGGCCCAGCCGGCGAAGGCGGGAACATGGACGGCATTCATTCGATGGGCCCCGGCGCGATCATGTTCGCTCTAGTGGAGCACTTCCGCCTGACCGGCGACACGGCGTGGCTCAAGCGGAACGCTCCGCGGATGAAGGCCAACGTCGAGTGGATTCTGCGTCAGCGGCAACTGCTTTCGCACATCCTTCCCGGCGGCGGGCGGCTCTGGAGCAAAGGGCTGCAACCCGCCCACGTCGTCACGCCCGACAGCATGTGCATGCACATGCAGTTCTACGAGTCGGAGGCCTACTATTGGCTGGCGGTCAAGAACATGGCGGAGTTGTTGGCCCTGGTCGATCCGGCCGCGGGCGTCCGACTGGCCGCCGAGGCCGAAGCTTATCGCAAGGACCTCCTGGCGTCGATCGACCGCTCAATCGCCTTGACGCCGGTCGTGGCCGTGCGCGACGGAACCTACCATTCGTTCATTCCGTTCGCGCCCTATGTCCGCGGTTTCGCGTCGGGGACGTGGGGTTGGCGACGTTGCCAAGGCCACGTCGGCGCGCTCTATTGGGACACCGTGCAATCGGCCGATCCGTTGGTCAGCCCCAGTGGTCTGCTTGCGACGCAAGACCCTCGCGTCCAAGGGCATCTCGATGTGTTGGAAGACCGGCTCCTGATCGAGAACCCGAAGGTCCACGAGCGGACCCCCGGCTTCAATCCCGAGAAGCACTGGTTCTCGCACGCAAGCTGGCAGTATCAGTGCGGGCTGGAGCGGCACGCCAACATCCACCTGATGGCCGACGACGCGCCCAACTTCCTCCGCTCGATGCTCAACCAATACGCCGTGGATATCATGCCGGGCGAGTACACGTTCCGCGAGCACACCGTGGGCGGTCCGCCCGATAAGTCGTTCGAGGAGTCTTGCTTCCTCGAACGATTCCGCAATATGCTGGTTGTCGAGGACGGAGAGACGCTCTGGTTGGCAAAGGCTGCGCCGCGGGTGTGGCTCGAACAGGGTCGGAAGATCGCCGTCCAAAACGCCCCGACGCACTTCGGAACCTTGGCCTACGAGATCGTTTCGGACGTGGACCACGGCCGGATCAACGCGACGGTCGAGCTGCCAACGCGCAATCCTCCCAAGACCGTGTTGTTGCGTTTCCGTCATCCCAAGACCGCGCCAATCCAGGGCGTGACGGTGAATGGGAAGGAGTGGGCCGCATTCGACAAAAAGCGGGAGACCATCACGCTTGAGAACCTGGCCGGCGAAGTCGCCGTAACCGCACGTTATTGATTTGGAGGGCCGGCCGTTACCCACAGCCGCCGCAACAATGGCGACGAACAGGATTGCTTCTAACTCCGCAATCGTTCACGGGGACAGTCCCGATTTTCGCGGCGAAGTCCGCGAAAATGGGACTGTCCCCCTCGCGGCAGAAGGGGACAGGCACATTTTTCGACCCTCAAAGGGCCGAAAAATGAGCCGGTCCCGGGCCTGTGAACGGTTGCGAGAGGGCTTTGTCGGGCTGTCGGAGGCGAAGGTGCCGTTCCGACGCCTCCACTGCCACGACGACATTGAAATCGGCGTCAACGAACATCACCCCGTAACGGCCATCTTTGGCGGCCAACGGCTCATGCTGCCGCCGAATCACCTGGTCGTGTTTTGGGCCGCCCGACCGCACGGACCGATCGAGACGACGCCAGGCGGGTGGGCTTATGGCATTCACATTCCCTTCCCCTGGATACTGCAATGGCGACTGTCGCCGGCGCTCGTGAAACCGCTGTTGGCGGGCCGGGTTGTGCTGGACCCGCCGGACCGACGCCCGGCCGCGGATCTCGAATTGGTGAAGAATTGGGTCCGCTTGATGCGGCAGGATTCGGTCGAGGCAAAGCGGGTCGTGCTCCTGGAAGTCGAGGCCCGGCTGCGGCGATTGGCGATCGACCTGGCCTCGCGCGAATCGGCCGAACAGACGGCCGCGGCGTCGCAACCGCCTTCGACCGGGGCCGTTGGTCGGTTCGAGAAGATGGCGACGCTCATTGCCAGGCACTTCCACGAACCGCTGCTGATCGGCGACATCGCCGAGGCGGTTCGGATGAAACCCCAGGCTGCGATGCGATTGTTTCGCCAGTCGAGCGGCATGACAATCCATGAATGCCTCATGCGGCATCGCGTGAGCAACGCCCAGTGGCTCCTGGCCACGACCGACGCGGACATCAACGACGTGGCCGCCATGAGCGGCTTCGGATCGTCGGCCCGATTCTACGTGTGGTTTCAGAAGGTGGCCGGCCAGTCGCCCGCAGCCTACCGCCGAACGCTCGGCATCTAACCGGGATTATTCATATTGTGTGTAACAACGAGGGCGTTGCCCAGGGGATGCGAGAAAACGAAAATGACCTCTCGGCCCAACGGGCCAATGGTTTTCCGTGAAGCCATGTAGATGCGTGCTTGCGCGCACCAAAACACAATTGCAACAACATTATGGTGCGTGCAAGCACACACCCTACTCCTCCAGCCTCCGGCCTCACGCCCGCCACTTCAACGCGGCCTGCTCGCCATGCTTGGCGTGCTTCGGGTCGAGCGAATGAAGCTCGAACGACGCTCCGGCGGGTTGGAGATTGACGGCGATAAAACCGCGCGGCTGCGTCTGGTCAAACAACCAAACGTTGCCCGGGATGTTCACAAGATGCAAGCCGTCCTCCCGGCCGACATGCCAAGCGTGGGTATGGCCGTAGCAGTAGGCCTTCGCTTGTTTGCGCGGAAGGATCGTTTGGTAGAACTCCGCGGTGTCGATCAGCCCCGAGTTCTTGTGCTCCCGATCGGGGTTGTGGTGCGCCACGGGGCGGGAAAAACGGGACAGGTCCGATATTGACAAAATAGGAAAGCCATGTTAATCTTTGACCATGCCTCGTACTGCAAGAGTAGCTC
>JAFGAY010000218.1 GCA_016933425.1 Pirellulales bacterium
CAAAATGCGTAATTCAGAATGCTTGCAAGCAAGCAAACGGCCCGATCACCCGGCCTCTTTGCGACGCGCCGGCGATTCGACCGGCGAGAGAGACCAGTGAGGCGCGGGAATAACGCTCGGGCGGGGGATAGCCATCGGACCAACCGGACCGCCGGCCTGATCGTCCCAGGCGTGGGTGTGCACCCGGCCGAGAATTTCCTCGGCCACCGCGACGGCGTCGCGCCCTTGACGGCCGGTGACCCGGGGACGCCGCGGCGTGCGAATGCTATCGAGAAAATCGGCCTGCTGCGCGGCCAGCGCGTCGACCGGCTCGCAGTGAATCTCTTCCTGCGGCAGGTGCTCGTCGAGCAGATGGGTTTTGTAGTGTTCAACTTGCTCCGGCGAAAGGGAGTCGATGTCGAACCGGCGGCGAAGCAGCGTCTCGCTCGGGCGAATGACGTTGGCCGTGAGCCGGCCGAAATCAATCTCGGCCAGGCTTCGCGGCGTCCAGACTTGCATTCGCCGGGCCGGCACGCGGCTGACACGCGACGCGCTGAGCGAGGCAATGCAACCCGACTCAAAATGGATCCGCGCCTGGGCGACGTCTTCGTGGCCGCCGAGTACCGAGAGACCCATGGCCTCGACGCGGCGAACCGGCGAGGCGGCCATCGCCAGCACCAGATCAATGTCGTGAATCATCAGATCGAGCACGACGCCGACGTCGGTGCTCCGAAAAGTGAAGCCGCTGGCGCGAACGGCCTCGATGTATTTTGGATGGTCCAGATGGGCCGCGGCGGCGGCAAATGCCGGATTGAAGCGTTCGACGTGGCCGACCTGAAGAATCACGCCCTGGGCCTCGGCCGTTTCGACCAACTCCTCGGCCTCGGCCAGCGAGCTGGTCAACGGCTTTTCGACCAACAAATGGACGCCCTGGCGGACGAGATCCATGGCGATGCGGTGGTGCAGCCGGGTCGGCGCGGCCACAATCGCGGCGTCGATCCGGCCGGCCAGGACGCGATAATCGGCCAGCGGCTGGGTGCGACACTCCGCTGCCACGCGCTGACGCGCGGCGGGCACGGGATCGACGACGGCCACCAGGTCCATGTCGGGATGGGCGGCCGCTTTTTGCGCATGGAATCCGCCGAGCCGACCCGCCCCGATCACCGCCAAACGCAATCGTTTCACGCCGCTCTCCTCGCTTCACGGCCCCGCCCGTGCCGGCCCTCGCGCTGGTACTGGACGAAACTCAAAAGGTGGTTGACGTCGGGAAGAAGCATGTTGTTGCCGCGGAGGATTTCGCGGGCATGGTCGAGGCCGACCTTGGCGCGGTAGAGCAACCGGTGGGCCTCGGCCAGGGCGTTGATCACCTCGGGCGGAAAGTTGTTTCGTTTCAGGGCGACGACGTTGATGCAGCGGGGACGCGAGGGGAAACCCTCGGCCAGCATGTACGGAGGAACGTCGTGCCGCACGGCGCTCACCCCGGCGACAAAAGCATAGCTGCCGATCGTGGCGAAGTGGTGGACCGCCACCGCGCCGCTCAAGGTCGCGTGGTCGTGCATGTGGACGTGGCCGCCCAACAACGAATTGTTCGTGATGATGCAGTGGTTGCCAACATGGCAATCGTGGGCGACGTGGCAGCCGGCCATCAGGAAATTGTGGCTGCCGACGCAGGTCACCCCGTCTTCTTTTTCCGTCCCCCGGTTGATCGTGACGCACTCGCGAATACGGTTGTGGTCGCCGATGACGACCTGGGTCGGGGTTCCGGTGTAGCTGAGGTCTTGCGGCTGGCCGCCGATCACCGCGCCGGGCGAAATCTCGTTTTCCTCGCCAAGCGTGACGTGGCCCATCAGTGTGACGCTGTTTTCCAACCGCGTGCCGCGGCCGACGTGGACGTCCGGGCCGACGACGCAAAACGGTCCGATGTAAACGTCGTCCTCGATCCGCGCCTTCGGGTCGACACAGGCTTGCGGGCTAATATAGGTGGCCATCGTATGGACTCCTCAGCGACTTTCCGGCCCAAATGTGGGTGCCATGCCCACGCTTGCGTGGGCATGTTTTTCGATGTATTCCGCATGTCCACACAAGCGTGGACATGGCACCCAATCCCAATTTCTAATCATGACGCGGCACTAGGCGCAGCGGCGGTATTGGCCGACGGTCTGCGTCTTGGTTAAAAAAGTTTGTAAAACTCTTGCGTTCAAATGATGTCCGCTCCGCGAGGCGATGACCGAACCGGCCAGGTCGCAATCGGCCAGGGCCAGGTCGCCCACCAGGTCGAGAATTTTGTGGCGCACGCACTCGTCCTCGAATCGCAACGTGTTGTCGATGGGCCCCTCGGGTCCGAAAACCAGCAGGTCGGCGAACCGCGCCCGCGTGCCCAGGCCAAGCGAGCGAAGCCGCTGGGCCTCGGATTCCAACAGAAACGTTCGGGCCGGGGCCAGGTCGCGCCGGAAGACGTCGGGCGACAGCTTGACCCGACGCCGTTGATAGCCGATCGGACCGGGCCCGTAGTCGACCGAACAATCGAGCCACAGCGAGCCGTCGGTCGACGGACGAAGCTCGATCCACGCCTCGCCACGCGCCGCGCGAATCATCTCGCGGACGGCGATACAGCGGCGCGGCGATTCCTGGGTGACTACCGGCGTCCGGTCCAACGCCTCGACGAAAGCAATCGCCGAACCGTCGCAGCCGGGCATTTCGGCCGCGTCGACCCAAACTTCACAGTTGTCGATTTCCAATCCCGACAGAGCCGCCATGATGTGCTCGACCATTTCGACCCGAGCGCCGTCGAATTCCAAAACGCTCCGCAAGGGCATGTCGGTCCGGAAGGCGACCCGGGCCGGAATGCGCGGCCGGGACGGTAGATCGGAGCGGACAAACGTCACGCCGGCGTTTTCGGCGGCCGGTCGAAATTCGACCCGAACGTCCTGGCCGCTCCAGTAACCGGTCCCCTCGACGGCGACGGGATGGGCGATTGTGTGTTGCTGACGTAGCTCGTGCATCGGTGCGGGCACCACCAGTAAGAGACCAAGCGGACCGTATCCAGCCGGGCCGGCCCACGCGGCGCGGAGGGCCGGCTTACTGGATGAGACAAGCGACTCACTAGCGGCGCGGTTGCATGGGAATGGTGGGCCGACTGCCCATGTTCGGATTGGCGCCGTAGCCCGCGCGGCGTTCAAGACGGCTGAGGATTTCGTTCGTGATGTCGTACCGGCCGTCGGACCAGACAACGTTTTTGCCGGCGTAGGCGTAGACCGCTTCGAGATTTTCCTGCGGAACCTCGGCGCGGCTGATGCGCAACACCATCACGAATCCACGCTCGGCGGCCAGCGACTGGACTTCTTGCTCAATTTCCTTGTAGGCATTATAGAGGAATTGGGACTGGCGCTCGCCGAATTCCTTGCGCTTCAGCGTGGCCTCGACCTTGAGATTGGAGATGTCCTGCGCGATTTCAGCTTCAAGTTCCTTGTACTCGCGGCTACCCGGCTGAAACTGGCGAAGCTGTTCCTGCTTCTTGCGAATGGTTTCTTGCTTCTGGACGAGCTGGCCGTCGGCCTGTTGCATCTCGGCCTTGAGCGTTTCCTTGGCCGCCTTGATGCGGCTGCTCTCCTCGAGGATGTGGCCGAC
>JAFGAY010000219.1 GCA_016933425.1 Pirellulales bacterium
ACGTCGATCCAACCCATCCGCCGGTCGTCGCCCCCTTCCACGCGATAAGCGAACGGCCGAGTCACGTTTTCCCGGCGGGCGACCATCGTCGCGCCGACCAACCGCATCGGCTGGATTTCCTCGGTCGACTCGCCCGGGGGACTGTCGGATCGGTAGTGAATCGCGACCCGCGAGGGCAGCCGTGCCCCGTCGGCATCGACCACCTCGATCTCGAACGGCTGTCCGCGAGCGACCCGGGTCACGCGCTCGACGAGCTGGAGGTGGTTTTTGCGAGGCCAGGCCACTTCGCCCAGTGGATAGGCCAGCCGCGCCATGGCGATTTGGCAGGACAACGTATCGGCCAGCAGGAGGATTCCGGCGACCAGGCAGACGCCGACCGCCACCAATACGCCGCGCGCGACCGGCCGCCGGTCGAGCATCGACATGAAATCGATCCGTTCGGCATCGGCCGCCGCCTCCGCAATAACCGTGCGTCGCAATCCGGGCGAACCGGCAACCGGGTTGTCCTCCGATTGTTTAAGAAACTCGATTGCGCTGGGCAAGTTGTCGCCCAACTCGGGAAACCGACGACCGACCCGCCTCGCCAGATCGAGCGACGCCAGCCGCGTTGTCGCCGGCCGATACAGCCACCGATGGCTAGCCCAGCCGACCACTGCCAAAAGGGCCGCGGTGAGCATGACCCGAATCCCGCGGTCCTCGAACCGCAGCAGGTAGTCGACCAATCCGAGCATGACCACCATTCCAACCGCGGCGGCGATCAACCGGCTCACCCCAAGCGCGATCATCCACCACCGCAGGCGGCGCCGCAACCGAACGAGCTTCAATTCCAACGGATGGGCCATGCGACCAATCTATCTTTCAACGCAAGCGACACCAAAGCCGTAAACGTGGTATCGGAAACAACAGATGCCCCTCCACATTGTACTCCCGAATGTTGATTCTTGATTCCCCATTTGGAATCTCTTGTTTTATGCCATTCCCTTTCTTTTGCGCATGACCCATTCGGTAATCAATAGCCCGACAAACACGGCCAGCACCGGCCAACGGTTCCAAAGCGGCACGGGCGGAAGGTTTTCGATTGGCACCTGGCGGCCGGCGGGCAGGTCGCGCGCGAGTCGATCGGCCTTGGCGATCGTGTAGAATCGTCCCCGCGTCTGGTCGGCCGCGCGGCGGAGCGAGGCCTCTTCCATTTGGACGCGCTCGAATTCGCCGGCCGGCCGCGCGACGGTGAAATCGACCGTCGGCGGCGCGCCGCCGGCCAACGGCGACGCCACCCAGGCGTGATAACGCCCCGACGCCGAGGCATCGAGCGTGGCCTCGAACATTTCTCGCACTGGATGGCGGATCATCGAAAGACGGCGAGTTCGATCGCCTTCCCGCTCGACGACGAGCACGACGTCTTCGGCGCCGGCCGCCGCCGCGCCCGGCTCGGCGAACCGAAGCCGCAAGCGGACCGGCTCGCCCTGGCGATACTCGCGACGATCGGTTGTGAGCACGGCCGGGCCTTCGCCGTCGGCTAGTTTCGACCGGGCCAGGTAACGGATCATCTGGATCCAATAGCGGGCGAAGTAGCGATCGCCGTGGCCCAGCCGCCACCGCCACGTTTCGTCGGTCATGTGCATCAACACCTTGCCCGCGCCGACGTACTGTGCGACGATGACCGGCAGCGGCCGGCCCGCCGGCCCGGAGCGCCGAGGATTGACCGCCAGGACCTGGGCGCCCGGTTTCAGTTCGGGCGCGTCGATCATCCAATAGAGCGGCGGCAAGTTTTCCCAAATCGTTTTGGTTCGCTCCGGCGCGTCGCCCAGTTGCATGGCCGGCGATTCCAGGCCCAACTCGGTCGGCTCGACCGTGAAGCCATCGACCAGCGGCTCATCGGACGAAGGCACGCGGACGCTTCCCAACGCGATCGGCAGCAATCGTTCGAGCGGCGTGCCGCCAAGCGCGACGGGATTGAACCTTGGCCCGGCAAGAAAAACCAGCGCCGTTCCGCCGCCCGGCCGATCGGCCACGGCGGCCAGATTTTCCAGCGATCCCGGCCCAAGCCGCGCGAAATCAACGTCGCCCAGGATCACCACGTCGTATTGGGCAAGTTCTTCGCGTCGGACGGGAAACACGGCCATCGCCGCCGCGTCCTGCTGGGCATGTTCCAGGTCGGCCTCTTGCAGGAGCGTGTCCAGCCGGATCGTTTCGTCGCGGCCGAGCATTTTTCGGAGATAGCGATATTCATAATTCGGATAGGCCTGAACCAAGAGGACGCGAATTTGTTCCTTGCGCACCTCGACGTTTCGCGTCAGCCGGTTGTTGTCGGCCTGGAGTTCGCCGGCCGCCGGCTCGACCTCGACGACGTAGCGGAAATGGCCGGCTTTGCTCGGGCGGTAGGCCAGCCGGACCGTTTGCGCCCGGCCGTCGGGCTCGGCTGTCGCTTCGGTCGCGGCCAGCACGTCGGGCCGTCCCTCCTCGCGCAGCGTTAGCCGAAGCCGCCGGCCGCCGTAGCCGGGCGCGGCGAGCGTTGCCTCGAAGAAAACCACGTCGTCGGCAAAGACCACGTCGTCGACCAGCAAGTCCGTCAACCGCACGTCGGCCACCGGGCGTTGATCGCCGATTCCCACGATAAACAACGGCACGCCGCGACGCCGAGCCTCGGCCGCCGCCTGTTCGAGCCCCGGCCCTTCCGTGTTGATGCCGTCGGTCAACAGGACGATTCCGGCCGGCGCCGTTCCACGCAGATCGCCGAGCACCGTTTCGACCGCCGCTCCGAGCCGGGTTGTCTCGCCCTCGGCGCGAACCGCCCGGATTTGCTCCGCAAGCTGGTCGAGCGACTCGAACCGTAGCTCGCGCGGGCCGGTGAGAGAATAAAACCGGAGTTTGTAGTCCTGTGAAAATTTACCGAGCCATCGCGCGTGATCTTCCAGCAATAGCATCTTCGCCAGATTCTCGCGAGTCGGCTCCGTCGGGCGCAGGCCGGCCGACGCGATCCGGCGATCGAGCCGCTTGGCGACCCGATCGTCGCGCCGATCGACGATCGTCATGCTGGCCGAGTCGTCCAACACCACGGCCAGATAGGGCAATCCCGTCCGCTCGACGCACAGAACGATTTGGGAAATCATCAATAAAACGATGCCGATCGCCGCCGCGCGGATCGAGGCCAGCGCGATCTTCCAACGCCGCCCCAGCCGACGGCCGTCGCGCGAGTAAACCACCGCGACCAGCGCCGCCAACAAGACGACGATCAATAGCGTCGCCCAGGGCGCCAGAGGCCACGTGTATTCGAGATGCCAAGCCGCGCCCTCGCCCGGCCCGGCCTCGACGCCGAACATGCGTTGGATCCACGTGGGCAGCGTTCCGTTCATGGGAAATAGAATTCAGGTAATCGGGATTGTGAGACTTAGAAATTTGTGAATCACGAATATGAAATCTCAAATTTCAATTATGAAATTCCACATAAAGGTATCTGGGCCAATGCAAGGCGTAGGCCGGGTCGTGACCCGGCGAAAATCAGCGTGAACGTTGTTCCAACGCCGGGTTGTGACCCGGCCTACGTGCTCAAAAATGGCTATTTCCATTCATCCGCGGGCGCATAATGTCCAAATCGTCGCGCTAAAAACATCTCGACAACCAGCAGCGCCAAGGCCGCGTGGAGCAACCCTCGGGCCAGTCGGCCTCGATGGCCGATAGAGTCGCGCGGCGTCCGGCTTGCGTCATTCCACGTGGTTTGATAGTCGAAATCAACGCCTGGCCAGACGTTTTCGCGCAACCGCGCTTCGGTCAGCTTGTCCAGGTCGCTTTCGATCGTATCGAGGTTCGCGGCAAATCGCGACTCGTGTTGGTCCGCCGCGCCGAAACGCACCGTGTAGATTCCGCTCTGTTCCGTCGCGTCGAAGCGCCATGTCCGGCCTTGTCGGCCGCTGGAGGCGAGCGTCTGTTCGCGTCCGTCGGGCAAGAGGACGGTTGCGCCGTCCGCGGGGGCCGATGGGGGCAAGACGCCGGCAAGCGGCTGGCCGACCGCCGTGTTGTGGCTCGCGATCCGACCGGCCACCGCCCAGGCCAGGATTTCCTGGACCACCGGCACGTAGCTTGGCCAAAGGGGCATCGACGTCCACGACGTGTCGGCCGACGTCGCGACCAGCACCACGCGCCCACGGCCGACCGGCTGTTCGACAATCAACGGATCGCCCGACCGCGTGGCCAGTGCGACTCGGGCCTTGGTTTCGCGCGGCAGCGCCACCTTGAAGTACTTGTCGACGGGCGTGGTCACCAACCCCGCCTTTTCGCGCCCGCGAAACGGCTCGACGATCGGATGGGCATAACCCAACGGATCAAGGCCTTGCTGGGTGTGGTCGATCACGCCTTCGAGTCGCCCGGGCAAGAGCGGCTCGCGTTCGACCAATTCACGATTGTACCGCGCGGGCATGACTTGATCGCCGAGAAACACGACCAGTCCGCCGCCGTTGCGAACGTACTCACCCAGCACGCGGGCCTCGCCTGGCGTCGCCTGGGCGACGTCGCAGAGGAATACGCAGTCGTATTGCGACAGATTGGCTTCGACGAGCGCGCTTTCCGGCACGACCCGCGGACGGACCGAGGCCGGCGCGTCTTCGCTCGCGCGCGGCGACAGGGCAACCGTCAGGTAGGACGTCGCCCCGCGCGGCTCGCCGCCTGGTCGACCGTCGACGCACAACACGCGGAGCGCCCGGCGAACGGGCAGCACGAGCCACCGCCGATTGTCGACCGGCAACCGGTCGTCGGCCAGCCGTGCTTCGAGGGCATGTTCGCCCGGCGCGTCGAATCGATGGGTAAACTGAACCGACCGCGACTGGCCCGGCGGCAAATCGACCGCGCGCCGCGCGACCCGGCGACCGTCGACAAGTAATTCAACGGTTTGATCCTTGCGGCCGGAACGTCCAAAATTGTGCAGCGTGACGTCGAGTTCGGCGGGCATCGCCAAGGTGACGTGGGAACCCGCGTCGGCCAGCCGCGTCACGGCCAGGTTGTCAGCGTCCTCCTGGCCCAGGTCGATCACGACCAGTCGTGCCCGGCGGCTCAGTTCCTTGGCCTGGCGAAGCGTTTGGGCGTCGGCCGAAGGAAACGATCGGCTAGTCCAGCCGACGCGGCACAGATCGGTGAGGAAATAGACCTCCTGGCGTTCGAGCCCCGGCCTTTCGCGCCGGGTGTCGCGGAGCACCGTGTCGACTCGATCGAGCGTGGCCGCCAGATCGGCCGTGCCGTCGGTCGGCCGGACTGCCTCGAGTTCGCCGAGGAATTCGCCGGGAGCCAGCGCCGCCGCGTCGACCACGACCCGGGGCGGCGCGGCCATCACAACCAGCGAAAATCCGTCGCCCCGCGGACTCGCCCGGACAATTTTCGCGGCCAAGTCCTTGGCCA
>JAFGAY010000220.1 GCA_016933425.1 Pirellulales bacterium
ATCCTCCCCATGCCTTACCTTCCCAACACGCTCGACGATCAGCAAGCCATGCTCCGCGCGATCGGCGTCGAAACGATCGACGACCTGTTCGCCATGATTCCGGCCGACGCGCGGTTGTCGGGCGAATTGAATCTGCCGCCGGCCGTGGGCGAAATCGAGTTGACCGCCATGATGGGCCGCCTGGCCGCAAAAAATCTGGCCGGCGACCAGTGCCCCTGCTTCCTCGGCGGCGGAAGCTACGACCATTTCATTCCGGCAGTGGTCGACGCGATCGGGTCGCGCGGCGAGTTTTACACGGCCTACACGCCCTATCAGGCCGAAGCCAGCCAGGGCACGTTGCAGGCCATTTTCGAGTATCAAACGCTCATCACCCAATTGACCGGCATGGACGTCTCGAACGCCAGCCTCTACGACGGGGGTACGGCCGCCGTCGAAGCCGTTCTGCTGGCCATGAGCACCACGCGACGGACGGGCCGAGTCGTCACGACCGCGAGCGTCCATCCCGAGTATCGCCAGACGATCGCCACGTACCTGGCCAATTTGGGCGCCGAGTTGCACGTCGTCGAAACGCCCGACGGCACGACCGGGCCCGACGCCCTGGCCGCCGCGGTCGACGCCAACACGGCCTGCGTGTTGGTCCAGCATCCGAACTTTTTTGGCCGCTTGGAGGAAATCGAATCGCTGGTCGACGTCGCCCATCGAGCCGGCGCGGTTGTGGTCGTGGCGGTGAATCCCCTCAGTCTGGGACTTTTAAAACGTCCCGGCGATTATGGGGCCGACGTCGTCGTGGCCGAAGGACAGCCGCTGGGCAACACGATGGCCTACGGTGGTCCCTACTTGGGCATCATGGCCTGCGGCGAGAAGTTCGTCCGCCGGATGCCCGGCCGGCTGGTCGGCCAAACGGTCGATCGGCGCGGCCGCCGCTGCTGGGTTCTCACGCTCCAGACCCGTGAACAGCACATCCGCCGCGAAAAGGCCACGAGCAACATCTGCACGAATCAGGGGCTCATGGCGCTTCGGGCGGCCGTTTACCTGGCAGCGATGGGCCCGTCCGGCATCCGCGGCGTCGCCCAGTTGTGTCTCGAAAAGGCCCACTACGCGGCCGAGCGGCTGGCGGCGGTCGACGGCCTGTCGTTGGCGATGGACGGCCCGTTTTTCAATGAATTCGTCGTTCGATTCGCGGACGGCCGCGTCGCCGAGCGCGTCGAGGCGGCCCGGCGCCAGGGCATCCTCGCCGGCGTTCCCTTGGGCCGGTGGTATCCCGAGTTGTCGGACTGCCTGCTCGTCGCCGTCACGGAAAAACGCACGAAAGAAGAAATCGACCGCCTCGCGGATTTTTTGGGAACCACGGATGAACTCAGATGAGCACGGATGTAGACGTAGGCCGGGTCGCGACCCGGCGGCCGCAAGTACCGTTTGCCAAACATCGCCGGGTCATGACCCGGCCTACACTTTAATCCCTAATCCCCCCATGCGCAACCGTCAAGCCACGCAACTTTTGTTTGAGCTTTCCCGGCCGGGACTCGCGGCCGTTCAATTGCCCGAGTGCGACGTTCCGCGCCGTCCCGTCGACGAGTTGATACCGGCCGCGGCCGTGGCCGCTGCGCCGCCGCCGCTTCCCGAACTGTCGGAACCCGACGTCACGCGCCACTTCGTCAACCTGTCGACGCAGAACATGTCGGTCGATACCCATTTCTATCCGCTGGGCTCTTGCACGATGAAGTACAATCCCAAGCGAAACGAGCGGATCGCGTCAATGCCGGGTTTCGCCGGGTTGCATCCCTACCAGCCGGACGCCAGCGTCCAGGGCATGCTCGAAGTGCTTTTCCTGGGTCAACAGATGCTGGCCGAAATCGCCGGGTTGCCCGCCGTGAGCCTCCAACCGGCCGCCGGCGCCCACGGCGAGCTGACCGCGCTTTTGACCGCCGCGGCCTATTTTCGCGACACGGGCCAGGCGCGCACCACGGTTCTCTTGCCCGACCAGGCCCACGGCACCAATCCGGCCAGCGCGACCGTGGCTGGATTTCAAACCAGCCAGGTCAAGAGCAACGCCCAAGGGCTCGTCGATCTCGACGACCTGGCCGCCAAGCTCGACGATCGCACGGCCGTCTTCATGATCACCAACCCGAACACGCTCGGCCTGTTCGACGGCCAAATCCGCCGGATCGCCGAGCTGGTCCACGACGTCGGCGGGCTCGTCTACCTCGACGGGGCCAACATGAACGCGATCATGGGCATCGCCCGGCCGGGTGATTTCGGCGCCGACATGATGCACTACAACCCCCACAAAACCTTCAGCGGTCCACATGGCGGCGGCGGGCCCGGCGCAGGGCCGATCGCCGTGATCGAGAAACTCGCCCCCTACCTGCCCTCGCCGCTGGTCGTCCGCGACGGCGACGGCTATCGGCTCGACTTCGACCGACCCAAGTCGATCGGCCGGGTGCGAACGTTTTTCGGCAACACGGGCGTTTTGCTCCGCATGGTCTGCTATCTTCTGACGCACGGCGGCGAGGGACTCCGCCGGGTGTCGGAAAACGCCGTGCTCAACGCGAATTATCTTTTATCCCGGGTGAAACACTTTCTGCCGGTGCCCCACGGCGACCGCTGCATGCACGAATTCGTCGCCAGCGGGTCGAAGCTCAAAAGCCAGCGCGGCGTGGCCACCATGGACGTTGCCAAGCGGCTCCTCGATCGAGGGTTCCACGCCCCCACGGTCTACTTCCCGCTGATCGTGCCCGAGGCGATGATGATTGAACCGACCGAAACGGAAAACAAGGCGACGCTGGACGCCTTTGCCGAAGCCCTGTTCCGGATCGTCGAGGAGCCGGACGATGTGTTGCACGAAGCGCCCCACACGACGCTGGTGAGTCGTCCCGACGAAGTCCAAGCCGCGCGCAATCCGATTCTCAAGTGGACGCCCAATTCCTGAATCAAATTCCCTGCTGCTTGCTGCTCGATCCGCCCGGCGACGGCGCGTGGAACATGGCCGTCGACGAGAGCCTGCTGGAATCGCTTGCCGAGGGCAGGACGTGTTGCTGGCGGTTCTACCAATGGCGCGAACCGACGCTCTCCCTGGGTTACTTCCAGGACCTCGACGACCGGCGCCGGCACCCGCCAAGCGCGGAATGCCCCATCGTTCGCCGGGCCAGCGGCGGCGGGGCTATCGTTCACGACATCGAACTGACCTACAGTCTCATTGTGCCGGCCGCCCAGCCCCTGGCCCGACAAGCCCCTCGGCTTTACGCGACGGTTCACCAAACGCTCATCGAGGCCCTGGCCCAATTGGGGGTTAATGGTGCGTCTTTATACGGACACGATGGGGGGGATGCTGGCGGCCAGCTACCTTTTTTGTGTTTTGAGCGGCGCTCGCCGGGCGATGTAGTATACGGTGGGGCCAAGATTGCCGGCAGCGCCCAGCGCCGTCGGCGCGGCGCCGTCCTCCAACACGGAAGCATCCTATTGGGACGGTCGGCCGCCGCGCCCGAGTTGCCGGGCATCGCCCAATTGGCCGGACGGACCGTGACCGGCGACGAGCTGACCGACGTTTGGCTGCCCTTGCTGAAAAAACGCCTCGGATTGACTTTTTCAAACCACGCACTAACCGAATCGCAACATCGGCTTGCCCAGCGCTACGTCGATGACAAATATGCCTCGCATCACTGGACGCGAGGCCGCCACGCGCCGCTTGGTTGAAGCATCCGGTCCCGTGTTAGCTGGTATCGCGAGCGAACCCTCTGCACCTCAGCCGGGAATGCACTACGTCGGCAGAGGTAGTGGCTTGATTTTGACTTTATAGCCGATTATTGGTATCATCGAATATGGTGGGTCAGGTTGGTCGTCCGTCCCGTGAGTGCTGCCTCCCCGACCGTTGTTCCCAACGGTCAAGCACTTCGCCGAACGCCCCGTCATGCCAAGGCTAGACGGCCAGCCGACAATCTTGTGCCAAGCACATTGTTTGACTACCGGGGCGCGAAGGAGCGAATGAGCATGGGGCCCGGCGCGGATTCGCCGTCTGATGAGACGGACCGCGCTGCCCGTGGCTTTCAAGGGCCGCGTTTCCGGCCAATACGATTCTTGGCTGGTCGCGACGCGGTCCGTTGAAACAGGAAACGGCGATGGACCTTCGTCTGACGGTTATCGGTGGCAAGAACGCCGACCGAGTCATTGCGATCTCGGGCGAGAAGTTCCTCATCGGCCGAGCCGAGGATTGCCACCTCCGACCCAACAGCGATCTGGTTAGTCGTCATCACTGCGCGATCCTGATGCACCAGGGCACGGCGATCGTCCGCGATTTCGGCAGCCGCAACGGAACCCTGCTGAACGGCACGCGCATCGAGAAGGAAGAAACGCTTCACTCGGGCGACCACCTGCGCGTCGGCCCGCTGGAGTTCGAGATCAGCTTCGACGTGAACCTCGCCGGCCAGAAAAAACCCAAGGTTCAAAGCGTCGAGGAAGCCGCCGCGCGAACCGTTAAATCGGCCGGCGCGAAACCGGGCGGCGAGGACTTGGATATTTCCGACTGGATCGGTCAAAATCCCGACGGCGACACAAAGGCCATGAAGACGGCCCAAACCGGAACCGTGGCCATGAACACGCCGCCGGCCGCCGAAACGCCGCCACCGCCAGACGAAACGGATAAGGATAAGGATACAACTGAACAAGAGGAAAAAGCCAACAATCCCCAACCCAAGTCGCCCAGCGGCGTCCACGGCGTCAAGAAACCCAAGGCCCCCGACAGCCAGTCGGCCGCCGCCGAAACTCTCCGGGCGTTTTTCAACCGGAAGTAACGCGATGCCGGCAAGGGATCCGCGACTTGCGGAATAACAGGACGGATACGGTAAAAAAGGTAGAATAAAGTTGGGGAAGTTTGTATCGGCCGGCGCATGGTCCCTTCATCCGTGAAGCAGGCAACGGCTTTGTGCGAACCACGTTTCTCGATCGTTTCGTTCCTCCGCCATTCGCCTTATTGCCACCGAGGAGAGGCACCCGTGAAATCCGCGAATTCAGGCCGCAAATCCGCGTCATTGTTGGGTGTTGGTTTTGATGCCGACGACGGCCAGGTGCGGCTCACCCGGGGCAAGAATTTCGCCCTGGTCGGCGGTTCGGAACAAACCCACGCCGTCATGCAAGAGACGGCCGTGAAAATCAACGAGCATATCGACCGGGAAGGCAAACGTCTCGAGGAACTCACCGCGGCCGAAGTCCGCGATATCTGTCAACAGGTCGGCGAATCTCACCGCCGCTAACGTTTCTCGACATTGCCGTTGACCCGTCCTTTTTCTTTCCCATTCTTTGTGTTCGGAGTTCGCGCGGCGGCTGCCGTCCTCGGTTTTCTGCCTTGTCGCCGTCGGTGGCGAACATGACGGCCATATTGCCGGTAAAATCCTCCTAACCTGATGCGCCGGCGGGGCTATGCGGCAACTTGTGCCGCGCCGCTTTTGTTCGCCGTTCTCTCTCGCCCCAGACAATCGTCACACGCTCGAAAGGCCTATTTTTTGTCTAATCAGGTCAAATCGCCATAACTGCCTATTTTTTCCGACCGGTCAACTTTTCCAGCATGACCGGCCGATGACACCAGGCAACGAACCCATTGTCAACTCTTGGGTCCGCAAGCACTTTGGAGCAAAACGCTTGCCCAAGACGCTGGACCTGCGAGTACGGAACCGAGGAGCAAGGCGGCGCGGTAAACCCAATCGCCCCAATCTTCCAGAGAGGTTTGTACGTGGCTAAAACTCAATCCCATTCCACCCGAAAGGCCGTTGCCCGAAAGAGCGCCAAGACGACGCGCGCCGCCACCACGAGCAAGGGCAAGGTCGGCAAGGACGCCACGAAAAGGACCCCTGTTGCAAAGAAGATGAAACCGAAGAACCCACAACCAGCGACCAGCAAAAAGGCCCGGACCACCGCCGGGTCGAAAAGCGCCAAATCCCGCCAGATCGTGACCGTCGACCGCCGCCGAAGCGACGACCGCAGGAATAGCGACGACCGGCGCAAGCAGCAGCAGCAGCCCGCCGCCGTCGAACGACGCAAGATCGAGCGCCGGGTCAAGGTGAACCGCCGCCGCCAGATCGACCCGACGACCTGCGAACGCGACTACACGACCGAGGAACTCGAATTCATGAGCGCCCTGGACGAATACAAGCGGACCAGCGGCCGCATGTTTCCCACGTGCAGCGAGATCCTTGAAGTTATCACGGGCCTCGGCTACCAGAAGATGACCCCGGCCGACCCGAACACCCTGACGGCGACCGGCGCCTGAGAATGCGTTTTGACATTGATAAACGCGTTTTCTTCATTGATCATTGAACATCTTGGCCTTTGTTCTTTGGAGGGCTACGCTCCGTCGTGGCCGCAAACAGCCGGGAAAACGGACGTGACGGAGCACGTCCCTCCAGGAGTGCCAGAGGTCTTTGAAAACCGTTTCTGCGTTCTTTTTCTTTTCCAAGGGCAAGCCTTGTCGCCCATGGCGGCCAGCCGGGAACACGCGCGATCGAATTTTACGCGTCGGCCAGCGGTCCGCGCCGCCGCGGCATGAACTTGCACAGCAGTATTCCGCCGAAGTAGAGGAAGATCAGCGGGATGGCCATTAGCAACATGCTGTAAGGATCGGCCGGCGTGAGGAACATCGACAGAACGCAAATCACCAGCACGGCCACGCGCCATTTGGCCACGTAAGCCTTCGCGTCGAAAAT
>JAFGAY010000027.1 GCA_016933425.1 Pirellulales bacterium
AACGCGGGTGAGGCACGCAAAGGGCTAATCGTCATGAACCTTCCAGACACGCACATGCACTCGCCCGGCCAGGACGTCTCCGAGGCCAAGCGGTTCACCTATCCGGGCGGATCGCGGCCGTTGGACGGGTTCACGATCAAGCGCGGCGTCGGTCACGGCGGATTCGGCGAGGTTTACTACGCCACGAGCGACGCCGGCAAGGAGGTCGCCCTGAAGCTGATCCGCCGCAGCCTCGAGATAGAGCTGCGCGGGATCAAGCAGTGCCTGAATCTCAAGCACCCCAATCTGCTGGGCGTGTTCGACATCCGCGAGGACGCGCGCGGCGATCACTGGGTCGTCATGGAATACGTGGCCGGAGATTGTCTCGACGAAGTCATTGCCCGGCATCCCAACGGAATGCCGACCCACGAGGCCCTGGCCTGGCTGGCCGGCATCGCCGCGGGCGTCGGCTATCTGCACGACCACGGCATTGTCCACCGCGACCTGAAGCCGGGCAATATCTTCTCGGAAGAGGGCCAAGTTTCGATCGGCGACTATGGGCTGTCGAAATTCATCTCGTGCAGCCGGCGCAGCGGCCACACCGAAAGCGTCGGCACGGTCCACTACATGGCGCCCGAGGTGGCCAACGGCCGTTATGGAAAGGAAATCGACATTTACGCCCTGGGCATCATCCTCTATGAAATGCTCACGGGCCGAGTTCCTTTCGAGGGTGAAAGCGTCGGCGAGGTGCTCATGAAGCACCTCACGGCCAAGCCCGACGTGTCGATGCTCGCCGAGCCTTATCGGGGCGTCGTCGCCCGGGCGCTCGAAAAAGACCCGGAAAAGCGTTTCGCCTCGGTCGAGGAAATGCTGGCCCAGTTGCCCGTCGATCGGTCGGCCCGACAGCTTCCGCACGCGCGGGTCACGCGGGCGGCCCCGGCCGGCGCGAACGGTTCGGCCGACGCTTCGCCGACGCAAGAGCCGTTCGCCGCCTCGCCCTTCGTGGCCCAACAGGTCGACGACGAGCCCATTCTCCGCGAGTTGCGGGGATTCTGGGCCAACTTCGTCGACTGGTGGCGCGGCTTGAATCCCGGGGCCCAGGTGGCCGTCGCCGTCCTGGGCGCGATCGGCCTGCTGGCCACGGCCACGTACTGGATTCCCCTGGGATTTCTCGCGCTGGTGGCCTATGGGATTTATCGGCTCGTTCGGGCCATCGTCCTGGCCGGTAGTCCCAAGCCTGCCGTTGCTCCGGGCGCCGCGGGCGTTTCGTCGGTGCAACAACAGAACCCGACCCAGCCGCCCGAGGCGCGAAAGCACTCGGCGCCGCGAAAACAATATCGTCATTTTCGTCCTTACGAACGATCGGTCCGGGCATTGATCGTCAAGCCGGCCCGCGAGCGTCTGGCCGATCTGTTGGGTTCGATGCTCGTGGCGGCCCTGGTGGCCACGATCATGACCGTGGTCGTCGCGATGGTTTTGTCGGTCGACAAGCAAATCGTCCAACCGGAACTCGTGGCTTACGTTTTGCTGGTCAGCATTGCCGGGAGTTGGGGCGTTCTGGCGCCGGCCAAGCTTTGGGAAGGCGTCGAGGGCGACGCCATGGTCCGCCGGTTCGTCATGATGACCGTGGGCCTTGGCCTGGGCATTTTTGCCTGGATTTGCACCGCGTGGATCGACCCGCAGATCATGGGCGGCATGCTGTACTTCTCCGACACGCTGAAAAACCAAGTAGCCGGCAATGGCGGCGACCTGGCCGATTTGTTTCGGGCCGGACGCGGCATGCCGCCTTTGTGGGCCCACGTGCTCACGTTCGGTTTGCTCATGTCGCTGGTTCGCTGGTGGCGTCAGGCCGACCCGTTGCGCCCGGCGCGATTGAGTCTCTGGCCCGTGTTCACCATCGGCCTGGTGGCAATGCTCGTCGCCGTGATTGTCCACGCGATGGGTTGGGCCGTGGCGGGAATCGCGTGCATCATGTCCGTCTCGATCCAATTGGCCAGCCCCTGGATCAACCCGCGGCTGCGCCAGGCCAATGTTGAAGAGTAAATCCGCAGGCCGTGCCATGACTCGGCGATGAACCCGTAGGCCGGGTCGAGACCCGGCGTTGAAAAGCGAGAACGTGTTCCATGAATAGCGTCTCGGAGGCACGCATGGCAATCGGTTGGATTGAACTACTGATCGTTTTCTTCCCGATGGTATTATTGGCCGTCGGCGGCATGGTCGCCTTGATCGTCTTTCCGAAGACCCGGCGCTGGGGCATTGCCTTGGCATCCACGCTGGGCATCCTCGCTGTGTTGTTTCTGGTCGCCACGGTCGGTATGGTAAGGCTTCGACACGCGCCCGTCCATCGTTCGGCAATCGGGACGGTCACGGCTGCGCCGAGCGTGGGGTATCAGATTGCGAAGATTCGGTCGGAGATCGCGGCTACTGAGGCGGCTATCGCCAGACTCCGTGCCTCGAATTCGGATCGGCCGTCGCCCGCGAGTCTTACTTTGGGGGCGAAACTCGACATGCTCAATGCCGAACTTGAAATCCTGACGCAGCGTCGGCAGAACGTATTGGTCGACGGAAACGCGAAAAACATCATAGATTTCGACGCGGTAACCGCCGACCTCAACGGCCAGCCGCGGCCGGTGCAAGAGCAAGCCGTGGCGGGCCCGACGGCGGGCCCGACCGAGAACCCCCATGGGGAACACGACCCGGCGCAACCTGCCGCGAAGCCTACCGAGCCGGCGAAAACGGCGGAAGCGGCGAACCCGGCGGAAGCGGCCGATTCGGTCGCACCCTCCGAAGCGGCAGCCCTGGCCGACAACATCGAAGAGATCAATAAGACTCACGCGGATATCGAAAAAGCATCCTCAAAACCATCTTCACGCAAAAAAGCGTCGGAAAGCAAACGCCCCGACTGGGTAGACGCACCCCCGGGCGTGGTCGACGGCGCCTATCAAACAACGGTCGTCGTCGGGCCGTACACGACGAGCATGGAGTGCAATCGGCAGTTGCCCAACGCGTTGTCGAAAGCCTTGAGCGACTATGTCCTGCTTTACCTGGGTTCCCCGGCCTGGAACTACGTTAGCCTGCCGAATGACTACGTGCTGGAAAACATCGTCAAGGGAACCTGGGAGGAAAACAAGCAGACGTCGGTAGGGCCGATGAAGCAATTGCACGTCCGGCTGGTTTTCGACCGGAAGACGAACGAACTGATCAAACAGACGTGGGACAACTCGCAAAGGGAACGCCGGCTCGAAGAACGGCTCATCGTCGCCGGCGCCGTCTTGGCCTGTGTTCTCGGGCTTATGCTGGTTGCCTTCGTCGTGCTGAAGATCGACATCAAGACCAAAGGCGCCTACCGAAAGCATCTGGCCCTGGGCATGGGCGGGGTGGCCATGCTCGTCGCGTTCGGATTGACCCTCTCGGCCGCGCCTTCGAAAGATGACGGGTTGGTTTTCCTGATAGGAATCAGCCTCATGGCCGGAATCGGCCTGACGTTGGTTAAGAAAACCCGTCTTTTCGGGCTGATCCTGCTGGGGATACTTCTGGTAAGCTTGCTCGCGTCGATGGGATAACCGTAGGGCCGGCGCGAACCGGCGAGACGAACTGCTCAATCGACGTCGTGAAACGAACGTGGTATAATCGCGGAATTGCGGAATCGCGTGTGACGGCCGGTAGGATGAAAAATCGGATATTTCAAATCCGAGATCTCAGATTTCAAATCCGTGATTTCAAATTCCAAATCTGTGATTTCAAATCTGTGATTTGAGATATATTCATCCGGCAGTGGATCGCACGGCAGTCCACGGGCGACAGCGGTAATACGGTAATATGATAATACGGTAATAGGAAAACGCGACCGCCGATAAGTTGAGGAATCGTCTCGATGAAGTACGATCGCTTCGAGAACTTGCCCGTCTGGCGGGCGGCGATCGACCTGGCGCGGCGGGTCTACGTGCTGACGCGAGATCGCTTCTTTGCCCAACCGGGCGACCTGCGGGAT
Source organism: Pirellulales bacterium (assembly GCA_016933425.1). Lineage (GTDB taxonomy): Bacteria > Planctomycetota > Planctomycetia > Pirellulales > Thermoguttaceae > UBA11386. The sequence continues at coordinate 3,971 of JAFGAY010000027.1, forward strand.
CAGCTTCGCCGGGCCGCGCTGAGCGTATCGAACAACATCGCCGAGGGTTTTGAACGCGGTTCGATGTCCGAGCTGTTGGCGTTTCTTTACATTGCCCGCGGTTCGGCCGGCGAGGTGCGTTCGATGCTCCATTTCGTCGACGGCAGCCAAGACGCCATGCATCTCAAATCTCAAATTTCAGATCTCAAATCCCTCGCCGAAAGTTGCTCGCGCCAGATTCGGGCTTGGGCCGATAGTCTGCAAAACACGGATATCAAAGGCCAGCGTCACCTCAACGACCAAGCTCGGGGAGTTTACCAGCAGAAGAAAAAAGCAGCGGCGTTTCGTAGGCAGATCAAGACGGCGTTGCACGAGTCCAATCCAGAACTCTGGCCGCACCCCGATGAGAAGTGACGCAGCCCCAAACCAACCAAATTATTCCCAATCTCAAATTTCAAATTTCAAATTTCAAATCTCAAATCTCAAATCCCTTCCGCCCTGTCCCATGCCCGAACCGAGCCAAACCGACGAACTGTTGATCGATCGCATTCGGGCCAAGGATTCCGAGGCGTGGAATGAATTGATCGGGCGTTTCGAGGGGCGGTTGCTTGCGTTTGTACGCAGCCGGGCCAACAGCCGGCCGGCGGCCGAGGACATTGTTCAGGAGACGTTCATCGGGTTTCTCACGAGCCTGCCCAACTATGACCGGCGCCGGCCGCTGGAAAGCTACTTGTTTTCGATCGCGGCCCATAAGCTGACCGACCACCTGCGCCGCGAGGGCCGCCGGCCGACCATTCCGCTGACCGGCGGTTCCGACGGCAGCGGCGCGAGTTGGGACTTGCCGGACAGCGCGCGGCCGGCAAGCAGCATCGTCCGCAGCGACGAGCGGCGCCACATCGAGGAAGGAGCCTTGGTCGAGGCCATCCAACAGCAAATCGATCGCTGGCGCCGGCGGGGCGACTGGTTGAAGCTCAAGTGCATCGAACTGCTCGTCGTGCGCGGTTGGGCCAACAAGGATGCAGCCGCCGAGTTGGACGTCTCCGAACAGGTCGTGGCCAACCACAAATTCCAGTTCCTCGCCAGCCTGCGCGGCGCCGTCCGCCGGCAGCAACTGCCCGAGGAAGTGTTTCCCGAGTTGTACCAAACCGAAAGCTAGATTATGGAAACACGGATGAACGCAGATGAACACAGAAGATGGAAATCAGGCATTTCCATCTGTGTATATCCGTGTTCATCGGTGGTTCCTCCTCCATGTCATGCCCAAGCCGCGACAGAATGAATTGGAAGCGTATCTCGACGAGGCCTTGCCGCCCGACGAGATGGCGCGGATCGAACACGCCCTGCGGCGCCATCCCGAGTGCGTCGAGCAACTCGCCGCGATCAACGCGCGGCGCGACGCGGGCATTCACACGCTCGGCGAGATATGGCGCCGCCACCGGCTGAGCTGTCCGACGCGCGGCGAACTGGGAAGCTATTTGCTCGGCGCGCTGCCGGACGAGATGGCCGATTACGTCGCTTTCCACGTCGGCGCGCTGGGCTGCCGATGGTGCCAGGCGAGCCTCAACGACCTCCGCCAGAAGGAAGCCGAATCGCCCGAGGCCGTCGAAACCCGGCGCCGCAAGTATTTTCAGTCGAGCGCGGGTTATCTGTAAAAGTCGTGGGCGTCCTCAGGAATTGCCACAAGATCTCAACACAAGACCACGAGGATGCACTGCTACATCCCAAAAGGTGGAAAGGAAGATCATTGTGCCCCGAAAAACACGAGTGCGGATTGTCATTGGTTTGAGCGTCATGCTAATTGGGATTGTCTTTGCTTTTGGGAGCAGTTGGCTGGTAATGGCTTTGGCCGCGCCGAGTCCCGACATGGGCAATTCCCATTCGATGGTCAACTACATGTCCGACTTGAAGACCGTCCAATACATTGCGAGGTATCTTTTCTTTACCGGCATGGCCACGGCGGCCGTTGGTTTTTGCATCACCTTTATCGCCTGGGCCAAATGGTTCATTGATGTCGCGGAGCCTCGGACACAAATCGTGCATGACTAGCGAGACACTGGTCAACCGCATTATTTGCTGCGCGCGCTGCCACATCGTCATTCCGCACGGCTATCCGCGATTTTCTCGCAAATCCGCTTTGATTTCTTGACGCCGTTTTTTGCTCGCTTCCCTCAACCGCCGCTTTTTCGATAGCGACGAGAGTTTGCCCAAGAGCGAGTTGCCCCAAACGGAGAGCCGGTTTGTTTTGTGTTCGGATTTTCGCATGGTAGGTGCGCTGCCGTTTTCCCGTGGGCTTCCGCCCACGGCTATCATCCGGACCACAACAGCTTCTTGCCCACGGTCCACGGCTCACGGCCCACAGCTCACGGCTCACGGTTCCCTGGGCCGCGTCATTTGCCAGGGGTCGAGGGCTTCGTCGAGTTGTTGGTCGTCGAGCACTTTCTTCTCGCGGCAGACTTCGCGGATGGTTTTGCCCGAGGCGAAGGCCTCCTTGGCCAGGGCCGCGGCCTGTTGGTAGCCGAGGTAGGGATTCAGCGCGGTGGCCATGGCCAGACTCTTTTCGACGGCCGCCTGGCAGACGTCTTGGTTGGCCTCCATGCCGGTCAGGCACCGCTCGGCCAGGGCCGCGGTCGCGGCCGACATGAGGGCAATGCTTTCGAGCGCCGCGTCGGCCATCAGGGGCATCATCACGTTCAACTGAAATTGCCCGCCGGCCGCGCCGCAGACGGCCATCGTCTGGTCGTTGCCCAGCACGCGCGCGGCGACCTGCATCAGACTCTCGCACATTACCGGATTGACCTTGCCCGGCATGATCGAACTGCCCGGCTGAAGCTCAGGCAGCCGGATTTCGTGCAGGCCGCAGCGCGGTCCCGAGCCGAGCCAACGCAGGTTGTTGGCCACGGCAAAAAGTGCCACGGCCACGGCCCGAAGATCGCCGTGGCACTCGACCAGCGCGTCGCGCTGGGCATTGGCCTCGAAGTGGTCGGCCGCCTCGACGAAGGGAATGCCCGTCTCGTCGGCCAGAATCGCCGCGACGCGGGCGCCGAATTCGGGATGGGTGTTGATGCCGGTTCCGACGGCCGTTCCCCCGACGGGCACTTCGAGCAGGGCGTCGCGGGCTCGTTCGGCTCGGGCAATCGACAATTCGAGTTGTCGCGCCATGCCGCCGATTTCCTGGCCCAGCGCCAGCGGCGTGGCGTCGGCCAGGTGGGTGCGCCCGATCTTGAGAATCTTTCGCCACGCGGCCGCCTTGGCCGCCAGGGCGTGATGGGCCTGTTTCAGGGCGGGAATCAGACGGTTTTCGATTTCGACCGCCGCCGCGACGTGAATGGCCGTCGGAAACGTGTCGTTCGTGCTCTGGCCCAGGTTGACGTGGTCGTTGGGGTGGATGGGCCGCTCGGCGGCAAACCGGTCGCCGCCGGCCAGCTCGACCGCCCGATGGGCGATCACCTCGTTGGCGTTCATGTTGGTCGACGTGCCCGAGCCGGTCTGATAAACGTCGACCGGAAACTCGCCATCGAGCTTTCCTTCATAAACCTCGCGGGCGGCTGCGAGGAGAGCCTCGATTTGGCGGTCGGTCAAGGGCGGTCGGGCCGCGCGCGAGAGCAGGCCCAGGTCGCGGTTGGCCGTGGCGGCCGCCCACTTGACCAGCCCGATCGCGTGAATGAGCGCCGGGGGCATTCGCCGGCCGGAGACGGCGAAGTTTTCGACCGCTCGTTGCGTTTGCGGACCATAATAGGCCGTCGCCGGCAGGCGAACCGGTCCCATCGAATCGTGTTCGACGCGAGAATCAGTCATGACTCATTCCAAACTCATTCCAGCCGGGGAGTGTATGCGTGAAAATCCCCACTCAAGGGGCAGGCTGCCGAACCTCCCGTAATCATAACAGACGACCGTTTCTTGAAAAGCTGCTGAAATTGGTTCTCGAAAGGTTGGGCCGAATCCACCCAAGTCGATATAATCAACTTGGATTCACTCTCCCATAAGGGGTACGGCCATGGACGCGATCGAAAAACAGGTTCGTCGGGCCCAGCGGCGCCTGGGCATGCAACGATTTGTCGGATTGCTCGGGCCGACCTGCACGGCGACGCTTGGCGTGGCGGCCGTGCTGGTGTTGGTCGACCGATTTTGGCCGTTGGGCCTGGTCGTTTGGGCCTGGCTGGGCGGCGCGGTCGTGTTGGGCCTGATCATGGCCTGGATCTGGGCGGTCGCCACGGCGCGTGGGCCGATCGACGCGGCCGTCGAGATCGACCGGCGCTTCGGTTTGAAGGAGCGCGTCTCCAGCACGTTGGCCCTTTCGCCCGAAGAACGCGAAACGCCGTCGGGCCAGGCGTTGATCAAGGACGCCGCGCGCCGGGTCGAGCGAATCAACGTTTCTGACCGGATGAAGGTTGCTCCGTCGCGGCGGTTGCTTTACCCCTTGGTTCCCGCCGCCATTGCCATGGTATTCCTCGCACTGGTTGGTCCGAGCGGCGACGGCGGCGCGTCCCAAGCGAAAGCCGGCGCGGCGAGGGTTCAAAAGCAGATCAAGAAATCGGCGAAGAAACTCGACCAACAGATTGCCCAGCAGCGCAAGAAGGCCGAGAAGCAAGGGCTCAAGGAAATTCGCGACGTTTTGAAACTGCTCCAGCGCGACTTGAAAAAGCTCCAGGAAAATCCGCCGGCCGACCGCAAGGAAGCGCTTAAGAAGCTCAACGACCTGGCCAAGCAGCTTCGGCAGCAGCGAGAACGGTTCAGCGGCGCCGAAGGGCTCCGCGATCAACTCAAGCAATTGAACCAACTCAAGCAAGGACCGGCCGAGAAGATGGCCAAGGCGCTCAAACAAGGCGACTTCAAAAAGGCCGCCGAGGAGTTGGAAAAACTCCGCCGCGAAATGGCTTCCGACAAACTCGGCGACGAGCAACGCCGGCAATTGGCCCAACAACTCAAACAAATGGCCGAGAAGCTCCAGAAAATGGCCGAAGCCCACGACCAGATGCAGGAACGCCTGGCCAACGAAATCAAAAAACTCCGCGACGCAGGCGAGGCGGACCAGGCCAACCAACTCGAGGAGCAACTGGCCAAGCTGCGCTCGAAATTGCCCCAGATGGACATGCTCGACCAGTTGGGCAAACAGTTGAAACAATGCTCTGAAAATTGCGAGCAGGGCCAACTCGGCGAGGCCCAGCAAAACATGCAGCAACTGGCCGACAATCTCGAAGGGCTCCAGCAGCAGATGGACCAGCTCGAAACGCTCGATCAGGCCATGGACCAGGTGGCTAACTGCCGCGGCCAATTGTGCGATCCCAACATGGAGGGCGGCGAAGGCCAATCCATGATGGGGCAGATGGCCCTGGGCGGCGGCCTCAAGGCGGGCAAAGGCCACGTGCCGGGCGGACGTCGCGGCAAGGAACTCGACAGCGCCTTCCACGATTCCCAGGTCCGCCCAAACGTGGGCCGAGGACCGATGAAAGTGGTCGATTACGTGGACGGTCCCAATCGCAAGGGAGAAGTCGGCGAGGCGATCCACGACCAGGTCGAATCGGTGAAAAGCGGCGAAACCGATCCCATGACCGATCAGCAGATGCCCCGGCGCCACCGGCAAAACGCCCAGGAATATCTCGAACGGCTGCGCGAAGGGAAATGAGGACCGACGGCGAGAAAGGGACCGCGTTCACTCACCAGCGGTTGCAGGGGCCGGATGCCCCTGGGCACGCACTGTTGCCCCAGAAGCGTTTCAGCCCTTCATCCGGCGCGGCAGGTCGTAGGCGTAGAGCATAACGACCGCGCCAAGCGCCATCAGGCTCCACGGGGTGTGCGGCTGAATAGCAATGGTTTTGCGTGGGCCGAAGGTCGGGGCAGGCGTGGGGCTGAAAGGATCGGCCTCCACGGCCGGGGGGGAGTCGTGGATCTTCAGGGTCACCCGTTCCAATCCAAGGCATTCTGCGCCCACGATGCACAACGTAATTCCAATCGCCAGAAAAAACGCTCGCCACATCGGTCTTGTCTCCGTCGAATCGAACCAACGCGCGCCAACAGGAGCTTCTTGCCCTGTAGTCCTTGAACAGGCGTTCCCCTCAGGAATCGCCGACGCCGGCCATCAACTTCGGACAGCGCGGCAGGACGCGAAAGCCCAAGGGCACCGCTCTTCCATGGTTGATCGACTTTGCCGAGCGGCAAACTGAAACGGCTCGGCCCAAGCGCCGGCGGCTTATCGCAATCGAGGGAGGATTAGAGGGATTTTGTCGTCAAGCGAGGATTTCTTTACCGTGCATTGCCGATTTGGAACGCATAATCCCCGCGATCGGTCCAAACAAGACGACCAATTCGGCATTCATTCGCGATCAGCGACGTCCAGCGCGTCATTTTCGCCCTGGCATTTTTCTTGCCTTGAGCGGCTGTAATGGACATAAGGAACGCACGGCGCGGATAAAAATTGGCGTCCTGGTAAATTCGTGCCGGCGACCAAGGCTAATCAATCTTTTTGGAAAGCTGTCCGATGCAAGACGTAGGCAAAAGGGGGGCAATGCAAGGTTGTACGATGGAACTGTTTGTCCTATAATGTCGATGGATGGGGCCGGTCGGTGAATAGACGAAGGAGCCCTTGAGCGTTGGCGGAAAAACCGAAGATACTGTTTGTCGGCGACTCTTCCGAGGTCCCGGGGCACTATTTGGGACCCGGCGCCGATCAGTTTGAGATTGTGTCGGCCTCGAATCCCGTCCAAGCGCTGACCTTTCTGACCGGCGAGCCTTTCGACGGCGTTTTCATCTCGAAAAAATATCTCCACCAGGCCTTCAAGATCGGCCGGTTCCTGCGGAACGAACAAATCCTCGACGGCATGCCCGACGGTGTCGTCCTCTTAGACGCTGAAAACACCATCCTTTGGGCCAACGACCAGGTCCGCCGTTGGAGCGGAGAAGACGATCTGTTGGGGGCCAATTTTTACACGGCCTTGGGCAGTCCTGAGATTCTCGGCCCCGATTTCTGCCCGTTTCACACGGCGCTGGCCATGGGCCACGCCAGCGAATCGACATTGCGAGCCGGCGATCACCGGTTTTTTCACGTTCACGCCGCGCCGGTCCGCGAATTTGAAGGGGCACCGCATCATCTGATCGTCACGGTCCGCGATGTCTCCGAGGAGATGCTCCAACAACAGAAACTCGCCGCGATCCACCAGGCGGGCATGGACCTGGGCGATCTGGCCCCCGAGGAACTTTCCCACATGTCGGTCGAGGAGCGGATCGATCTGCTCAAGTCCGACATCCTCCACTACACCCAGGACCTATTGAAATTTGAAGTCGTCGAGATCCGGCTGTTGGACGCCAAAACCGGCCGGCTCGAACCACTCTTGTCCGTCGGCATGACTCCCGAGGCGGCCAACCGCGTCTTGTTTGCCCAGCCGCAAGACAACGGGGTTACCGGATTCGTGGCCGCGACCGGCAAGAGCTATCTGTGCGAAGACACCACCGAGGACCCGCTCTACCTGAGCGGCGCACGGGACGCCAAGAGTTCGCTGACCGTGCCCCTCGTTCTGCACGACAACGTTATCGGCACCTTCAACGTCGAGAGCCCGGAGCTCCGGGCCTTTTCGGAAAGCGACCTGCAATTTCTCGAGATTTTTACCCGCGACGTGGCCGTCGCGCTCAATACGCTCGAGTTGCTGGTCGCTGAAAAGGCCACGGCCACGCTCGAAAGCGTCGAGCAGATCCATTCGGCCGTGGCCTTGCCGGTCGACGAGATTCTCGGCGAGGCCGTCAACCTGATGGAGCGCTACATCGGCCACGAGCCCGAAGTTGTCGAGCGGTTGCAGCGGATTCTCCGCCATGCCCGGGACATCAAGCAGGTCATCCAGAGCGTCGGCCAGAAGATGGCGCCCATTCAGGCCCATCCCCAACCGATGGCGTTCGAGCGTCGCCCGAGCCTGCACGGCCGCCGTGTGCTGCTGGTCGACGAGGACAACGCCGTCCGCAGCGCCGGCCATGCCTTGCTGGAACGCTACGGCTGCGTCGTCGAAACGGCCCCCAACGGCGCCCAAGCCGTTTTCATGGTCCGCAACATGCTGCCCGAGGGCGGCTACGACGTCGTGATCGCCGACATCCGGCTGCCCGACCTCTCGGGCTACGACTTCATGCTCAAACTGCAAGAAATCCTTGAAACCCAGTCGGTGCCGCTGATTTTGATGACCGGGTTCGGCTACGATCCGGGCCATTCGATCGTCAAGGCGCGCCAGGCCGGCCTCCAGTGCGTTCTCTACAAACCGTTCCGCCTGGACCAGTTGCTCGACACGGTCGAGATGGTGCTGGGCGTCTCCGGTCCGGTGGAAACGTAGACGGATGAACCTTCTCCTTCTTGCCCTGGCCCTGCTCGGCCATGCGGTGCTTTGGGTCGGAATGGTCAACCGGCTTCATGCAACCGGATTGTCGCGCAGTCTGGTTCGCGGTCTGAGCGTTCCGGCGTTGGCCGGGCTGGTCTTGCTTCCGGTCGCTTTTGGTTACTGGTTCGCGCGGCTTGGCTTTTCGCCCGCGGGACCCATCGCGTGGTTCGCGCTGCCCGGATGGTGCATTGCTTACGCCGTGCTCTGCTGGTTCCTCGGCGGCCTGGCCGTCGTCGGCTGGGTGGGAAACCGGCTGGCGCATCGGCCGGGCGACTTGCTTCGGTCCGATCGAAGCCGCATGGTGAAATTGGGCCGGGGCTGCGGCCAGGCCTCGGTGTCCGAGGAACACACGCACCACTTCCTTGCCCAATTGCCGGGAAACCAGGTTCTCCAGATCGACGTGGCCCAGCATGCGCTGACGGTCCCCCGGCTCGATCCTCGGCTCGAAGGACTCTCGATCGTCCATCTGTCCGACCTGCACTTCACGGGCCGAGTCGGCAAGGCATTTTTCCAGGAAGTCGTCCACCTGAGCAACGAACTTCGGCCCGATCTGGTCGCGCTGACCGGCGATCTGGTCGACACGAGCGACTGCATCGATTGGGTGCCCGAATTGCTTGCCCCCCTGGCGGCCCGGCACGGCGTGTATTACGTCCTGGGCAACCACGACCGCCGGGTCGACTCGGCCCGGCTGCGGGCGACGCTCGGCGCCGCGGGTCTGGTCGACTTGGGTGGGCGCTGGGTGCGGCGCGAGGTGAACGGCGCGGCGGTGGTGTTGGCGGGCAACGAGCTGCCGTGGTTTCCCCCGGCCGCCGATCTGAGCGACGCGCCCCCGCGCGGCGCCGACGGCGGCCCGCTGCGCATCTTGCTTTCGCACACGCCCGACCAGTTGGGCTGGGCGGTTGCCCACGATTTCGACCTGATGCTGGCCGGCCATCTTCACGGCGGGCAGATCCGTGTTCCCCTGATCGGGCCCATCGTTTCGCCGAGCCGCCAGGGCGTTCGTTTTGCGTCGGGTGTTTTTCATCGCCCGCCGACCCTGCTGCACGTCAGCCGCGGCGTTTCGGGCGAGATTCCCCTCCGGCTGAATTGCCCGCCCGAGATGACCGAACTCACCCTCCACGCGCCCCGCCCGTGATCCGAATTCTTTCACCACGGAACCGCGGCGCAAGAAAACGCTTCTCCGTGCCCACCGTGTCTCCGTGGTGTTTTTCAGCAAGGCGGCCTTACGGCTTTTTGAGCGGTGTCAGGACGACGTTGCGGAATTCGATGGGCGTTCCTTCCGTTTGCAGGGCGATGGCGCCTTGAGTGACGTTGACGTTGGTGGCGTGATTGACCAGCACGCCGTTGACCTTGACCGTGATTTGGTCGCCTTGGCAGACGACTTCCATGTGGTTCCACTGGCCCGGCGGTTTTTCGCTGTCGTCGGTCAGGTTCACGAATTGGCGGCCTTGGTTTCGCTCGGCTTCGTTTTCGACGTCCAGGTCGGTGCCGATAACCCAGAAATCGCCCGCATTCCCCGAGTGGAGCTGGACTTCGACCGATTTGCACCAGATACCCAGCGTGCGGGGCGTCGAGCAATGCACCAAAAGCCCGCTGTTGCCCCCCTTGCCGGTCGGCCACCGCCAGTCGAAATCGAGCCGGTAGTCCTTAAAGTCGTTTTTTTTGGTGATGAGGTATCCGTTGGGCCGGCCCTTGCAGTGGAGCACGCCGTCGGCAACCGACCAGACGTCCTCCATTTTCACGCCGGGTTTGTTCAGGTCGCACGTCCAGCCGGAAAGATCCTTTCCGTTGAACAACCGGACCGAACCGCCGTCCTCGCCCGTCGGAGCGGCGGCGCAACAAACAATGCACAATCCGGCGGCCAGCAGCATTTTTACAACATGGATTCGACGCATGGGGGGGCTCCTTGATGATTCGTGGAGAATTGGTAATTGATCACCTTTCGAAAGACTTCCGACCCAAGTTCAACCATTTTGCAGGCGCGCGCAAAAAGGTGTGATGGGTCATTACTTGATCGCTCGCGTGGCATCCAACCCCAATATTCAATCGTGACGAAGTGCTAGGAACATATGTTTTACATACTCACACCCAATTTGGCGTCGGCGGCCGGTAGTGGTTCAGGTCGATGGTGCGGAACCAGTCGATGGTCCGCGCGAGGCCGTCGCGCAGTGGCACGGTCGGTTCCCACGCGAGGCGTTGCCGGGCCAGCGTGATGTCGGGCTGGCGCTGGGCCGGATCGTCGGGAGGAAGCGGTTTGTGGACCAGTTTCGATTTCGAGCCGGTCAACTCGAGCACCAATTCGGCCAGCGCCAGCATCGAAAACTCGCCCGGATTGCCCAGGTTGACCGGCCCGATGAAATCGTCCGGACCGTTCATCATGCGGAGAATTCCTTCGACCAGGTCGTCGCGATAGCAGAACGATCGGGTTTGCCGGCCGTCGCCGAAGATCGTGATGGGGTCGCCCGAGAGGGCCTGGCGGATAAAATTCGAGACGACCCGACCGTCGAAGGGGTGCATTCGCGGGCCGTAAGTGTTGAAGATGCGCACGATCCGGATGTTGACCCGATTCATGCGGTGATAGTCCATGAAGAGCGTTTCGGCCGCTCTTTTACCCTCGTCGTAGCACGCCCGGGGACCGAGCGTGTTGACGGCGCCGCGATAGGTTTCGGGTTGGGGATGGACTTCGGGATCTCCGTAGATTTCGCTGGTCGACGCTTGCAGCACCTTGGCGTGGCACCGCTGGGCCACGTCCAACACGTTGATCGAACCGAGCACCGACGTCTTGAGGGTTTCGATCGGGTTGTATTGGTAATGGCCGGGCGCGGCGGGACACGCCAGATTATGGATTTCGTCGACTTCGAGCGAGATGGGGAGCGTGACGTCCTGCCGCACCAACTCGAAGTTGGGCCGATCGAGCAGATGGACGATGTTCGACTTTTGGCTGGTGAAGAAATTGTCGAGACAAATGACGTCGTGGCCCTCGTCGACCAGCCGCTCGCACAGGTGCGACCCAAGAAACCCGGCCCCGCCGGTCACCAGGATGCGTTTGAGGGGGGGCACGGGCGGCTATTCCTTCGTGGTTGGGGGAATTCCCGTTCAGCGTTTTGGCGACGCTTTAAGCGAGTGTTGCGCGGGCTTCCGCCCGCGGCTATAAAAATCATTCGTCATTCGTCTCTCGCCCCGCGACTTGAAATCTCCAATCCCCTCGTTCACTCCCGGATCAGCTCGGCCACGCTTTGCCCGGCCGGGATCATCGGCAACACGTGTTCCTGGTACGGCACCTGCACGTCGAGGAGGAACGACTTGGGCGACTCGACCATTTCACGCACGGCATCGGCCAACTCGGCC
>JAFGAY010000221.1 GCA_016933425.1 Pirellulales bacterium
AAATTACCGTTGCTGGATCGCTTTGATTTGGGCGGAAAGGCGCGACTTGATTCGGGCCGCAGCGTTGCGATGGATGATGTTGCGCGAGCCGGCCCGATCCAGTTTTTGCGCGGCCGCGCGGAACTCGGTGCTCGCCAGGTCGGCGTCGCCGGCTTTCAGAGCCTCGCGAACCTTACGGAGCTGGGTGCGCATGGCCCGCTTCATCGAGAGGTTGTGCGCTTTTCGGACTTCATTCTGACGAAGTCGCTTTTTGGCGGAACTCGTGTTTGGCATGGTGATTGTCTATCGGGTTCGACGGATTTGATGTTTCCGGGGTAGTTCAAGGTCCGAGGGCGTCTCCGACGCGGCACGGCGAATCACTCAGTATTGCGTAATTCGTTGACCTTGTCTAGTAGAGCCGAGACGTCCCGATAGCCAAAATCGAGCCCCGCCAGTTCGGTGAGCTGCTTTTCCGCCTTGTCCAGGTGGTTGGTTTCCAACGAAAGCCGACCCGCCGAATAGAGGGCCTCCTTGAGCAGGTCCGGGTTCTGGCCGCTAATTTCGGCCAGCGCGGCTTCGAAACTGTCGGAGGCCAGCCGCACCTGGTTGATGTGGTGGAAACACTGTCCCAGCCGCAGGAGACACTCCCCTTTTCGGCGGGGGTCGCTTCTAGCCTTTTGGAAGTGTTCAATAGCCTCCTTACATTGACCGACTCGTAGATGGGCTTCCCCCAGGTCGAATTCATAAACGAGGTTGTTGGGATACCGTTCGGCCAGGTGCTGGGTCCGTTCGAGCGATTTCAGGTCAAATTGCCGGCGGACCTCTTTCCACTGCTGCTTGATCTCGGGCGAGCCCGACTTCTTGTGCTCCTTCTCCAACTCGCGGAGCTTTTTGCGAAGGCCGCGCAGTTGGACGTCCTCCCAGCGCTCGAGGACGTCGGAGGCTTGGCCCGTCGCCTCGTAGGCTCGGCCGAGCAGTTCGTCGGCCTTGTCGTAGGCTTCTTTTTCACACAGGAGTTCGGCCAGTTCGAGATAAGGCGCCGGATCGGCCGGATCGGCGAGTATGGCTTTTTCGAGTTTCCGTTCGGGCGTCAAATCGTGACGGGCGATCGGCTCGGCAACCGGTTGTGCGGGCTCGTCTTCCGTTTTGGCCTGAACGTCCAACGACGACTGGGCGTTTTCGTAGCCCCCCTTGTGAATGACTTTTTCGGTCCTCAGCTCGCTGATCTGGCGTTGGGCTTCCTCGTCTTCGCCTTTGATTTCGAGTACGCGCTGCCAGCAGTAGATCGCCTGGTCGTGCTGACGCCGAATCCGCAGGGCGCGGCCCGCCGCCCGATTCAGATCAATGTCGTTGGGGGCGGCTTCGCGGGCCGTGTGGAGAAAGACCAGCGGAACTTCGTCCAACTCGATGGCCTCGCCGGCGGCGGCCATGGCCATCAGGGTCGAGGTGTCCCATGGGTTGAGTTTGAGCACCTCGATGCCGTGCTTGAACACGCCGTTCCAGTCCTTGCGGAGCTGGCATTTTTTGACCGTGGCCCGTTGGGTGCCCGTGCGTATCGAGGCCAGCTTGGCCCCTTTTTTATTTTCGTGGTATTTCTTGCGGAGATTGGCAAGGAAGCTTTGCCAATAGGCCGTGTTGTTTTTGTCGCCGAGCACGCATTGGCTGAACAGTTCGGTGGCGTAGTCGAAATTATTGGTTGCCGCCTGCTTGCCTGCGTGGATGAAGAGTTGTTGGAATCGCTTGCGTTGGGCTTGGGTCAGAGGTTGCCGCCCGGTTCCGGCGGGCTTGCCGCTCGAGGAACCGTCGTTGGGGGAAAGGTTCGATGCCATGGATCTGTTCCCACGCGGACTGCAATGTCGATGAACCAGCCAGCCGCCGACGGCTTACTCCTTTCCCCTCAAGGCACGATGCCCATATAATGCCATTTTATGGTAATCGGCGTGATGCTGAAAGCCACATTCGTGAACTAGTCGCGGAGGTTCCATGTCCCCCGAGTACGACCCCAAATCCGGCAGATTGTATCTGGCGTCAGGTTCGCCCGAATCGATCGCCGCGATGCCCTTGTGGAGGGGGGAGAATCTCGATCAGGTCCAGCTCTTGATCGTTTCGGCCAACTTGGCCGAGCGTGCCTTGCCGCAAGTGTCCGACGCCGTGCCGGTGGTTTGCTTGCCCCCGTGCGGTTCGGCCGCGACCGAATCGGCGGCCGATTTGGCGCGACGAGCTCTGCTCGACGGCCGCACGGTAGTATGGCTAAACCCGGCCGACCCTTTGCACAAAAGAAGTCTGGATGGGCCCGGCGGTCCGGCGGCCGACCTGCGGCGCTGGTGCGGTGAAAGGGCCATCGCAACCGTGGCCTTCGACGAGCCGGACTCGCCGCGAAAACTGGCCGGACAGTGGATTCTTCTGGCCCGGGCACGACATCAGGCGGCCGATACGGTCGTTCGCTTCGGCCGGCTCGGCGCGGTGGTCGTATCGCAACCGGCCATCGCGATTGGTCCGCCGTCCGACCCGGCCGCGCTCGACGCCGCGCTTGCCCGGCTCGATAGCTACGATTGGCTGGTCTTTTCCAGTGCAAACGGCGTGCGGTTTTTTCTCGAGCGGCTTTGGAATCAGTCGGGCGACTTACGACGGCTCGGCCGCGTGAAGCTCGCGGCCATTGGTCCGGGCACGGACGAGGCGCTTGGCGCGTACCGGCTCCGGGCCGACGTGGTTCCGGGCGAATATCGGGCCGAATCGCTGGCCGACGCCCTGTTGCCCGAGGCCCGCGGAAAGCGGTGCTTATTGGTTCGCGCGAGCCGGGGTCGCGAAGTCCTTGCCGAGCGGCTTTCAGCCGGCGGGGCGACGGTCGAACAGGTCGTGGCCTACGACAGTACGGACGTGGAACCGGACGCGGCGCGGCTGGGGCTCGTGTCGCATTTGCTCGACGAAGGCCGAATCGACTGGCTGCCGGTTACCAGCTCGTCGATAGCCCGATCGGTGGCAAAGATTTTCGGCCGGCGGTTGGCAAAAACCCGATTGGCCAGCATCAGCCCGATAACCTCGGAGGTTCTCCGCGAGTTGGGCCACGAGCCGACGGTCGAAGCGGCGCATTACACGATCGACGGGATTGTCGAGGCCATGTGCGGTTATGTGAGTTCCCGCCACGTCGACCAGGACAAATAGCCGAGAATGCCCGAGAGGACGACAAACACGATGTTCAAGATCGGCTTCATCCCGCCGAAGGGAAACTTGACGACGAGGTCCAGGCCAAAGATGACCAGTAAGATAAGGGAAATCGCCATGGCCGCGATGGTGAGAGCTTTCGCCATCAGTCTGTTCCGCGAGACAAGATGCACCGGTCAGTGAATACAGCGTAACTACTCCCCTAGTATAGCCCGCCGCGGGGGCATTGACCACAGCGCTTGACGAACGAAGCGACGGGCAGGCCGGGTCGCGATCAGGCAAGGATATGGCTTCACCATGGCCTCAACCGCCGGGTCGCAATCCAGTCTTCCAAATTCAACCAAGGAGAACGCGTCCGTGATGGCCAGTCAGAACAGCACCCCCCATGACGGGTATTGCGATCCTCCGCGGGCCGATTGGGCCGCTTTTCGGCGTCTGATGCCGGTCGCTCGGCGTTGGGTTTATTTGGACCATGCGGCGATCGGGCCGCTGCCCGAGCCGGCCCGCGCCGTGCTGGCCGATTGGGTCGAGGACGCCTCGGCCAACGGCGGGGCCCATTGGCCCGACTGGAATCGGGGCGTCGAGGCGTGTCGGATCGAAGCAGCGCGATTGTTCGGCTGCAAACCGGACGAAATCGCCCTGCTGGGCAACACGGCCCAGGGTCTCAACCTTGTGGCCGAGGGTTTTCCTTGGCAGCCGGGCGACAACGTGGTCACGCTGGCCGATGAATTTCCGACGAACCAATATCCCTGGATGAACCTGACCGACCGGGGGGTCGAGGTCCGGCGGTTGCCGACCGAGGGAGGCCGCGTCGATGGCGGCCGGCTGGCCCGGGCCGTGGACAGCCGGACCCGAGTGCTGGCCATTAGCTGGATCAGTTACCTGAGCGGCTGGCGTTACGACGTCGACGAGTTGGCCGCCTTGGCCCATCGGCACGGCGCGATGTTGGTGCTCGACGCGATTCAGGGGCTGGGCGTGTTTCCCCTGGACGTCGCGCAAACGCCCGTCGACGTGGTGGCCGCCGGGGGTTATAAGTGGATGCTTGGGCCCGAGGGCGTGGGGATTTGCTACGTGCGCCGCGAGCACCTCGACCGGCTGCGTCCGATGGGCCTCGGCTGGCACAGCGTGGTTCACGCCCAGGATTTTTCGCGGATCGAACTCGATCTGCGCCGCGAGGCGGCCCGCTACGAAGGCGGCTCGGCCAACATACCGGGCATGATCGCGCTGGGCAAGAGTCTGAAATTGCTCAACGATTACGGCGCGGCGGCCCTGTCGGCCCGGGTGGTCGAGCTGACCGATCTGGCGTGCCGGCGGTTGCGCGAGGCGGGCGCGGTGGTCGTCACCGATCGGCAGCCCGGTCACGAAAGCGGCATCGTCTTGTTCGAGATGCCGGGCCGCGACAGCGAGGAATTGGCCCGCCATTGTCTCGACCGCCGCATCATCCTCCGCCCGCGCGGCGGCCGCCTGCGGATCAGTCCCCACGCCTATAACAACGAGGAGGATATCGACCGCCTCGTTGAAGCGATTGCGTAGGCCGGGCCGTGCTTGACGAGGAACTCCTGAGCCAGGTCGCGACCGCTTGCTATTCCCGTTGGCTCAGCACTTCGGACTCGTAGCGCTGCATCTCGATCAGCCAATCGGCGCCGACCATGGCGTCGTTGGCCATGCAGTAGTAGTCCCAAACGGCGCCGAACGGCAGCGTTTTGAGTTCCTCGATCATGGCCAGCCGCGAGGTGAAGTCGCCCGCGGCTTCCATCTCGCGCAATTGCTCGGTCGGCTCCAAGAGGGCGATAAGCAATTGGCGAATCATCGCGCGGGCGCCGATCGTCCAAGCGGCGACGCGGTTGATGCTGGCGTCAAAGAAGTCCAGTCCGATGTGCACGCGGTCGAGAAACTCGCCGCGCACGATTTCCTCGGCGATCGCCCGAAGATCGTCGGTGGCCGTCACCACGTGGTCGCTGTCCCAGCGCACCCCGCGGCTCACGTGCAAGAGAATCTCCTCCAAGAATAGGAGGACCGACGAAATTTTGTCGGCGATGGTTTCGGTCGGGTGAAAATGGCCCGCGTCGAGACACAACAGCTTGTTGTTCCGAACCGCGTAACCCAAATAAAATTCATGCGAGCCGACCACGTAGCTTTCGGAGCCGATTCCGAACAATTTGCTTTCGATCGCGTCGCGGTTGAGCGCGGGATCGATCGGTTCGGCAAAAATCGCGTCGAGCGACTCGCGCAGCCGCCGGCGGGGAGCGAGCCGGTCGACGGTCACGTCCTTGTATCCGTCGGGAATCCAGAAATTGGTGATGCACGTCGTTCCGAGCCGCCGGCCGATTTCCTGCCCGATCCGCCGGCACGCGATCCCATGGTCAATCCAGAATCGGCGGATTCCCTCGTCGCCATGGGCGAGCGTGAACCCGTCGGCCGCCTTGGGATGTGCGAAAAACGTGGGGTTGAAGTCCATGCCGATCCCCAGCGACTTGGCCCAGTCGATCCATCGTTCGAAATGTGCGACGTCGATCTGGTCGCGTTCGACGCGGCGGCCGTCCGTTTCCAGATAAATCGCGTGCAGGTTGAGCCGATGCCGGCCCGGCGCCATGCTGAGCACTTCCTCGAGGTCGGCGCGGAGTTCGTCGGCGTTGCGAGCCTTGCCGGGATAGTTGCCCGTGGCCATGATGCCGCCGTCGGCCAGCGATCCTTGGTTTTCGAATCCACCGACGTCGTCGCCCTGCCAGCAATGGAGCGAGATGGGCACGCCGGCCAAGACCCGCATGGCCTTCTCCGTGTCGACCCCCAGTTCGGCATAGCGCTCTTGGGCCAGGCGGTAGGCGCTCTCGATTGCCGCTTGTTTCATGGCAATTCCTCCTCGGGGGCATGGGACGGGCGCGAGGACTTCTCTGGTGGACCTCTCTGGGCACTGTAGCGTCCGCCGGTGAATTTGTCCAGCAGTCCGCCACGGCCGCCGGGCGTGCTTGCCGCGTCGGGCGGATCGAAAACACGATTGCTCAGAACGTGTTTGGAAATGCGTGAGACGCCTTGGCCAACCGGCGCCAGGTTGGTGTGGTTCGGCCGAGTAGTTGCCAAACCTGGTTCCACCGGGGCAAGCCCGGCGGGGATTATGGTCGCCAAAGCGAATTTCACAACACGTTTTCAGTTATAAAATCCAAACTCGTAGGCCGCCTCGTACATCGCCACGATGTTCTCGGGAGGCACGCCGGCCTGGATGTTGTGGACGTTGTTGAACACGTATCCGCCGCCCAGCTTGAAGACCTCGATATTTCGGCGAACGTGTTCCCGAACCATTTCCGGCGAGGCCGAGGGCAGAACGTGCTGGGCGTCGATTGCTCCGCCCCAAAAGACCATGGTTTGGCCGAATTTCTTTTTCAAGACGGCCGGGTCCATGTTGTCGGCGCTCACTTGAACTGGGTTGAGAATGTTCACTCCGTTGTCTCGCAGATCGGGGATGTATTCCTGGCACGCGCCGCACGTGTGATACCAGATTTTCGCGTCGGTCCGCGAGCGAATATATTGCAGCAGTTTTTTTTGCCGCGGCTTGACGAGCTGCCGGTACAGCGCCGGCCGGAACAAAGGGCCGTTCTGCCCCGCCAGGTCGTCGCCGACCATGATCACGTCGACCAGATCGCCCACCTCGTCAAGAAAGGCCCGAAACCAATCCATCCAGTATTGCAAAACCTGGTCGAGCAGGGCTTCGCAGAACTCGGGCTGGGTGAGCATGTCGACGTACCATGCCTCGAGTCCCCGCATGTACCAGCAGGTCTCGTAGACGACGCCCGAGATGCCGCTGACCAGGGCGTAGGGCGTTTCGTCGCGCACGCGCAGTGCGGCGTCGCGCAGACCCTCGAAACGGCCCGGATCGTCGCCCCGGGGAAACGGATAGTTCTTGACCTCCTCGACCGTGGCGTCGGCCAGCGGATGGTGCGAGACGTCCATGTAGAGCCGTTGGTCGTCCGGCATGCTCCAGACCACGCCGAACTCGTCGGTCAAGTCGTGCCAGAGCCGCCCGCGCCGATGGTTGGTCTTGATCGCGCCGTCGAAACCGGCGGCCGCGCCGGCGGCAATGTATCGGGTATCGACGTGGAACCGTTCGAGCAGTTCTTCGCACGGTTGGGCCAATTGCTGGACGGCGTCCATGATCCGCGGCTCGTCCCGAATGCCCAGATGGTCGATCAAGGCCTGGTAGGCGTGTTTGTGAATGCCCGTTTGATTGCCCCCCAAGTCGATCGGCACTCGATCGGGCGTTTCGTGGTTGATGGCCGCAAGGACCCGCTGCCGCGCGGTCATGGTTTCCTGTCGCGTGACGGTATTCGCCATTGCTCCCCCCACTATTTCCTATTCTCAAACCTTTATTTTAGCTGTCATTGGACGCGATTCCACATCGCTTTGCGACACGTTCCCTGCAATTTGCGACAGCATCGGTTTGACAGGCCCGATGTCTAGGATAGTCTATAGGGAAAGAGGCTCTGCATATTTTCGGAATCGCGCATCATGGAAGGTTCCTGTTTTGGACTGTTCCGGGGTTGAATGCCCGGGGCTCTTACTGGCGGGACGACCATTGTGGGCCGCCGCGCGGCGCGCATGCCATGGATAACTTCGGTGAAAATTGCTTCCGCTATGTCCCCGTCCGTCCGCGCGACGTCCACTGGGGTTTGTACGTCACCGGAGCCGGATGCACGCGAATCCCTCCCCACGTTCCCTATCCGCCCGCGCGTCATCCCGAGTTGTACGATTTCACCTGGAGCCACGGCCGCACCTTACCCGAGTACCAGGTGGTCTACATCACCAACGGCCAGGGCGAGTTCGAGTCGGGACACACGGGCCGGCAATCGATCGGCGCCGGCACGCTCTTTCTGCTTTTTCCCGGGGTCTGGCATCGTTACCGACCGCTGGTCGAGCACGGCTGGGACGAATATTGGGTCAGCTTCAGCGGCCGCGTCATGGAAAATCTGCGGGAGGAAGGTTTCTTCCTGCCCGAAAACGCCGTGGTCCATCCGGGCGTGACCGGCGTGATTCTCGAACCGTTTCAACGGCTTTTGGGCAGATTGCGCGACGAGGCGCCCGGGTTTCCCCATTTGATGGCGGCCGACACGATGGAGATACTGGCGGCCATTCTCGCGGCCGCGCCCACCGAGTCGCCCGCCATGGTTGCCAAGGGTCCTCAAGAAATCACGGCCTTTGAAGACCGCGTCGTCGCCGAAGCCATGCGGTTGATTTGGGGCCAGAGCCACGAACCCATGACCGTCGAAATGGTCGCCCGCCAGCTTCCGATCACGCGACGGTCGCTCGAACGCCGCTTCCGCGCCGTCGTCGGCCATACGATCCACGAAGAATTCATCCGGTGCCGGCTCGAGCGGGCAACCCGACTATTGGCGAGCACCAATCTGTCGATTCAAGAAGTGGCCGTCGCCGCCGGATTCGCGAGCACCGACACCATGGGCCGTGTTTTTCGGCGATTGGAAGGCACGTCGCCCCGCGAATATCGCAGCCGCCACGGCCGCCCGATTGAGAATCAGTAGCTTTGTAGTTCTACTGTCCAAAGACGCTATTCAACATAACCCTCTTCTGTGCAAGGGTTTCGGCAAGCGATTTTCTCATACCACGAAGTTCACGAAGCATAAAGCAGATTTGCCCCAGACACAACGTTTTTTCGCTTCGGGTGCCTTGGGCTTCTTCGTGTGCTTCGTGATCTTCGTGGTAGATTAGAACCGCGTAACAGCAGTATTGCCAAGGGATTTGATTGATTTTCGATCTTGGATAGTAGAAGTAGTATATCAGTCATCCAAAGTAATTGGCAACCAGAACGCTAGCCGCCATTCGGCCGAAGCGTTACGGATCGGCATTGCCGACAATAGAACGGTTTCAGATCCAGGCGGTGCTTCCGCTCAGGCATCGGGCCGTATTTCCGCGAACCGGTCCATCTCTTCCGCCGTCGGCAACGACGGTTGGGCGCCTAGTTTGGTGACGGCCAGGGCGCCGACGGCGCTGGCATGACGTATGGCGTCGTCCAGCGATTTGCCTTGCGCCAGCGCACAAGCCAACCCGCCGTTAAAGGCGTCGCCGGCGGCGGTCGTGTCGAGAACCTCGACCCGGGGACACGGGACGAGTCGAGTCCGGCGGTCGTCGGCCACCAGCGAGCCCGCCGCGCCGAGCGTCACGATCACACATCGCGGGCCGTCAAGGAGCAGCCGCGCGGCGGCCGCGCGAGCCGAGGTTTCATCGGCGACGACCATGCCCGCGAGCAGCCCGGCCTCCGACTCGTTGGGTGTTAAAAAGTCGACGTTGCGTAGAAAGTGGGCGTCCAACGGCGCCGCCGGCGCCGGATCGAGAATCACGCGCATGCCGGCGGCATGGGCCAACTCGGCCGCGCGCCGCGACGTTTCCAGCGGTATCTCGAGCTGCGCCAACAAGACGTCGGCCGGGCCGATCTGGCCGAGCGCCTGCTCGACCTCGGCGGGAGTCAGATCAAAATTGGCCCCGGGCGCCACGGAAATCGAATTCTCGCCCGCTTCATCGACCAGGATCAACGCCACGCCGGTCGCGTGGTTGCGATCGCGAAGGATCCAGTCGGTTCGGATTCCCTCGCGGCGGAAATTGTCGATTGCCTCCCGGCCGAATACGTCGTCGCCCACTTTGGCCACCAGCGTGACGTCGGCGCCGAGCCGGGCGGCCGCCACCGCCTGATTGGCTCCCTTGCCGCCGGGCGCCATCACGAACCGGCCGCCGGTGACCGTTTCACCCGGCGAGGGAATCCGCTTGCCATGGACCACCATGTCCGTATTGACGCTGCCGACGACGACGACGCGAGGTTTTTTCATGGCGTTATCTCATGACGAAAGTTGTCTCATGACGAAAGTGATTCGATACATTTCTGGACATTTGTAGTACGTGTCACAAGCGTTTCTTCTGTTCCGGCTGCCGTGAATCTTGGCAAAAAAGGCCGGCGGCCCTCACGGAGAGCCTATGCTACCAGAGTCGAGCCACGATGATCAGCGTCAACCCGGCGAGGAAACAGAAAAACATCAGTGCCAGCAGTCTTGGAGTTCCGCGGGGCGCATCGCGGAATTCCTTCCATACGAACACGCCCCAAACGGCTGCGATCATCGTCGCCCCCTGACCCAGCCCGTAGGAAATGGCCGGGCCGGCGGGCTTCGCAGCAATAATGCTGAGCGTCATGCCGACGCACCAGATCATGCCACCGAGGATGCCGACGGCGTGCTGGCCGAGCGTTCCCCGACCGTAGTCGGCCCAGCCGACCGGTTCGCCGACAAACGGTTTGGCCATGATGGCGCCGTTGAAAACCAGATTGCTCAGCAAAACACCGACGCTGAAGAAGAACACGGCCGTGTAGGGGCTGAGTGAGCCCGGATCGAGCACCTTGGGATCATCGCCGGCCGAAAGCGTTCGGGCGACAAACAAATAGAAGAATCCCATCAATATTCCACACAAGAGCGAAAGGACCAGACCCTTGGTGCTTAGGCCCCGGCCTTGGCCGGGCAGTCGGCGATAGGCCACGGCGTCGAGCACGATGGCCGCGGCGACCAGCGCGACGCCCGCCAGCAACAAGCCCACGTGGCCTTTCGGCTCGAAAGCATAATTCACGCCGACGCCGACGACCAGAGCCAGGCCGATGCCGACGGGAAACGCCACCGACATACCGGCAATGGCGATGGCCGCGACCAGCAGGATATTGGCCAGATTGAAGACAACCCCGCCCACCGCGGCCGAGAGCATCAGGTCGACGCGAGCCTGGGCGACGTCGTCCCAAAAACCCCGCCCGCCCGACCCGAAACTACCCAGCGTGAAGGCCGCCAGGGCGGCAAGGATCGCGACGCCTAAAACGTAATCCCAGTAGAAGAGTTCAAACCGCCACGATTTACCGGCCAGCTTCTGGGTATTCGCCCAAGAACCCCAGCAAAGCATCGTTACGAAGCACAAAACCACGGCCAGCGGATAGCTTTCGACAACCACCATGTTTGTAGGCTCCTGGAAAAGACGTGATGCCCCGATTGCCCAAAATCCAAAGAGCGGCAGCCAGAATCCCCATCTTATCCTTAAAACGGCCGCGCACAAGGACCGGATTCTTCGAAGGGAAAACTCTCGAACCGCCCTTGATACAGGTGCCTGCCGCCACGGCTATGACCGTGTTCGTGGTGGCGACGCACATGCGTCACTCCCACCCAGCCCATCCAACGACCCAACGATTCGTCGGTCTT
Source organism: Pirellulales bacterium (assembly GCA_016933425.1). Classification (GTDB taxonomy): domain Bacteria; phylum Planctomycetota; class Planctomycetia; order Pirellulales; family Thermoguttaceae; genus UBA11386. The sequence continues at coordinate 11,367 of JAFGAY010000221.1, forward strand.
TGGACGAACAACCAGATGCCAGTGTTTTGTCATCGGGCAATAGGTCAA
>JAFGAY010000028.1 GCA_016933425.1 Pirellulales bacterium
CGCGGCCGGTCATAGGGCAGGCCCACGATGATCGACCACCGGGGGCCGCAGTTCGTGCAGTTGGTAAACGGGTAGCCGCGGCGCCGGCCGTCGGCAGCCCGAATCTCGGCAAGACACTCGCCGCAGGTGGCCAGGTCGGCGGGAATGGCCGGCCTCCGAGCGTCCAGCTCGCGGCTGGGGAGGATTTTAAAGACAGGCCGTTCGTTCCTGGAGGGTTCGACACAGATCGGGCGAACGTCGATCGAGTCGATTCGGGCCTGGGGGGGAGCCTGGCGACGAAGGGTCTCTAGGAAGGCGTCTAGCACGGGCCGGCTGCCTTGGATTTCGATCCGCACCAGATCGGTTTCGTTGCGAACCCAGCCGGAAAGCCCATGGTCGCAAGCCATTCGGTAGACAAACGGGCGGAAACCGACGCCCTGGACCACTCCACGGACCACGATCGCGGCTCGTTCGATGGTTGACGATGGAGTGGATTGGATGGACATGATAAACGAGGAAAACCTGAATGACCCCACGAGAGGAGGGGGTCGCCGAATCGCATCTTGGCCACCCCCTTTCAACTAGTTTAAGGCTCCGCCGGGTCAAAGGACAGGACCTAGCTGGGGGTGGGTGGGACCGCATGGTCCAATGCAGAAAGCGGAAAAGCCCAAAGAAATGACGGTCGTGAGCCCTTGCCGCCGGGCCGATAAATAATTAAATTATGTGTTTCCCCGTAGCTTGTCGGGGCCCCGTTTCCGGCTCGATCGCCGCGATGGCCCCCGTTCGGCGCCGCTATTTTTTCCGTGAAAGAGTGTTCTGGTGATGATGAAAACCTACATGGCCAAACCGGGCGAGGTCGAGGCAAAGTGGTGGCTCGTCGACGCCACCGACAAGGTCGTCGGCCGCCTGGCCAGCGACATTGCCGTGATTTTGATGGGCAAGCACCGCCCGACCTATACGCCCCACGTCGACACGGGCGACTTCGTCGTGGTGGTCAACGCCGAGAAAGTCGTTTTCACCGGCACGAAGTGGGACAAGAAGCAATACACCCGGTTCACCGGTTACACGGGCCTGCGGACCGAAACGGCCAAGCACCGCTTGGAGAAGCATCCCGAGAAGATTCTCGGCGAGGCGGTTCGGCGAATGCTGCCCAAGAACAAGCTGGGCACGAAAATGCTCGATAAGCTGAAGATTTACTCCGGCGGCGAGCATCCCCATCAAGCGCAAAATCCCGAGCCGCGCGAGCTCGGCGTCAAATAGAGTCCGACCATTTTCCGCTAGGATTTTCGAGAACCACCGCCATGACAACAGAAGCCACGACCACCGAGGCAAAGGGCACCGGCGATTCGTTGGGCACCGGACGGCGCAAGTCGTCGGTGGCTCGGGTCCGCGTTCGACCGGGCACGGGAATGATTCTCATCAACCGGCGGCCGCTGGACGACTATTTTCCCTTGCCCCAGCAGCGAAACGCCGTTCTGGCGCCCCTGGTCCACACGGGCAAGACCGAGGAGGTCGACGTGTCGATCAGCGTTCATGGCGGCGGCACGACCGGCCAGGCCGACGCCTGCAAACTGGGCATCGCTCGGGCACTCAAGAAAATGGACTCGGCGCTGGAGGAAACTCTCCGCGACTCGAATCTGCTCACGCGCGACAGCCGCGAGGTCGAACGTAAGAAGTATGGACTCCGCGGCGCTCGCCGAGCCACGCAGTTCTCAAAGCGTTAACTCGCCGCACCTGCCGCGATTCACTCGACGGCCAGCACCACGCTGTTGGCCGGAATGATCGCTTCGACCGTCATGCCTTCGGACAGCCCGAGCCGGTGGGCGGAGGCGTTGGTGACGACCGAAACGATTTCCTGTCCGCCGGGCAATTCGATCGTCACTTCCGTATGCGTCGCGTGCCGGTCGAGGTGTCGGATGGTTCCTTCCAAGCAATTCCGGGAACTAATCTTCAGCGTCATGGATGGTCTCCCGATTGGGGGATGAAAAAGCTTGGCTGCAAATTCCTTTCAAATTTTGCTTACGTCGAGTCGCAAGACAAGCACAACGGCGGCAAAGCCCCCCCATAAGCGAAATTCCGTGTTCCGGATGAAGCGGACAGTCTGGTTTTTCACAACCTATTTCGGAGCTCGCCGGCTGAAAATCCCTCTTGGCCGATCCCCATTTCGCGCGAGTCCCTACTCCTTTAGAATGCGCCCATGAACCGGTCGTTCGCCACGCCTGATCGCACTAACCAAAACGCGGGCGGTTTGGTTGCGTTGCCGCCGGGAAATTCGCGGCGAACGGCCCTGGCCGGCGTGCTCTTATGTGTTTTGGCCGCTTTGGGCTATTCGGTCGTCAATGCGTGCTTGCGCAAGCTGGTCGACTGCGATTCGGTGCTCGTGATCTTGGTCAAGGAATCGGTCACAGTGGTGGTGGTCGGGCCGTGGCTGGCGTGGCATGCGTTTCGCGGGCGACGCTTGTTGCCCGGCGGCCGCGTCCTGTTGGCGCTCGCTTCGGCCGGACTATTGACCCAATTGGGCGGAAACATGCCGAACCTCTGGGCGTTTGGCGTGATTGGCCTGGCCGTCGCCTTGCCGGTTATGTCGGGCACGAACCTCGCGGCCACGGCCATCCTGGGCCGGATTTTTTTGGGTGAACGGGTTTCGCGTCGGACCATCCTTGCCATCGGATTGCTGTTTGTCTCGATTGTCCTCCTTTGCCTGGCAGCGCCGAAGGCAACCAGCGCCATTCGGTCCGCCGAACAATCCAGCGCTAGGCTAACACTAACCCATGGCCCAAACATCACCAGCCACGATGCGCCCACCGGGAAAACCACGCCCGGTTGGAACCTGGCCGTGCTGGCCGTTTGCGCGTCGTGCGGAGCGGGCATCGCCTACGCCATTCTCGTTGTTGTCATCCGGCGCAACGTCACGACCAACACACCAACCACCGCCGTCGTGTTCGTAGTCACGGCAATGGGCACGGCGAGCCTCGGGCCTTGTTGGCTCTTCCGGCGAGGCCCCCAGCTTCTGGCCAACGTCGCGCCGGCCGATCTAGGAGTGATCCTGCTGGCGGGCGTGCTGAACCTGCTGGCGTTTCTCGCAATCACCAAGGGGCTCCAGTGGACGGCCGCTGCCCGGGCCAACACGATCATGACCACGCAAGTTGTGCTCGGCGCAGTGGTGGGCGTCGCCTTGTTTGGCGAGCCGGCCAGTGCGTGGCTCTTGCTGGGGGTTTGCCTGACGAGCATTGGCATGATCCTCATCGGCCGCGAGGTAAAAACGGAACCCGAAACGCCCGAAACACCCATTTGAGAACGTGTTTTGAAATTCGGAAAGGTGTTCCAAGGGCCTTGGACAATCCTGGAGGGGCGTGCTCCGTCACGTCCGGTTTTCCGGCTATTTGCGGCTACGACGGAGCGTGGCCCTCCAAGGAATAGGAGGGATTGGGGATTAAGGATAGGAAATTAGGGGGTTTTATAACATTTCAGCCGAAGGGTGGAAATTCTTGTTAGCCGCCGCACCTGCGCGGCGTTGGAGCCTTAACCCTGACAAACGCCGCGCAGGTGCGGCGGCTAACGTTTTGCTTGTTGAATACTTCATACGGCTGAAGTGTTACGGGGTTTTTTGTTCATGTTGTTGTTCGACAGTTGCGGCTTGGTTGTTGTTTGCGC
>JAFGAY010000029.1 GCA_016933425.1 Pirellulales bacterium
TCGCACGTCGTCGTGATTACCGACGCGAACGTGCAGTCGCCCCACGCCGAGCGGGTCGCCGAGAGCCTGGCCGGCGAGGATCTTTCGGTCGATCTGGTGGCGATCGAGCCGGGCGAACCGTCCAAGTCGATCGACCTGGCGGCCGGATTGTGGGAAGGACTGCTCGAATTGGGCACCGACCGGCGCGGCGTGGTCGCGGCCGTCGGCGGCGGCGTGGTCGGCGATCTGGCCGGATTCGTCGCGGCGACCTACGCCCGGGGAATCCGCTTTCTCCAGGTCCCCACGAGTCTTCTGGCCCAGGTCGACAGCAGCGTCGGCGGCAAGGTGGGCATCAACCTGCCCGAGGCGAAAAACATGGTCGGCGCGTTTCTCCAGCCGGTCGGCGTGCTGATCGACACGGCCACGCTCGAAACCTTGCCGCGACGCGAGTATCTGGCCGGGCTGGGCGAGGTTGTCAAATACGGCGTGGCGCTGGACGCGGCGTTGTTCGACCGGCTCGAGGCCAACGTGCCGCGACTGCTCGCGCAGGATCATGAACTGCTGGTCGAGATCGTCGCGTGGTGCTGCCGGCTCAAGGCCGACGTGGTCCGACGCGACGAGCGCGAGGAGTCGGGCCTGCGCGCCGTGCTCAACTACGGCCACACCTTCGGGCACGCCTTCGAGACGCTCGCCGGCTACGGCACAATACTCCACGGCGAGGCCGTCGCCCTCGGCATGGTCGCGGCCGGCCGACTCGCGCGACGACTTGGCCGGGTCGACGATCGGTTCGTCGAGCGACAGCACCATCTGTTGGCCCAACTAGGATTGCCGACCGAACCGCCGGCAATGGATCGCGGCAAAATGATCGAGACCATGACCCACGACAAAAAAGCGGCCCACGGCCGGGCGCGTTTCGTCCTGCCAACGCGGCTGGGTCAGGTCGAACTGGTCGACGACGTTTCGGAAGCAGAAGTCTTCGCGGTATTGGACGGACGGTTCGAGTAATTCTCCCGGGGGGTAGATTTGTCCGCTTGATACCACCTGCAACGCACACTAGAATCGTTGTTAGACTTCGCAGAAGATCGGGAGACGGCGTCATGGCGGACATTCTTTCATATACGCACAACCTTCAGACGCAGTATTACGCCAAAACGGCGACCGCGCACCGCAAGCGAAAGGGGCAAATATTCACACCGCTGGAAATTGCGCGGTTCATGGCGGGACTGTTGTCCCAAATTCCTCGAAAATTTCTTTTCCTCGATCCCGGCGCCGGCGTGGGTTCACTTACGGCGGCGGTATGTGAACGGATTCGGCGTTCTCGAGCGCCGCACGAGGTTGAAGTTCACCTTTTCGAAACAGAACCCAACCTAATCGCGCTGCTTCATCAGAATCTCTCGAATTGTCAAAAGGAATTGGTCAAACATGGCCACGTTCTTTCCTACCGCGTCTACTCCGAAGACTTTATTCTCGCGGCTGCATCGCGTCTCGACGGCCAGGGTCGACTCTTTGGTGGTTCCTTGACATCTCAATACCATGCGGTTGTCATGAATCCGCCATACTTCAAGGTTCGAAAGGATTCGGAGCATGCCAGAGTGCTTGACCGCGTTGTACACGGCCAACCTAATGCCTACGCCTTCTTCATGGCGTTGGCCGCCATGTTGCTAAAACCCAACGGGGAGCTCATCGCCATTACGCCGCGGAGTTTCTGTAGCGGACTCTATTTCAGGGAATTTAGGAGATGGTTCTTCGACCGGATGTCCCTGGATCATATCCACTTGTTCGAATCGCGGACGGATACTTTCAAAGACTCCGGAGTTCTCCAGGAAAGTGTGATCACGAAGTCGCACCGGTTGGGACAACCGGCATCATCCGTCACCATTTCAGATAGTTTCGGCAAACGGATCGAAAGACAAATCGACATTCTCACTCTCGCTTCCGAATGCGTTATTGACTCTTCCAACGAACAGCATTCCGTGAGAATTCCCACTTCTCAAGAAGACTGCGACATCATGCGGCTCATTGAGTCGCTTCCGCGGCGATTCAAAGATACCGGTTTGCGAATCTCGACGGGGCCGGTGGTGACCTTCAGGGCAAAGGAATTGCTTCAGCGAGAAGGAAGTGGATGCCGCGTTGCTCCACTGTTGATGCCTCATAATGTCAGGCCCTTTCGAACGAAGTGGCCGATTATCCGCAAGAATCATCCCCTTTACATCGTCGATTGCGATTTATCGCGCCAGCGTGGCTTAATGATCCCAACGAGGAATTACGTTCTCCTCAAGCGATTCACCACGAAGGAAGAAGCCCGCCGTTTGACCGCCGCCTGTTTCCTGGAAAACATGCAGACATACCCCTTCATCGGCCTCGAGAACCACTTGAACTACATTTATCATGCAAATCGAGAACTATCGCTGGATGAGGTTTTCGGAATAGCGTCGATTCTCAATTCCACCTTATTCGATCGATACTTTCGAGTTCTGAGTGGAAATACGCAAGTGAATGCCACGGATATTCGCAACCTGCCGTTCCCCTCGTTGGATACGGTGGCTAAGATCGGCATGCAAGTTCAGAATTTGCCGGAATTCACCCCAGATGAAGTTGAGCCTATCGTTTCCAGTGCCATTGGCAATAACGGTTCCCTGGTTCATTGCCTTACAACAACAGCATGAGCAAACTGGAAGACGCATTGAAGATTATTCGGTCACTCGGGCTGCCGTCCGGGCAGCACAACGAGCGTTCCGCCCTCTCCCTGCTGGCTCTGGCAAACATTGGGCCTGACGATCCCTGGAGCCGCGCCAGGCAACCCCTGTTGCGAATATGGGATATCATGGCCTTTATGCGAGAGCAATACGGTAAGGATTACGCAGCAAATTCCCGCGAGACAATCAGACGCTATACCATACACCAGTTCGAACAAGCGAGAATTGTCGATCGCAATCCAGACCAACCTTCTCGACCAACGAATAGTGGAAAAACGGTCTATTCGCTTACCCAAGATGTAATGCCTGTCGTGAAGACATTTGGCACCAGAAACTTCGACCAAAGGGTGGAGGAATTCATATCGTGTTTCGGAAGACTGCAAGAACAATACGCCAAGCAAAGGAAGATGGAACAGGTTCGACTACACCTTCCAGAAGGAACGGAGATTGCACTCTCACCCGGGAAGCACAATGAATTGCAGGTTGCCGTCATTGAAGAATTCGGACCGCGGTTTGCCCCGGGAAGTCGCATTTTGTATTTTGGAGACACGGCGAGGAAACACATCATCCGCGACACGCAAACACTTCTTGCCTTGAATGTCCGCGTCACGGAACATGATAAGCTGCCAGACGTGGTGCTCTATGCCAAACGAAAACAATGGCTGTTTCTCGTGGAAGCGGTTACGTCGCATGGTCCCGTCAATCCCAAACGGCACTCGGAGATAGAGAAGATGCTCGCCGCTTGTCCTGCTCACCGAGTGTATGTCACTGCGTTCCTGAATCGAGCCGATTTCCGAAAATACGCGGGTGATATTGCCTGGGAAACCGAGGTTTGGATCGCGGACGCCGCGGATCATATGATCCACTTCAATGGGCCCAAATTTCTCGGACCATTCAAAACCCGCCAATAAGCGGGAACTCTCTTTTCAAATAACAGGTGGTCTTGCGGATCGCACAACTTCGACCTGATTACCCGCGACCTACTTTATCATGAACCGACTCCACATCTGCCGCCTATTGGGACTCATCGCCTTGCTGATCGGCGGGTCGATGGCCGCCAGCCTGCCGTGGGCGTTTCCCGCGATCGGGCCGGCCAGCCAGGTCGAAACGCGAAGCATCGTCGGCTTGGGCGGGGCGATGGCGGTTTGCGGGCTGATCGGCGGGGTATTGATGTGGATCGGGCGGGCCAGCGCCGGCGCGAAGCTCTTTCGACGCGAGGCCATCGCCGTGGTCGGGCTGAGCTGGCTCATGGCCATGGTGCTCGGCGCGATGCCCTTCTGGTTCAGCGGGACCTGCATGGGACGCGCGGAGGATGGCTCTCCCATCCGCGTCAGCCTGATCGATGGGTTGTTCGAGTCGGCCTCGGGCTTCACGGGCACGGGATCAACCATCCTGATCGATCTCGAGGATGAGCAACTCGTGCCCCGCGCGATCCTGTTCTGGCGGAGCCAGACCCATTTTCTCGGCGGTTTGGGAATCATGGTGCTGTTCGTCGCCATTCTGGGAATGGGCTCGGCGGGCAAAACGCTGATGCTCACCGAGATGCCTGGCCCGACCCAGGACAGCCCCCACGCGCGGACCCAGGGCGCCGCCTGGGTTTTCGCGGCGCTCTATGTCGGGCTGAACGTCGTTCTTACGATCCTGCTGCTGGTCGAGGGAATGAGCCCGTTCGACGCGCTGTGCCACGCCTTCGGCACGGTGGCGACCGGCGGATTCAGCACCTATAACCAGAGCATCGAGCATTTTCACAGCGTGCCGATCGAGATGACGATCACGCTGTTCATGATCGTGGCCTGCACGAATTTCACGCTGCTTTATTTCGTCGTGCTCCGCCGGCCCGGCAAGCTGTTTGGCGATTTGGAATTCCGCACCTATATCACGATTCTGGCCATCGCCACGCTTCTGGTCCTCGGATTCGGCATGACGCATGGCGATTTTTCAAGCGCCGGCGTCGGCACGGCGCTGCGCGAAAGCTCGTTTCAGGTCGTTTCGATCATGACCAACACGGGCTTCGGCACGGCCGATTTCAACCAGTGGAACGATTTCAGCCGGGGTTTGCTTCTGCTGCTCATGTTCGTCGGCGGCTGCGCCGGCAGCACGAGCTGCAGCGTTAAAGTGATTCGCTACGTCTTTCTTTTCAAGATACTCCGGCTCGAAACCGAACAGGTTTACCATCCGACCGTGGTGCGCCACGTCCGGCTTGGCGGCCGCGCGCTCGACGATCCGGAACTGCGCAAGAACGTTCTGACGTACTTCGCCGTGATTCTGATCCTGTTCGTCGGCGCGGTGCTTTTGATCGTGGCGTTCGAGCCAGACAGCACCTGGAGCGCCCACGGCTTCGAACCCGACAATAAGCTGGTCGACTGCGCCGGGGCCGTCGGCGCAACGCTCAACGGCGTGGGGCCTGGCCTGGGCATCTGCGGCGAGGCGGCCAACTACGCCCCGTTCCATTGGCCCGCCAAGTGCATCCTCACGGCCATGATGCTCCTGGGACGGTTGGAAATCTTCGCTATCCTGTCGTTGTTCCTTCCCGGATTCTGGCGCAACCGTTGAGAAAACACCCAACGCAACGCTTCAGCCGCCCGAAGTGATCCGGCCAGAATAAAGTTAGCCGCCGCGCCCGCGAGACGTCAGTTCGCCATGCTTGGACAAACGTCGAGCAGGCTCGACGGCTCCCATGATTATCGCCATTCCACGGCCAAACCCACCACGTCGGACGAGGGGCGGAGTGTGGGCAAATCGCTCTTCAATCCCCCCTTTCGCGCCGTATTTCTCGTTTCGACCCGCATGGCCCGCACGCATCCGGCGTTGTCGCTCGGGCCCTCGTTAGGGTGAGCTACACTTTCGTGACTAGGGGCGCGTTGCGCGCCGGGCCGCCGCAAGATGACTATCGCATTCGGTCGGCCAAGCTGACGTCAAACCGTTTCTGTTTCTCAATGAAAAAGAGTGCCTTGCCATGAATAGTGTTTTGCTCGTGGAGGACAACGAACTGAATCGAATGGTGATCGAGGACCTGTTCGATTACGACGACGTCCCCGCAACACTCGTGAGCGTTGCGAGCGGCGAGGAAGCGCTGGATGCGGCGCGACGGAACAAGCCAATCCTGGTGCTCATGGATCTCGAGTTGCCGGGCCTCAGCGGCCTGGAAACCATGCGCCACTTGAAAAACGAACCCGAAACGCGGGACGTTCCCGTCTGGGCCTTTTCGGCCCACGCGATGAAGGGCGACGCGGCCCAGGCCCTCTCGGCCGGCTTCGACGACTACGTCACCAAGCCGATCGACACGAAACAGTTCGCCCAACGGCTTCGCGAGTTCCTCGACGGCGTCCTCCAGAAGGAGACTTCGTCATGCGCCAATCGGTAGTGGAAGAATCGAGCCTTGAACTGCATAGCCGGAGCCAGGTGGTCGCCCAGATCAATCTCATCGCCGAAATCTTCCCCAGCGGCGTGCTGGCCGTCGACCAGGAAGGCCGAATCCTCCTGGCCAACGCCGAATTGCGAAAGATGTTCGGCTATGAAGTCGGCGAACTGGTCGGCCGGCCAATCGAGACTCTCGTGCCCAAACACCTCCACGAAAAGCACGTGGAACACCGATCCAAGTTTTTTCAGGCGCCCACCGTCGTGCCCATGGGGGCGACCGGGTGCCTGACGGGCCGGCACAAAAACGGGGACATGGTCTATCTGCAAATCGGCCTGACCCCGATGGAAACCTCCGACGGTCCGATTGTCCTTTGCGCGACGGCCGACGTCACCGCCCAAAAGGAATTGGAACGGAAGCTGAACGATATCCTTGCGCTTGAAAAGGCCATTCTAGACACAGCCGGCTACGGCGTCATTTCCACGTCCGTCGATGGGATCATCCAATTGTTCAGTCCAGCGGCCGAGCAAATGCTCGGCTACACGGCCGAGGAACTGATCGGCAAAGCCAACTACGAGATCCTGCATGACCCGGAGGAACTCGCGGCTCGGGCAAAAGAACTTTCCGAGATGCTGGGCCGGACCGTCGAATCAGGATTCGACATGTTTGCGGCATCGTTGGACGCGGGAATATCCGAAGACCGCGATTGGACCTATACCCGGAAGGACGGCGCCCGATTACCCGTCTTCCTTTCCGTTACCGTCGTTCACGATCCGGAAGGCAACGTCACCGGCTACGTCGGCATCGTCCGCGACATCACGAAGCGGGTGCAAGCCGAGCAGCAAAGTCGGCATATCCTCGAGGCCACGCCCAGCGGCGTGCTGCTGATCGACGACCACTGCCGGATCACCTTGATCAACCGCGAGATCGAGCGCATTTTCGGCTATCGCCGCGAGCAATTGCTCGGCCAACACGTGAACTTAATCCTTCCCGAGGTTTGCAACGAATCGCAAAAACAAAATCATGCTGAATTTCTAGCCGCGTGCAGCAGTTGCGGAAACAAAACCAGTTTCGAGCTGGCCGGCCGCCGCGAGAACGGCTCCAAGTTTCCTGTCGAGATTTCTCTCAGGCCAACCGATTCCCAACAAGGCCTGTATCTACTCGGATGCGTCAACGACATCACGGAACGCAAGGCCGTGGAAGATAAACTCCGCGAGGCCAAGGAAGCCGCCGAAATGGCCAATCGCGCCAAGAGCGAGTTTCTCTCGGCCATGAGCCACGAGCTGCGCACGCCGCTGAACGCCATCATCGGGTTCTCCCAGGGACTGCTCGAAAGGGCCGACCGGCACCCGCTAAACGACCACCAGAAGGACCGCCTCGAGAAGATTCATCGAAGCGGCCTGCATCTGTTGGGGCTGATCAACGACATCCTGGACATCGCCAAGGTCGAATCGGGAAGAATGGATATCACCCCGACGACCTTCGGCGCAGGTCAGGTGCTCTCCGAGATTCACGATCTGGTGATGGGACTCGCCCGGGAAAAACCCGACCTGGCCGTTCGCGTTGAAATCGCTCCCGACCTGCCCCCCATCACCACGGATCGCGAGAAGCTCAGGCAAATTATCATTAATCTGGCCGGCAATGCCATCAAATTCACCAACGAAGGTTCCATCACGCTCGGGATTCGGTTCGAGGACGGTCAATTTGTCTTTACGGTTGCGGACACGGGCGTGGGCATCCCCGACGACGAGTTGCCCCTTGTTTTCGAAAAATTTCACCAGGTTCGCGCTGCGACAAAACAAGCCGTCAAGGGAACCGGATTGGGCCTGACCATCTCAAAACGGTTCGCCAGCTTGCTCGGGGGAACGCTCGGCGTCACGAGCCAGGTCGGGAAAGGAACCACGTTCGAGCTGCGGCTTCCCGAACGCATCCCGGAAAAACAACTGGAGGAACTGGAGGCGACATCGTGTACAAGCTCCTGATCGTTGACGACGACGAATCCTCGCGCGAAGTCCTCAAGGATGCGTTGGAGGGAGACGACTATGAAATCAGCATGGCGTGCGACGGGAGAGAAGGACTCGACAAGGTCCGCGCCGACCTGCCCGACCTGGTGCTCTTGGACATCGACATGCCGCGGATGGACGGTGTCGAGGTGCTCAAGGCGATCATGGCCGACCCCAAAACCCAGTTGATTCCCGTCATCATGGTCACGGCCGTTAACGCCGATTCGCAGATCGCCATGTCGTTGAACATCGGCGCGGTCGACCACATCGTCAAGCCGTATTCGAGCACGATCGTCCGCGCTCGGGTCCGCGCGGCGTTGCGCTCGGCCGACGCCGCACGGTCAGGCGCCTCGGGCTTGGAACGGCAAGGCACGGTCGTTTCATTCCTCGGCTCCAAGGGAGGAGTCGGGACGACATCGATCGCCCGAAACGTGGCCGTCCATATTGCCCGGCGAGGCGTATCCGTCATTCTCTGCGAGCTGCGCTGCGACGGGGGGACGCTCGCCCAGGAACTTGGTTTGTCGGCGCAATATACGCTTGCCGGGATGATGGAGGACCTCACCGGTCCGATTCGCGCGAAGGACGTCGAGCGGTGCTGTTTCAAACAACCCAACGGTCTTCGGGCGGTCATCAGCGCCCATGCTCCCGACCAGCTCTGTCCCATGACCGAAACACAGGCCGAGCAAGTGGTCGCCGGCCTGGTTTCGCTGGCGGAATACGTGGTGTGCGATTTGCCATCAATGACGATTCCCTCGACAACCGCCGCGCTGCGGCACTCGGATCTGGTCTTGATCGTCCTGGACATGGAGCCGATCGCGCTACACGCTGCCGAAGTTACCTATCGCCGCCTTCGCTCGCTGCAAATCAGCCCGAGCTGCATCGGGGCTATTATTTCAACCAAAACCATCGCCTCCGCGTCGGTTACCCTGAAAGACGTTCGAGAAACGCTTGAGTGTCCCCTTATGGGCGTTATTCCCCACGATCCCGATGCTTTTGTTTTCGCGGCCATGCACGGTCTTCCGCTGATCGAGGCCGTTCCCAACAGCGGCGCGGCCGGCGCGATCACTTCCCTCACCAAACGCATCGAGGAAGGAAAACTCCTTCCGCTGCAATTCTAA
>JAFGAY010000030.1 GCA_016933425.1 Pirellulales bacterium
GTCCGCGTCCACAATCCCCGGGTCAGCTACCGCGAGACGATCAGCCAGCGAGTCGAGGCGACCGGCCAGTGCCACCGGACCATGGGCGGCCAAACGCTTTGCGGCGAGGTGGCCATCCGCCTCGAACCGTTCGACAGCGGCGCCAAGACGGTCACGGTCCTGGCCGCCTGCGGCGACTCGCTTCCCCCGGAACTCCTCGCGGCGGCCGTCGAAACGCTCCAACAACAGGGCGAAGGCGGCGGACTGCTCGGCTTCCCGCTGATGAAAGTCAAAACCACGGTCCTCGGCGGCAACTACGACGCGACCCACCCCAACCCGATCGCCTTTCGCATGGCCGCTTCCGACGCTTTCAACAAGGCCTTGCGCGCCGCGGGCATCGTCCTGCTCGAACCGATCATGCGGCTCGAAATCACCACGCCCGAGGAACACCTGGGCGATTTCGTCGCCGACCTGCAAAAACGCCGCGCAATCATCACGCGGACCCACAACCGCGGCAAAAACATCGTGATCGACGCCCAAGCCCCGCTGTCAGAGCTATTCGGCTACTCCAGCGCGATGCGCGGCCTGAGCCAAGGCCGGGCCACCTGCACGATGGAACCCTCAGCCTACGGCCCCGCGCCGGCGGAGGTGCTTGAGGGATTTGTGTAGCCGTGGGTCTTGGACAGGATTTACAAGATTGACAAGTCGTGAGATAAAAGCGCCATTCTGGCACCGCAGGTACTCGCTCGGCTTGTCCGAAAGAGTAATATCGAGGTCACAAATTGTGACCTCAATAATACAGTCTCAAGGGGTATACCGTGGGCAAAATACCAACGTCCCTGATTCCCGCCGAGCGAATCGAGCAGTCGATCCTCCTGATCCGTGGTCAGAAGGTCATGCTGGACAGCGACTTAGCTTCGCTCTACGATGTAGAGACCAAACGTCTTGTCGAGGCAGTCAAGCGGAATGTCCAGCGATTTCCTGAAGATTTTGCATTTCAACTCGACGTGGACGAGTTCGACAACTTGAGGTCGCAAATTGCGACCTCAAGTTCCTGGGGTGGTCGTCGCTATCCGCCCTATGCCTTCACCGAGCAGGGCGTCGCCATGCTCTCCAGCGTGCTGCGGAGCCCTCGGGCCGTGGCGGTGAATATCGAGATCATGCGGGCGTTCGTCCGGCTGCGGCGGATTCTGGCCTCGCACGCCGACCTGGCTCGAAAGCTCGACGCGCTGGAAAAGAAATACGACGCGCAGTTTCGCGTGGTTTTCGACGCCATCCGCCAACTCATGGCCCCGCCCGACGAGAAATCTCGCCGCCGCATCGGGTTTCACGCGTCGAACAAAACCGAACCGCGACCGTAAGGGAGCGGCATCTCGCAGGTCAGCGAAAATCATCTCCGCTGCATGGGCGCGAGTTTCGATTGATTCGGCCCCCAAACCTGATTGGATTGCGGACCGGGGTTCACGACCGGATTCTTGGCGTCAACCGGTTCGCCGCCATCCTTCGTGATCAACGCGCGGAGTAGCTTTTCCGGAGTGTTTTCCAACAAAGCGACCACGTGGCCATCCGCGAAAACCACGTTGAACATGACGTCGGCGAATCCGCCCAGCTTCGGCAGCGGTTTGTCCGCCGCATAGGGAATGTCCTCCGGCTTGGTCCACGGCACGTCGCGTTTGGCCTCGACCAGGAGTATCGTATTCGTGGTGCTGTCGACGATTTCGGCGATCCGAGTTCCGTTTTTCCCATCGAACATGGTTCCCGGCCCCGTCAACGCGAAATAACAAGTGTTGGTCGAGGAACCGGTCATCTCTTTCGATCGGCAGAATACGGGAACCATGGTCTCAAGCACCTTGCGATTGGCGGGGCTGTCCCAGGGTTCGTCGAAATGATACATGTCGAAAAGCGCTTGCTGGCCGAGATGGGGAAGAATCTCCACCCGCCAACTATAGGGCGTTTTGCCGTCGGGGCCGTATAGCACCGCGGGCGGAAAATGACCGTGTGCGGACTGGTAATTCAATAAAGCGATGGCAATCCGCTTCAAGTTGTTCACCGACACCATCCGGCTAGCCGACTTGCGAGCCTCGATGATCGTCTACAGGAACTTCCGAACCGTTTCCATGTCGATTGATCCCTCGGCAAGAACCGCGGTCCCTGCGCGCTCGATTCGCAGCGCGCTGAGGAATTGGTCCAACTTCGGCGCCGCGAATTGCTCGAAGGAATTGCCTTTCTTGCCTTGCTCCTTGGCCGTTTTCACCGCTTCACGAAGGGCATTCAAGGCAAGGGTCCGAACCGCGTTGACGGTTTGCTCGATGGCTTCCGCGTCTTTTTCGCCTTTGGCGAGCGCCGTGCCATGAATTCGGACTGTTTGACCCAACTGCAGACCCGCGACCACGCACGTCGTGTCCTCCCACAACGGCGCGACCGTCGAAAGCATGGTTTTGAGCGGCTCCGGCCAACGCTGACTGAAGTGGTTGACGAATGCCTTTGCGTCTCGCTGTAACGCCGGCATGTTATAGGCCAACACAACATGATCCGCCCGAAAAGCATCCCAGGTTTTTTTCGGTAGCCACGAGGGACAAACGCCCAGGTTGCCAGCCAGATAGGCGTCCATCGCCTTTTCGGATCCCGAGATCAGGGTTCTCTCGTCATATTGCATCAGCACTCCGTGGTTGTCGTTACAGTACATTTTCTTGCCGTTGTGTTCCTTCACGGTAATGCCGGCCATGCCGGGCGCCACGTTTTCGATCACGGAGGATGCCGCGAATGGTTTTAAAAATTGGAATACCACAATTTCCCTCGGCCCAGTGGGTATTTCGCCGGGAAGAATCATCGTGATCTGCCGGATGTCGGCCGCGTGGGTTCCCTTCGGACAGGCAATCGCTGCCTCGAAAAGTTCCGCCATGGGCGCCAACTCGGGCCGGGCAAACGCATCGGCCGGCCGCATGGCTATGAACATGTTGCACGACGCGGGCACAACACTTAGATCAATTTGACTCCCATGGTTTTCAGGGATTGCCACAGTCGATGCCGTCGCCATGGCGGGCGGTTGAGCCACAGCCTGATTTCGCCACCCTGGGCCGCGCAGGCCCGCGACGATCAGGCCGCCGAAAAGAACCATTCCAAGAACCGTCGCGTGGACTACCGGCGAAAGACGCCGGAACGTGAGCTTGTTGTCTCGCAACATGGCAATTCTCCTTAAAAAAGTGTTTCGAGAGGGGAAAAATGTTCCGGCGGGCCAAGGCAATGAGCGATCCTGCTGCCGCAGCGCCAATCGGGCGATCGTCATCAGGTAGGCCCGTTGACCGCCCGATACGCTGGCGGCAGCCGCGTCGGCCGCCAACTCCTGCTCGAGCCGCAGCCGAGCGGCCAGCCAGTGGATCAGCGGATGATAAAAATGCAACGCCAGACCAAACTGGCCCAAGAGAAGCGACAAACAGTCGCGGCTTCGCACGTGGGCCAACTCGTGAGCCAGCACCGCGCGGCGCTCGTCGGCCGTCCACTCGGTCCAGTCGGACGGCACCAGCAGGACGGGCCGACGCCAGCCGATCGTGGCCGCCGTGGCCAGACGGTCGCACTCGCGCAATTCCACGGACCGGCGGCAACCGAGCTCCGCGCGGAGCTCGTCGGCCAGTTCCAACAATCGCTTGTCGTGGACCGGCCGGCTTTCGAGCCGCTCGCGGCGGACGACCACCAGGCCCAAGACTAGCCGGCCAAGCCCCAAGAGCGTGGCCGAGAGTAGCACCAACGCCACCAAGGCCGGCCATCGCCAGATCTCGGCCTGGACCACTGGTTGAGGACGAGAAAACTCGTCGACTAACGCCCGCCAGAAAAGGGCCGATCCCGAGGACCTGGAATGGTCGGTTTGCCCTGGTTCAGAGTGCGCTTTTTGATCCAACGCGGATCCGATCACCTCGACGCGGGATGCTACCCGTGCTCCGGCGTCCGCTGCTGTGGCGACAGGAGTGGCGGAAACGACGGAATTTTGCGTAATCCAGCGAGGCCAAGGGCTCAGTGCCAACAACGACAGAGTTACGACCATGACCAGTCCGGCCAGCACGATCGGCACGGCTGCGGCCGCCCAAAACCGGCGTGCAAGGACATAAATCCCGGCGGCCAGCAATCCGACGAGCGTAACCTGCACAACGCACCACAAAAGGGCGATGCCAAGCGTATTCATGGATTTTCCTCCCGGAGTAGATTCTCCAAAAGGGCCCGCTCTTGGGCCGTGAGTTTTCGCTCTTCGAGCAACCGCAGCAGGACCTGTTCGCGGGAACCACGGAAAACGCGGTGGACCATGTCGCCCAGCAGGTTGCCCGACACGTCCTCGAAGCTGCGGACCGGCCGGTGCCGAAACGGCCGCTCGGTGTTGGTTTGTTCGAGAAAACCCTTCTCGGCAAGGATGCGGACCAGTGTGGCCACGGTCGTATAGGCCAGCTCGCGTCCGGCGTCGGCCAGCCGGTCGCGGACCTCGGCCACGGCCAGCTCGCCGTGGGCCCAGTAGACGTGCATGATTTCCAGCTCCCGCTGGGTGAGTTCTTTGGCCGGGGGTCTAGCCATTGTAGTAACCTCCTCTTGTAGAACACTTTACGTGTGACATCGAATGAAACACAAACGGTCTCCTAGCGGTATTTGGTTTTTTAGATTTGGTTTTATAGTAGTACGATTTCATTAGAAGTCAAGATTCAATTTGGTCTTTGTAGGGTGACACGGATTGTGTTCGGGGTTTCCGGCTTAACCCAGGTGGCTAACTGGACCGATGAAAAGGGCTCCTTTGGCCACATGGCCATGTAAAAACAGGCAAGAAAAGCCGGCCTTACGGCCCGAGCGTCGGGAATCCGCCTGAATTGGTGAATTCTCGCCCGTGGCCGTTGACAGGCCGAGGCCCGGCCGGTAGTATGTGTAGTTTTCCGCCATACTCGGCGGACGGATCTTTGAGAATCTGGGACTGGTTAGCGGGAGCATTTCCGTGGCTGAGCAAGGTAACGAGATCATTCGCATACGGATGGAGGCCTATGATCACGCGGTGCTTGATCAGAGCGCCCTGGAGATTACCGACACGGCCAAGCGGACGGGCTCGATCGTGCATGGGCCTATTCCCTTGCCGACTCGGATCGAACGCTACACGGTTTTGTCCAGTCCCCACGTAGACAAGAAGGCGCGGCAGCAATTCGAAATCCGCACGCACAAGCGGTTGATCGACATCCTGCAAGCCACCGCCAAAACCATCGAAGCACTCAACAAGCTCAGCCTACCGGCGGGCGTTGACATTAAGATCAAGGCCACTGCCCGATAGGGTCGTAGCAGGATTTCATTGATGAATCGGAATCGCCGTGGGTAACGCCGCCAGCAATGGTGGTGGTCCCGCGTGGCGACAGGAAACAAGGCAAGAACGATGACTACTGGACTACTCGGCCGCAAGGTCGGGATGACCCAAATCTACGGTCCCTCGGGCGAGGTCATCCCGGTGACGGTCCTCCAAGCAGGTCCCTGCCACGTGCTGCGGTTGTTGACCGTCGAGCGCGACGGCTACGAAGCGGTTCAGTTGGGCTATTTGGACAAGCCCCGTCGTCTTGCCCGCCGCGCCGATCGCGGCCAGGTCGCCGTTCTCGACAGCAAGCGTCAGCGCCGCCGCACGGCCGCGGGCGCTCCGGTTCCCCCAAAGCCCAAGTGCGAGCCGAAGCGTTTCGTTCGCGAATTTCGCGGTTCGACCGAGGGGCTCGATATTGGCCAGGAACTCAACGTCGCCTTGTTCGCCGAGGTCAAGTCGGTCGACGTCATCGGAACGAGCAAGGGCCGGGGCACGGCCGGCACCATGAAACGACACAACTTCCACGGCCAGCGCGCCAGCCACGGCGTGAAAAAATGCCATCGTCACGTCGGCGGCATCGGTTGCAGCGCCTTTCCCAGTCGCGTGATGAAAGGCAAGAAAATGGCCGGCCACTATGGGGCGGCGCGGGCCACCGTACGCAACCTCCGCGTGGTTCAGGTCGACGCCGACAATCACTTGCTGCTGGTGCGCGGCGCCGTTCCCGGACCCAACGGCGGCCTGGTCGTCATTCGCCAAACCAACAAGGTGTGATGAGCCTCAATGGAGTGGACGCGGCAAACATAACTTCCGCGACGTCGACCCCAACAAATAAAACCAAAAGCCTAACGGAACTTTTACGCAAGACATCCAAGCCATGGTAAGTCTGCCTATTTACGATAGAACCGGAGCGGAGGTCGGCACCTACGAACTCGACCCGGCCGAAATCGCCCCGCGCATCAGCAAACAGTTGATGCACGACGTCGTGGTGATGTACCAGGCCAACCGTCGCCAGGGCTCCGCGAAAAACAAAAATCGCTCGGAAGTGTCCGGGTCGACAAAGAAGATGTACCGGCAGAAGGGGACCGGCAACGCCCGGGCCGGCTCGCGGCGAAGCAATGTGCGCCGCGGCGGCGGCCGCGCGTTTCCCCGACGCCCGCGAGATTTTACTTATCGCCTGCCGAAAAAGGCGGTTCGGGCGGCCACGCGAATGGCCGTGGCCTCGAAGGTGGCCGACAATCAATTGACGCTGATCGACCAATTGGCCTTCGCCGCGCCGCGCACCAAGGAAATGGCCGGTATTTTGAAATCGCTGGGAATCGACAACCAAACGCTGCTGGTCGCCACCGACGGCCACGACGTCAACGTGTATAAGAGCATCCGCAACCTGGACGGCGTTTCAGTCTTGCCGGTTTCGGATTTGAACGCGCTGGACGTGCTCCGGCCGCGGCGAATCCTGATGAGCGTAGCGGCCATGGACTCGCTGCGACGGCGCCGGGCGGAGCAGGAAGCGACCTAAAAAACGCGCCACCGGGCGAAACGGGAGTAATTCGGTTCGCGGAACGACGTACGAGGATATGGTCTCATGGCTCGCGACATCACGAAAGTCAAACTGACGCTCAAACCGCACCAAATCGTGCTGCGCCCGCTGGTCACCGAAAAAGGCTACCACAAAGCCGAACGCTATAACTCGTACACGTTCGAGGTCAACCGGCTCGCCGGCAAGCACGACATCCGCGAGGCGGTCGAGGAGTTATTCAACGTTCGGGTCGTCCGCGTGAACACCCAAACCCGAAAGGGCAAACCGCGCCGCACGCGATATCGGACGGGCCACACGAACGTCTGGAAGAAAGCCATTGTTACCTTGGATCCGGAACACCGGATCGACTTCTTCTAAAAGAAAACATCATGGGTATTCGTCGATATAAACCGACCTCGGCCGGGCGACGCGGAGCGACCGTGAGCGACTTCGCCGAGCTGACTCCCGGCGCGCAAGTCGAAAAGAAGCTCACGCAAATCAAGCGCCGCACCGGTGGTCGAAACAACCAGGGGAAGATCACGGCGCGGCACCGCGGCGGCGGGCATAAGAAGCGCTACCGGATGATCGACTTCCGGCGAAACAAGGACCAAGTGCCGGCCGTGGTCGACTCGATCCAGTACGATCCGAACCGAAGCGCGCGAATCGCGCTTTTGCACTACGTCGACGGCGAAAAGCGTTATATCCTGGCTCCCGACGGATTGAAGGCGGGCGCCCGCGTGATGAGTGGCCCCGACGTGCCGGTGGCCTTGGGCAATTGCATGCCGCTGGCCGTCGTTCCGCTGGGCACCGACGTTCACAACATCGAGCTTCAGCCCGGCTGCGGCGGCGTGCTGTGCCGCAGCGCGGGCGCCAGCGCCACGCTCGCGGCTCGCGATGCCGACTGGGCGCAGCTCAACCTGCCCAGCGGCGAAATCCGGCGCGTTCCGGCCCAGTGCCGCGCAACCATCGGCCAGATCAGCAACCCGGACCACATGGGTATTGTGTTGGGCAAGGCGGGTCGCAAGCGATGGATGGGTAGGAGACCGCACGTCCGCGGCACGGCGATGAACCCGATCGACCATCCCCACGGCGGCGGCGAAGGCCGCACCAAGGGCGGTCGCCATCCGGTTTCACCCACCGGCAAGCCGACCAAGGGCGGATCGACACGCAAGCGACGCAAGCCGTCCAACCGCTCAATCGTGCGTCGCCGGCGTTCGCGGCGGTATGGCCAATTGAAATTAAACACGTAAAACCGAGCATAATCGGGAATTTGTCCCCATGGGAAGATCGCTCAAAAAAGGCCCGTTCGTCGACCCCAAACTTTTTGGCAAGGTCGAAAAGCAGAACCAGCAGGGAACCAAGGATCCGATTCGGACTTGGGCCCGATCGTGCACGATTATCCCCGAATTCGTCGGCCACACGTTCATGGTTCACAACGGCAAGCTCCACATGAAAGTGTTCGTGACCGAGGAGATGGTGGGCCACAAGCTGGGCGAATTCGCTCCGACACGGACCTTCCGCGGACACGGCGGCAAGGGTAAGCGGTAAGGGGAATCGCGAGTCAAAAAAAGAGAGACTGGATTCGAGGGATTTGTCATGGCGTACGAAGCAGTTCACCGGTTTGCCCGAATCAGCCCCCGCAAAGCGCGGCTGCTGGCGGATATGATCCGGGGCAAGTTCGCCGACGAAGCCCTCGAGATTTTGAAGTACCAGCCCCAGCGCGGCGCGCGAATGCTGGAAAAGGTGCTCCGCAGCGCCCTGGCCAACGCCGAGGACCGCCGGGCGCCCAATTTGAACGGGCTGATGGTCGTGGACGTTCGGGTCGACGGGGGCCCGATGTTCCGCCGCATGAGGCCCCACGCCCGCGGCATGGCCTCGATCATCAAGAAACGTACATCGCATATTCACGTGGCACTAGAATAGGGATTGAGGATTAGGGATTAGGGATTGGTCGCGGTCGACGCCAAATGCTACTCCCGAATCCCCCATTTCCCATCCCCAACCAGAGAGACGAAGCATGGGCCAAAAAGTCAATCCGACCGGGTTTCGGACCGGCGTGATGACCGGCTGGAAAAGTCGATGGTTCGCGCCGAAACAGGAGTTCGCCGACCTGCTGGTCGAGGACCAGAAGATCCGCAACTTCATCAAGCGGCGCAAGGACCGCTTCGGCAAACCGATGTATCCGACGATCGCCAAGGTCGAGATCGAACGGACCCGCGACGAAGTGAAGGTGGCCTTGTTCTCGGCGCGGCCGGGCGTGTTGATCGGACGCAAGGGAGAGCGCGTCGAGGAACTGCAAAACGAACTGCAAAACCTGACCGGCCGGCGGATCAACATCAAAATCGAGGAAATCAGCCGGCCCGAAATCGTCGCCCAACTCGTGGCCGAGGACATTGCCGAACAGCTTGCCAAGCGGGCCAGCTTCCGGCGGACGATGAAGCGGGCGATGGAACAAACGATGGACGCGGGGGCCAAGGGAATCAAGATCCAACTGGCGGGCCGGCTCGGCGGCGCGGAAATGGCGCGGCGCGAGAAGCAAATCGCCGGTTCCATCCCCTTGTCGACCCTCCGCGCGAAAATCGACTACGGATTTTGCGAAGCATTGATCGCCCAAGGACACATCGGCGTGCAGGTGTGGATCAACCAGGGCATGTATAGCGAGGAAGATACCGATGGCGTTGATGCCCAAGCGGGTAAAGCACCGAAAAAGCCAAAGAGGTCGTATAAGAGGTAACGCGACCCGGGGAAACCACGTGGTTTTCGGCGATTTCGGGTTGCAGTCTACCCAAGGCGGCTGGATCAGCGCGGCGACGCTCGAGGCCGGGCGCATCGCGGCGCAGCAGTATCTGCGCACCGAGGGCCGGCTTTACGTGCGCGTGTTCCCGCACAAACCGATCACGTCCATCCCGTTGGAAACGCGCATGGGTAAAGGCAAGGGCGAGCCCGAGTATTGGGCCGCCTCGATCAACCCCGGCGCGATCCTTTACGAGATCAGCGGCGTAACCGAGGAAGCGGCGCGGATGTGTTTCGCCCGGTTAGCCCACAAAATGCCCGTCCGCGTGCGGATGGTCAAACGGCGGACGATGTAACGAAAGAAGACCCTGCTGGCGACCCGTTTTTTCGAGGAAACCGATGACCAAGGCAGCCGAACTTCGCGACATGAGCGACGAGCAACTCGGCCTGACGCTGAAGGAGGCGCGCGAACAGTTATTTCGCCGCCGCCTGCAGGCACAAACCGAACGGCTGGACTCGCCCAGCGAATTGAAAAAGACCCGGCGCTTGATCGCGCGAATCGAAACGATCCAGAACGAGCGCGCTCGCGCGGCGGCCAAGCAAATTTAACCCGGAGCGCGGAAAACAGCAGCCTTTTTGGGGCGGCGAGGGAATTCAACGATGTCGAAAAACGTGATGCAAGGTGTCGTGACGAGCGACAAGACGGCCAAGACCCGCCGCGTTGAAATCCCGCGGTTGGTGCGCGATTCGAAATACGGGAAGTACCTTCGCCGCCGGACGGTTTGCTACGTTCACGATGAAAACAACGAGTCGAGCCTGGGCGACACGGTCGAGATCGTGGAATCCCGCCCCCGCTCGAAGACGAAACGATGGGAGTTGGTGCGCGTGGTCAGCAAGGGCCAGTTCATCGACCTGGTCGCGCTGCGTGCGGCCCAAAAGGCGCGCCGCGCGGAGGACGACGAAACCGAGGACGAGCTGTCCTAGCGGGATACGGACGTTTCACCGAAAGGAATCCCGGCCAGCGAACCATCAGGGATTGACGATTTGTCAGTTGGAAATTAGCCATGATACAAATGCAAACGCGGCTCGCCGTGGCCGACAACACCGGCGCCCGCGAATTGATGTGCGTCAAAGTGCTCGGAGGATCGCGCCGCCGCTTCGCGCGCATCGGCGATATCGTGGTGTGCAGCGTGAAGAACGTGATTCCCGGAAGCGACATGAAGAAAGGCGCCGTGGTTCGAGCCGTGATCGTGCGGTGCAAGCAGCCGGTACGGCGGACCGACGGCAGCTACGTCCGGTTCGACAGCAACGCGGCCGTGCTGATCGACAACGATAAAAACCCGCGCGGAACTCGCATTTTCGGCGCGGTAGCCCGGGAACTGCGCGAACGAAACTTCATGAAGATTGTCAGCCTTGCGAGTGAGGTCGTGTGATGCATATTAAGATCAACGATACCGTGCAGGTCATCACCGGCGACGACCAAGGCGCTCGCGGCAAGGTGCTTTCCGTGAACCGGGCCGCGGGCAAACTGACGGTGGAAGGCGTGAATCGGGCCTATAAGCACGTCCGCCGAAGCCAGAAGAATCCCCAGGGCGGCCGGCTGTCGAAGGAGATGCCGGTGCCGCTGTCCAACGTGTTGTACGTGTGCAAGGCGTGTAATAAGGCGACGCGGACCGGCGTTCGCTACGACGACGACGGCAGCAAGCACCGCTATTGCAAGCGATGCGGCGCCGACAACGGCCAGATCGCCCCGGCCAAGGCCCGATACGCCAAGAAATCCTAGCGCGAAACGAACATGAATCCAAGACTACTCGACCGATACACGAACGAGATTCTCCCGTCGCTCGCCGAGCGGTTGGGCCGCGCTAACCGGCTCTCGCTCCCGCGGCTCGAGAAAATCGTCGTCAACATGGGCGTGGGCGCCGCGGTCGGTGAGAAGAAATATCTCGAAGAAGCCCTCGACGCCTTGCGGTTGATCACCGGACAACAACCGATCGTGACCACGGCCCGAAAAAGCGTGGCCGGCTTCCGGCTCCGCGAGGGCATGAACATCGGCTGCAAGGTCACGCTTCGTGGCCACCGCATGTATGAATTTCTCGACCGGTTGATTTCCCTGGCCCTGCCCCGCGTACGCGACTTTCGCGGGCTGAATCCCAACGGATTCGACGGGCACGGCAACTACAGCCTGGGCCTCAACGAACAGTTGGTCTTCCCAGAACTCAACCCGGACAAGTACACGCGCACCCAAGGCATGAACATCACCATGGTCACCACGACCGACAGCAACGACGAGGCCCGCGAGCTGCTTCGCGGCTTCGGAATGCCGTTCCAGGCGAGCGGCCAGGACGCAGCAAAAAACTGAGAGGCCCCGGCGGGTAAACGGCCGCGTGTGCGCGGCATTGATTGCGAGTATGTAGAAAACAATAGCTGGAAAACACCAAACAGGCTCGACGGCAAACACTGATCGACCGTGTAAAGAAGTCTTTTGAAGGGACCGGACGGCATGGCAAGCAAAGCGAAAATCGCCAAGGCGCTTCGCACGCCGAAGTATTCCACGCGATCCGAGCACCGATGCCGCATTTGCGGCCGGCCTCGGGCCGTGTACCGTAAGTTCGGGATCTGTCGGATTTGTTTCCGCAAACTAGCGGACGAAGGACTGATCCCCGGTGTGAGAAAGGCGAGCTGGTAAAGGGACCCGATTAATCATGATGACAGACCCCATCGCCGACATGTTGACTCGCATTCGCAACGCGGTGCGCGTCGAAAAGGCTCATGTGGACATGCCGCTTTCCAAGGTCAAGCGCGGCTTGGCCGAGGTATTGAAGCGGGAGGGTTACATCTGGGATTGGGAGGAAATCTCAGCCAAACCGAGCGACCACTTGCGCGTGCACTTGAAATATGGCCCCAACGGCGAACGCGTCATCCGCCACGTGCGGCGCGTCAGCAAACCCGGCCGGCGAGTGTACCGCGGCGCCACTAAGCTGCGGCCGGTCCTCGGCGGATTAGGCATCACCATCATCAGCACCAGCCGCGGGGTTATCAGCGACCGAGAAGCACGCCAACGCAAACTCGGCGGCGAAGTCCTCTGCGAAGTGTGGTGAGATAGGGATTGGGGATTTAGGGGATATTAATAGCCGTGGGCGGAAGCCCGCGGTCCTGGACAAGAGCCGCGATTCGCCGCCGTTGCGAAATCGAAAACTCTTTTAGACGTTGAGTGAACCAAGATGTCGCGGATTGGAAAAAAACCGGTTGCCGTCCCCGACGGCGTCAAGGTCAGCGTGGCCGATTGCCGCGTGACGGTCGAAGGTCCGCTCGGACGCCTCGAGTGGGAGCACCGGCCCGAAATCACGGTCGCCCATGACCCTGGGGCCAAACAAATCGTCTGCACCCGCGACGACGACGAACGCCTGAATCGGGCATTGCACGGAATGACCCGCGCAATGATCCAGAACATGGTTGTCGGCGTGACCGCGGGCTACGAGCGTCGTCTGGAGCTAATCGGCGTCGGTTATATTGCGGCCATCCAGAACAATCGTCTGGAATTGCGCGTCGGATTGGCCAACGAGCTGCACAAGCCCATTCCGCCCGGCCTTACGGTGACGTGTCCCGACCAACAGCACATCGTCATCCGAGGCATCGACAAACAACTCGTCGGCCAGTTTGCCGCGGAAACGCGCGCCTTGCGGCCGCCCGAACCCTACAAGGGCAAGGGCATCCGCTACTACGGCGAGCCGGTCCGCCGCAAGCAGGGCAAGGCGATGGTGAAATAGCCGTTCGCAAGCGAGCGAGAATAAAAGTGAAACACGAAAAAACCATCAATAAGCAGCGTCAGCGCCGTGGATTCCGCGTGCGCAACCGCGTGCGCCGCGATTCAGTTCGACCCCGGCTGACCGTCTTCCGAAGCCGCAAACACATGTACGCCCAGGTGATCGACGACCTGAAAGGCGTCACGCTCGCGGCGGCCAGCACCAACGACAAGGAACTCCGGGAAAAGCTCGCCTACGGCGGCAACGCCCAGGCTGCCCAACTAGTCGGCCAGGCCGTCGCCCAACGGGCACTCGCGGCTGGCGTAAAACAAGTCGCGTTCGATCGGCGCGAATATAAATATCACGGACGAGTGGCCGTCCTGGCCGACGCGGCGCGCGACGCGGGCCTCGACCTGGGTCCGAAGAAGGTCGTCCCCGTCGAGGAAGAGCCCAAGGGCAAGAAGAAAGCCGCCGGAGCCAAGAAAGAAAAGAGCCCGGCGAAGAAGGAAAAGGCGGCGAAAAAGGAAAAACCGGCGAAATAATAAGCCGAGCCCAAAAGCGAAGCCTAGCCCAATAGTACGAACCATTAGCCCATCGTGAATACTCATGACTGAAGAATCGACACGCGGCGAGCTGATCGAAAAGGTCGTCAAGATCCGGCGGTGCGCCGCCGTGGTCAAGGGCGGTCGCCGATTCAGCTTCTCGGCCCTGGTGGTCATCGGCGACGGCAAGGGCCGCGTGGGCTGGGGATATGGCAAGGCCAATGAAGTCCCGCCGGCCGTCGAAAAAGCCGGCAAGGACGGCACCCGGTCGATGGTGCCCGTCTCCTTGAGAGGATCGACCATCCCGCACCAGGTCGAAGGCCGGTTCGGCGCCGCCCGCGTCGTGCTCGTTCCCGCCGCGCCCGGTACCGGCGTGATCGCCGGCGACGCGGTCCGCGCGGTGTGCGAGGCGTGCGGCATTCGCGACATTCTCACCAAGAGCTACGGCTCGCACAATGCGGTCAATCTGGTCAAGGCGGCAATTGCCGCGCTGGTAAGTCTCCGTTCCCAAGGCGAAGTGGAACGGTTGCGAGGAGTCTCGCTCTCATGAACCTCGACGACGTCCATCACGGAATTCATAAAAACAAGAAACGCAAACGGATCGGCCGCGGGCCCGGCTCCGGCCACGGCAAGACGTCGGGCCGCGGGCACAAGGGTCAAGGCGCCCGGGCCGGTTTCTCGCTGCATCCGACGTTTGAAGGCGGCCAGATGCCGCTGGTTCGCCGGGTTCCCAAACGCGGTTTCAACAACCGCTGGGCACTGGTCGTGGCCGCCGTGAACGTCGGCGACCTCGACGCGGTGTTCGACGACGGCGCCGAGGTGACGCCCGAAACCCTCAAGGCGACCCACCTGGTCAAACAGCGCTACGATGTGCTCAAAGTGCTCGGCGACGGCGAACTGACAAAGAAGCTCAAGATTTCGGCCCATCGGTTCAGCCGCTCGGCGCTCGAGAAGATCGAACGCAGCGGCGGCGAAGCGGTAGTCCTGCCCGGCAAGAAGCCGGTTGTTAAGAACAAAATGACTACGGCCTGACAACGGATCGAACGATGTGGGAAAGAATTCGCGCCATTTTTACGATTGGTGAACTTCGCCAGAAGATCCTTCTGACGCTGCTCCTTCTGGCCATCTACCGGATCGGGTGGCACATTCCCTTGCCCATCGTCGACCAAACGGAGATGACGGCCGTCTTCGGCAAGACGGACCAAGGGCTCGGCCAGCTCCTTTCGACCGTCGCCGTCTTCAGCGCTAGCCAACTCGACCAGGCCACGATTTTCGGCCTGGGCATCATGCCCTACATTTCCGCGTCGATTATCTTCCAATTGCTGGGAAGCGTCTGGGCGCCGTTGGAACGGCTCCAGAAGGAGGGTGAAAGCGGAAGGAAAAAAATCAACGAATATACCCGCTATGCCACCGTCGTGCTCTGCCTCGGCCAAAGCTGGTTTTATTTGGGCGTGCTGGCCAAGCAACAGTTAATAAAACCGGGTTTCGACACCTTCGGCTGGCAACTGACCACCGTCATCACGATGACCGCCGGCACGACGTTCCTCATGTGGCTCGGCGAGCAGATCGACGAATACGGCATCGGCAACGGCATCAGCCTCTTGATCATGGCCGGCATCCTCGCGCGCATGCCCGGCGCCGGAATGAAAATCATCGAGCCGATTCTCAAGAACGGCCTGGAAGTGGGGAGCACCGGCGGTCAGATGGGCGTCGAAATGATCTTGATCCTCGCCGCATTGTTTATCTCCGTTGTCGCCGGGATCGTGTTTATTACGCTCGGCCAGCGCCGCATTCCGACTCAGAGCGCCAAGCACGTCCGGGGCCGCCGCGTTTTCGGCGGCACGCGGCAATATCTGCCGCTTCGGGTGAACCAGGCCGGCGTCATGCCGATCATCTTCGCCAGCAGTTTGCTCCTGTTTCCCCAGGTGCTGTTCAGTTGGCTTGCCAAGCGCGGTGGATTCTGGGGCGAGTTGGACGCCGTCTTTTCACGGCACAACGGCTTCATCTACAACATCCTCTACGTGCTGCTGATCTACTTCTTCTGCTATTTCTGGACGGCCATCACCTTCAACCCCAAGGACATGGCCGATAACCTGAAAAACTACGGGAGCTTTATTCCCGGCTATCGGCCGGGCAAGCGAACGGCCGACTATCTCGAGAAGGTCATGGTGCGGATCACCTACGTCGGGGCCGGCTTCCTCGCGCTGGTGGCGATCATCCCGACGCTGATCGCCACGTGGATGCACATCGACTATGCGATCGCCAGCTTCTACGGCGGCACGGCCCTGCTGATCGCCGTGAGCGTGGCGTTCGACCTGGTCCAGAAAATCGACAGCCACCTCGTGATGCGAAACTACAAAGGTTTGCTCGAGTAACAAGAGGAAGCGACTCATGCGGATCGTTTTTATCGGCCCTCCCGGCGCCGGCAAGGGAACGCAGGCCGAACGGCTCATCGAGAAGTACGGCCTTGCCCACCTGTCGACCGGCGACATGCTCCGCGCGGCGCGCGACGCCCAAACGGACGTCGGCCGTAAAGCCGAGGAGTACATGTCCAAGGGCGAACTCGTGCCCGACGAAATTATCATCGCCATCATCGGCCAACGACTGGCTCAGCCCGATTGCCAGGGCGGATGCCTCCTGGACGGCTTTCCCCGAACCATCGCCCAAGCCGAGGCGCTCGACGCGCTGTTGGCCGAAAAACAAACGCCCCTGGACGTGGTGCTCGAACTCCGCGTGCCCGAGGAAGAATTGTTCAACCGCTTGGCCGGGCGCGGTCGGGCGGACGACCAGCCCGAGGTCATCCGCCAGCGCCTGGTTGCCTACCGACGCCAGACCGAGCCGCTGCTGGAGTACTACGGAGCCAAGAGCGTGCTGAAATCGGTGGACGGATTGGGGACGGTGGACGAGATTTTCGACCGCGTTGTCGACGTCCTTGACAACGTGAAGGAATCGTAGGAGTTCAACGAGGCTTACCAAAGCACGGGAGATTCGCCGGCGTGGAGATAATTCGATCACCACGAGAAATTGCCCTGTTGCGCAAGGTAGGGCTTGTCGTTTGGGAAGCGCATCAATTGGCCGCCTCGATGGTCCGACCCGGCGTGACAACCGCCGAAATCGACGCGGCCGTCGAAGCGTTTTTTCGCCGGCGCAAGGTTGAGCCTCTGTTCAAGGGCGTGCCTGGGCCGGTCCCCTTCCCGGCCGTCACCTGCATGTCGGTCAACGACGAAGTCGTCCATGGAATTCCAAGCGATCGGGTATTGAAGGAAGGAGACATCCTGAGCGTCGACACGGGCTGCCGGCTCGACGGATGGTGCGGCGATGCGGCCATTACCCATCCGGTGGGCCAAGTCTCGCCCGAGGTCCAAAGGCTTCTAGAGGTTACGCGGGGGGTGCTCGACCTGGCCATCGAACAAATGGGTCGTTGCCAGTGGTGGAGCGAGGTTGCCATTCAGATGGAGAATTATGTCAAACAACGGGGGTTTTCCGTCGTCGAACGGTTCGTTGGACACGGAATCGGCCGCGAGATGCACGAAGATCCCCAGGTACCCAACTTCGCCAGTAAACAACTACGGCAAAGCGGCGACTTTGAGCTCGTGCCCGGGCTGGTGATTGCCGTCGAGCCAATGGTCAACATGGGCGCCAAGCACGTCCGTACCCGACCCGACCACTGGACCCAAGCAACAGTCGATGGAAAACCAAGTGCCCATTTTGAGCATACGATTGCCATGCGAGAGTCAGGCCCCTACGTCCTGACGGGTGGTCCGGAGGAAGATCATTGACGAAAGCATAAAAAGGTTAAAACACAGCCATTAACCACCGGGCTTGCTCGGCGTTTTTCACGATAAGACACCCTCGACACCGCACAGGCGCAGCGGCTAACCCCGCTTTTCCACGGTCATGGTGTCAGTTGAACACGGAA
>JAFGAY010000222.1 GCA_016933425.1 Pirellulales bacterium
CAGCAACCTCTTTTCAACGGCCCCCCGAGCGGTTAGACTTGATCCCGTGGAGGAATAGGATGAGGTTCATCTCCTCGGGACACGGTTCTGGACTTTGGGGGCTGCCGGCGACGTGGCTGGGCAGTTTTCTCATATTGTTCGCGATGATGCTGGCGCTGCCCGGCTGCGGCGGCTGCCGCAGCGATCCCAAAACCGAGGCCGAGAAAGAGGCCGAGCGGTTGGCCCGCGAACGCGAGGCAAAAAAGCCCGATTTCGAGCTCTCCGCGCCCGTCTCGCAACCGGCCGGCTACAAGGAGCGGGGTTGTCGTTACAAGCCGGGCCATTGGACCAGCGCGATCATCGAGGCCAAGGCCAACAAGGACGACTTCGTCGGCGATTTGGAAATCTCTCTGCTGTGGGACAAGGGGACCAAGCCGGTTGGGCTCGAAGCCGTTCCCTACTGGATGAACGACTGGCGAGCCGTCGCCCTGTCGAAAGGTCGCCCCAAGGGCCTGCTCGGCTCGTTTTTCGTTCCGCCGACCAGCCAGATTGTTTCCGGCCGGTTGAATCTCAACGCGCGGCGCGGTTATGCGCGGTTCGAGGCCCCGTTCTCCATGACGCGCATGCTGGCCTATCAATATCATTTCGTCGTCCTCGCCCGATCGCCCGACCGATACGCCTTCGTCCGGTCGCTTTACACGATCAAGCCGCCCCGAAGCATGCTGCTCGACGACCTGGTGGGCAACTTCGACTATTGGGTCGCGCTGGTCAAGGTCGACCGCCAGACGCCGTTGCCCGAGGAATCTCTTTTCTGGACGAGCATCGCCTACGTTCTCTGGGACGACGTCGATCCAAAATCACTCACGCCCGACCAGCAACGCGCGCTGGTCGATTGGCTTCACTGGGGCGGCCAGTTGATCGTGAGCGGGCCCGACACGCTCGACACGCTCCGCGACAGTTTTCTGGCCGACTATCTGCCGGCGTCGGCCGCGGGACAGGAGGACTTCAAACCGGCCGACTTCGACGAACTGAACGACCATTTCACGCTCGCCGGCCAAAAGCCCCTCGCGCCGGTCGGAGCGTGGTCGGTTGTTCGCCTGAGGCCGGCCGCCGAGGCTCAGTACGTCCCCGGCACGGGCCGGCTCCTGGCCGAACGCCGCGTCGGCCGCGGCCGGATCGTCGTCTCGTCCATGCGGCTGAGCGATCGGTCGCTCATCGAGTGGCCCGGCTTCGACGGTTGGTTCAATGCGTGCCTGCTCCGCCGGCCGGCCCGAATTTATGAATCGACCGAAGAAACCGAAGAAGGAGTGCTGTTGCATTGGGCCGACGCGATCCATCGGCCGGACGACGCCGCGCTGAACTGCAATTTGCGCTACTTTTCGCGCGACGCGGGCATCGATCTCGACCAATATACTTATCTGGCCGACGCCAATTCGACCACGGCCGGCGCGGCGGCGCCCGTGCCGAGTTACTCGCCAGGCTCAATGCCAGGCCTTGCGACCGACCCAAAACTGGCCGACGGCTGCGGCGTGGCCGCGTGGCGCAACTTTTCGCCCACGGCCAATCGCGCCCGCGCGGCGCTGCAAAACGCGGCCTGCGTCGAAGTGCCAGGCCGATGGTTCGTCATTTGGATCGTGCTGCTCTACTTGGCCGTGCTCGTGCCGTTGAATTGGTCCATTTTCGCAATGCTCAGGCGGGTCGAGTGGGCTTGGGCCGCCGCGCCGTTGATCGCCATCGGCTGCACCGTCGCCGTGGTTCATGTGGCCCGGCTCGACATCGGCTTCGCGCGGAGCGAAACGACGGTCGGCGTGCTCGAAATTCAGGGCAACTATTCCCGCGCCCACCTGACGTGCTACATGGCGCTTTACACGTCGCTGACCACGCAGTACGAGTTCCGCCAGGATAGCGGCGGACTCGTCCAGCCCTTCCCGACGGTCGGCCGGCGAGCCGACTATCGTCCGTTGATGGGCCAAGGCCTGACCACGCTCGTTTTTTGGCGAGGAAAGAACTCGCGGCTCCTCGGATTCTCGATCCCCTCGAACCTGGTCGACTTCGTCCATGCCGAGCAGATGACCAACATGGAAGGTGCCCTGACAACGCTCCGCAACACCAGCGGCGGATGGGACTTGATCAACCGGACGGGCATCCCCCTGCACGGCGTCGGCGTTGTCCGGCGCGACGAGTCGGGACAAATCGAGACGGCCTGGGTCGGCGAGCTGGACAAGTTGAACATAGCCCCGTTGAATTTCGTGCGTCCGGCGGTCGACAAGGCGCCCTGGTGGCCCGACCGCCGCGCCCAGGACAAAATGACCCGAGAAATCGTCCGGCGCGAAGAAAACCCAACCAAGGACCCATCGGGCGCCAATGACCCCTTGGATGCCAATGACTCATTGGACGCGAAGGCCGAAAACCGAGTCGAGATCCAACCGACGACTAAGGGACAAATCAATCTTCGCGCGTTGACAAATCTGGCCGAGAAGGCCGACGACCTGCGGCCCGGCGAAATGCGCCTGATTGCGTGGACCGACGCGCCGGTCGGGTCGTTTGAGGTCCTTCCGGCCGCGCCTCAGTCGCGACAGACGTTGCTGGTCGTGGCCCACCTCCAACGCGCGTTCAACGGACCGCCCGAACCGGACCGCAACACCAAGGAACAAGTTCTTACGCAAGGCGAGCCGTGAATCATTGACGGACCGTGAGAAAAAGAGGGACCGTGGAATGGCACGCCCTTGGTAGGATGTCATGCCCTTCGCAAAATGGCACGCCCAGCAAGCCACCAACCCCACCGGGCTCGCCCCGGTGGAGCACGTTTTGGAAACTACCCCGATTGACAATAAAATCTCCTTGGTTTTCCCATATTGCTCACATTAACATCTGGCAACTAACCCAAGGTCACGGCTGCGCGTTGGCCGGCAACAAAAACCGGCATAACGGCTTAATTTAGCCCCCCACGCAATTACGCAATCCACCTGATCGCAACCGCTCTTGCACGGCGTCCGCGGTTTCGCTATCTTTCCGCGTCCCATCCTCTTCGGATGTCGAGAACCGTCCCACGCTCGGGCGTGGCGGGATTGCGCGGGCGCGGCGTTTTGACGGACGCCATGGGCCATGAGTCCATGTGTCGCACGGAAAAATGCCGGCGGCGCCGCGGCCACGATCCCGGAATCGCCTCGGCGGCAGGTGAATCACGAAAGGCGACGTAACCGTGACCAGACTTTCCTCGACCGCGCGTGACGGGTTTGTCCAATCCACATTCTCATTGTCGGCGTTCCTCGGGCTGGCCGTCTTGATGATGGGCGCGTTTTGCGGATGCGGCAGCCTCACGGCGCGCGGCCGCAACGCCGAAGGGGTTCGCCAGTTCGAGCAGGCGCGCTACGAGCAGTCGCTCGTTCAATTCCAGGAAGCCGTTCGCAACGATCCGAACAATGCCGACGGCTATTACAACCTGGGCGCCGTCTATCACCGGCTTGCCTCGCTCAACCGCCGCGCGTCGGACTATGAACAGGCCGAACGCCTCTACAACCAATGTCTCGACCACGACGCGGACCATGCCGAATGCCACCGCGGGCTGGCCGTGATGCTGGTCGAGCAGGGACGCACCGAAGAAGCCTTTCGGCTGATCCAAGGTTGGGCCGACCGCCGCGCCGACCTGGCCGAGCCCCGAATCGAGCTGGCCCGACTGCTCGAGGAAACGGGCAACACCACGGCCGCCAAGGATAAACTCGTCGAAGCGCTCGCCGTCGATCCCAACCATTCCCGGGCCCTGGCCGCGCTGGGACACATCCAGGAACAGTCGGGCCTGCGCGCCCAGGCTCTGGCCAACTATCAGCGCTCGCTGTGGCAGGATCGCTTCCAGCCGGACGTGGCCGCCCGAATCGCCTCGCTCCAGGCGGGGCTTCCCGCGTCGAATACCGCCATTGAAAGCCCGTCGACCGGCGGAACACGCATGGTCAGTCGCGGCACTGGCACGCTACGGTAGCTCATCAAGGAGCGTTCCGCCATGCCTAGCATTCTCGTTCTCGACGACCTGCCGCGCGAAGCAATCGACCGGCTCAACGCGGCCGCCCATCTCGATTATGAAATCCACACGGGACTCAAAGGGCCCGAGCTGCGCGCCATGCTGGGACGGTTCGACGGGGCGATTTGTCGGGCCGGCGCGCAAATCACCGCCGCCGCGCTCGAGGGAAACACCCGGCTGCGCGCCATCGTTCGCGCGGGCGTCGGCACCGACAACATCGACCTCGAAGCCGCGACCCGATCGGGCATCGTCGTGATGAACACGCCGGCGGGCAACGCCGTTTCGACGGCCGAGCACGCCTTGGCGCTCATGCTGGCGTTGTCGCGCAACCTGCTGCCGGCCTATGCCAGCCTGATCGAGGGCCGCTGGGAACGCGAGCGTCTGACCGGCGCGCAACTAGCCGGAAAAACGCTCGGAATCGTCGGCCTGGGACGCGTCGGCCAGGCCGTGGCCGCGCGCGCCGCCGCGCTCGAAATGAAACTGCTCTGCTATGATCCGTTTCTCTCCGCGGCCCGAGCAAAGGAACTGGGGATTGAGCGGTGCGAATCGGCCCGGTCGATGTTCCCGCTGGTCGACTACTTGACGGTCCACACTCCCTTGAACGACGAGACGCGCGGCCTGGTCGACGCCGAATCGATAAAATTGCTCAAGCCGGGCGTCCGGTTGATCAACTGCGCCCGGGGCGGCATCTACGACGAAGCGGCCCTGGTCGAAGGGCTCCGAAGCGGCGTGATCGCCGGAGTGGGGCTCGACGTTTTCGCCGTGGAACCCTGCACGAAAAGCCCCTTGTTTGGAATGCCGGGCGTCTTGTGCACGCCGAGGTTGGGCGCCCGCACCGTGGCGGCGCTGGCCAGCGTCGCGGTCGAGGCGGTCGATCTGCTGGTCGACTACTTCGCCGCCGGCACGGTTCGCCAGGCGGTCAACATGTCGCCGCTGGACGCGAAAACACTCGCCGGCATGCGCGAATATCTCAACGTAGTCTGGCGGCTCGGGCTGCTGCTGGCCCAGTTGGATCCCACGCCGCCGAACCGCTGTCGGCTGCACTACCACGGCGAAGTGGCCAAAAAAGACACGCGGCTCCTCTCGTCGGCCTTCGCGGCCGGGCTGCTCGAACATGCCCTGGAAATCGACGTCAACGTCGTCAATTCCGAAATCTTGCTCGAACAACGCGGCATTGAACTCGTCGAGGAGCGAACCACGGACCCGGGCAGCTTCAGCTCGATGATCACCGCCGAAGTCATTGGCGAGAAACAAACGTCGATTGTCTCGGGCACGTTGTTTGGCAACAACATGCCGCGCTTGGTGCGGATGGCCGACTGCAATCTGGAAAGCTATCTCGACGGCACGCTCGTGATCTTCACCCACCACGACACGCCCGGCGCGATCGGGCGCGTCGGCAGCATTTTCGGCAAGCATCGAGTCAACATCGCCCAAATGTCGCTCGGGCGCAAGACCGGCAAGCCGGGCGGCCAATCGGTCGGCATTCTCGCCCTCGACAGCCGCCCCCCGGCCGAAGCCGTGAACGAACTTGCCGCACTCCCCGAAGCCATCGATACCCGCGTCGTCCACCTCCCCCCGGCCCACGAAATGCCGGCGTGGATGGGCGGAAGCGGTCGAACTTGATCGGCCTTGGCGCTACGCCCTGGTGGAAAGATCGTGGTCGCTTTCGCTTGATCATTTGACCGGCGCGCGAACGATTCGTTCGTGCGTCAAAACGAAACGTCAAGAGACCGGATTTGCCCGGATTTCCCCCCCAATTTCCTTCATTCCGGGACGAATCACGATTGCCTCGGTATCCGGCGGCGGTAAGCCGTGGGCGT
Organism: Pirellulales bacterium; assembly: GCA_016933425.1. Lineage (GTDB taxonomy): Bacteria > Planctomycetota > Planctomycetia > Pirellulales > Thermoguttaceae > UBA11386. The sequence continues at coordinate 5,815 of JAFGAY010000222.1, forward strand.
TTCTCCCGTCAGTCGAGTGAAAACCAGGCGAAACCGGTAGCTGTCGGGAAATCCGCATAGCTGGGCCACTTCCGCAATGCTGAATCCCTCGGGATCCCACAGAAGATCTTTCGCCCGACGAACGCGCATCTGGCAAAGATATTCGTACGGCGTGCGTCCGAGATGTTTTTTGAACAGGGTTTCCAGTTGACGCCGCGAGATGGAAACGAGCTGCAGCAATTTCTCGACGCCGAAGGGTTCGTCCACGTGATCGTGAATAAACCGAACCACTTTCAAGACGTGCGCATCGTGGACGGCGATGACGTCGGTCGATTGTCGCTTCACCACGCCATCCGGAGGAATGAGGACGTCGTGCTTGGGAGGCGTCTCGCCGGACATCAACCGGTCGAGCAAGGCGGCCGACTGGTATCCTACCCATTGAGCGCTTCGCGACACGCTGCTCAACGTCGGTTGACAAAATTCACAAATGACGTCGTCGTTGTCGACGCCGAGAATCGCCACGTCGTCCGGCACGTGCAACCCTAATCGCAGGCATTCGTCGATGAGCAGTCGCGCCCGATAGTCGTGAACCGCCAGAATGCCCACCGGCGGCGATATTCCCTCGAGGCAGACATCGATCTCGTCGAGCCTTGCTTGCCAGGAAGCAGCCGGATGAATGCGGCGAGGCGTTTCGCAGATCTGGATCTGCTCCCCCGCCTCGGCAATGCGTTCGGCAAATCCATCGCGACGCTGTTCGGAATACCATAGCCCTTCTATTCCCACGTATAGGAAGCGGCGCAATCCGCATTCGAGCAGATGTTCGGCCGCCAATCGGCCAATCGCATGGTGATCGACCATCACGCGCGGGAGCCCGCTGTCGCGAAGCGCACCCGCCAGATTGATCACGGGCACCTTTAATTGCCTTGCTTGCTCGGCTTCTTCCTGCGTCGATACGGCGGCGATTATCCCGTCGCCCGGCCAGTCGCGCAATGTGCCAAGCGGCATACTCAAGGTCTCTGGAAAGGGGACGTCGACGACCGGGCTCATGGTGAAAATCCACGGACCGTGCTGTTTTGCATAATTGATAATCCCACGCATGAACAACGCCAGGTAAGGAACCGCGGCGGGAAACGCCAAGGCGACATTTTTTTGGGCCTGTCGAGATATCATCGTTTTTGCTTCAATCAGTCAAAATCGCGCAAAACATAACATGCCTTTTCGCAAAAAACAATTGAACGCACGGAATATATTGTTAGCATATAAGCAGGGACCGCATTAGTCCATGGCGGCATATCTGGGAGTAAAAATGATTAAACACCCGCATTCTCCGCGAGGATTCACCCTCGTCGAGCTTTTAGTGGTTATCGCCATTATCGGTATTCTCATCGCGCTGCTTCTTCCGGCGGTGCAAGCCGCGCGAGAAGCCGCCAGACGGATCCAGTGCGCCAACCACCTCAAACAGTGGGCCGTTGCCGCTCAAAACCATGAGTCGGCACACGGTCATTTCCCTACCACTGGCTGGGGGTATCTCTGGATCGGCGATCCCGACCGTGGTTTCGACTCGGGTCAACCGGGCGGCTGGATTTTCAACCTGCTTCCCTTCATGGAACTCAATGACATCTACAACATGCAAGCGGGCATGACGCCCATGAGCGCTGCCCGGAAAGAAGCCGCCAAGGCCATGATAGAAACACCTCTGGCGGGCTTGTATTGCCCTTCGCGACGGCAGGCAATCACCTACCCCACTTACGGAGGCACTTATTACAATTACTCCGCAACCGTCGACGCGGTTTCGAAAAACGACTACGCCGCCAACGGCGGCACGGTTTATCATTATCCGGGTCTTTTTGGCGGCGCTTTTAGTGCTGACGGACCAAAAAACTATGAGCAAGGCATGGGCAGCGCCGGCCAGGCCATGTGGAAGCTGCTCCGAGAGAGAACCACCGGTGTATTTCACGGCGGCTCGATGACCACGGTCGCCGACATCGAGGATGGCGCCAGCAACACCTACCTGTTTGGCGAAAAATATGTCAATCCCGACGATTATTCAACGGGAATGGACTGCGGCGACAACGAGTGCGCGTATATCGGCGATAACGAAGACATCGTACGTTGGGCAATTCCCGAGCATCCGCCGGGGCAAGACAATCCCGGCTGGGGTCGCTACTGGTGCTTCGGCTCCGCCCATCCCGGCGCCATGAA
>JAFGAY010000005.1 GCA_016933425.1 Pirellulales bacterium
AGAACGCTCCCGGGCGGCGCGGCGGCGCGCAGCCCATGGATTAAACAAAGCATGTTCTCGCGGCGATCAATAAAAAAGTCATAAGGGGGCGAAACAAAGGCGACCCAGGCCGCCGCGCTCAAGCATGGCGATTGGTTCCACCATGCGAACGTGTCGGCCACCACGACGCTGCAGAGCGGCTCGACGGCGAGCGTGGCGATGTTGGCCCTGAGCACGCGCGCCGTGGGATAGTGGCATTCGATGAACGTCGCGCCGGCGGCCCCTCGGCTGATTGCCTCCAGGCCGAGGGCGCCGGTGCCGGCGAAGAGGTCCATCGCATGCGCGCCGCGAACCGATGGCCCCACCAGATTGAAAACCGCCTCGCGCACGCGGTCTTTCATGGGCCGGACGCGGCGGTCGCCCGCGTATTGCAATTTGCGGCCGCGAAACGTCCCGCCGACGATTCGCAATCCGACGGGCTTCTCGCGGCCCGGCGGTTGACGTTTATCGCGGGCTGGTGGCTTGCGTTTTCGACCGGCCATGTTGGTTTTTATCGATGGAGAGTAAGCCGCCAGGCAAATGAACCATGGCCGCGGGGCCATGGAGTCGCAGAACACCGCGGTTGCACTGGGCCCAATAATGGTTATGATACCCAAGGCGGTTTCCGGCGGATAGTCGCGGCGGCTTCCGACGGGAAGTCGCGGGGGGTTGTCCCGTGGAGTGTGTCCGGCCGATTCGTGGAAAGGAACGATTCGATGCGTGCATGGCTTCATTCTATTCTTATCGTCCTTATGGTCGCTGTCGCGGCAAGCGCCGGTCGTCTATGGGCCGATTCGCCCCCGGCGGCGCCGGCATCGCAAAATCGTCCCAAGGCCGCCGCGCTGGCCAAACAGTTTGACGAGTGGAAACAGCTTCTGGCCAAATTGGCCAAGATGAGCCAGAAATACATCTCCGCTCCGGTCGCGGAAAAAAAGGAGCTTCAAAAACAATACGACAAGTTGGTTGCCCAGGGCGAGGCGATGCACGACCGGCTCAACAAGGCCGTCGAGGAAGCCTATGTCGAGGCGCCCGGCGCGGACCCTCAGGTCGAACTGCAAATGGGCATCAGGTGCCATCACGCTTTTGAAGCGGACGACTATGAAGAAGTGTTTCGGCTGGCCCGACTGATGATCGAGCACGGCGCCCAGGAGAAGCGGTTGTACCTGTGGGGTGGAATCGCCGCTTTTAGCATCGGCGAGCTGAACAAGGCCAAGGAATACATCACAGCGGCGGTGAAAAAAGGCGTCAAGCTGGCCAGCGGCAAGGATGATCCGCTCGACGCGCTTGTCCTCGAGTTCCATCACGATCCGCGCCGGCACGAAAAGGCCTGGAAAGAGGAACAGGAAATCCGCGCCCGCGAGGCCGAGGCCGACGATCTGCCCCGCGTGCTGTTGAAGACGAACCGTGGCGACATCGAGCTTGAACTATTCGAGAACGAAGCGCCCAACACGACGGCCAATTTCATATCGCTCATCGAACAAGGATTTTACGACGACCTGTCGTTTCACCGAGTGTTGCCCGGCTTCATGATGCAAGGCGGCCGTCCCAAGGGCGATGGGACGGGCGATCCGGGCTATTCGATCGCCTGCGAATGCAACCAGCCGAACCATCGCAAGCATTTTCGCGGTTCGCTCAGCATGGCGCACGCCGGTCCGGACACGGGTGGATCGCAGTTTTTCATTACCTTGGTGCCGACGACGCACCTCAACGGCCATCACACCGTTTTTGGCCGCGTGGTCGAGGGAATGGACGTGCTGGCGAAAATCCAGAAGCGAAATCCGTCCGACCCAAAAGAAACTTACGCCCCACCCGACCGTATCCTCGAAGCCAAAGTGCTCCGCAAGCGGCCTCACCCGTACAAAGTCAAAAAAATTGAAAAGTAGGAAACGAGTAACACACCAGCCAAATGGTGGAAATCCTTGTTTTACTGTTCAAGATTGAAAAACAACCGAAACTCTTGGCATAATGTTGTTACGCATTTTTTACCACGAAGATTACGAAGCACGCGAAGAAGCCCAAAAGCACCAGAAACGAAGAAACGCAGTGTCCGAAGAAAATCCATTTTTCCCTTCGTGATCTTCGTGTTCTTCGTGGTATGAAAATCGTGTTTGCGAACCCCTTGCACGAAAGAGGGTTATCCAGTAGTTGCGGAATGTTAGTCGCCAAGCCTTTTTTATCGCGAAAACACGAAAGTGCGAAAGATAGACATTTTTTCAATAACTTCTTCCTTTTCGCGATTTCGTTTTTTCGTGTTTTCGTGATAAAAAATGCTCAACCTAGCGCTGTAGCTTTAAGTATTCCGGACACTCACTAATTCGCTGAAACGTTGCAATAAACCGAAAAAGCGACTTCCCCGACTATCCCACCCACGATCTCCCTCCGCCACGAGAAAGGATTTTCCATGCGTCGTTCCGTTCCATTGATAATGATGTCCCTGGTTCTGTCGATTCCGGTCGTTGCCTCGGCCCAGTCGGCGGCGCCGCCAGCCGATCAAGCGAGTCCCCAGATGACCCAATTCGACAAGTTGTTTGCCGAGCGAACGCAAATCATCGAGAATCTCAAGCAGCTGGACCAGGAGTATCCGGCGGCCGACGCCGCGCGGCGCGAGGCGATCGTCAAGCAGGCCCGTGAAAGGTTCGAGCGTTTAACACTCGTGCATTCCCAGCTCCTCAATCTGGCCGAAACGCTCTACGTCGCCTCGCCGGTGGCCGATCCGAGGACCGAATCGCTGCTGATCGGAAGTTGCCAAGGCCATTTCGACCAAGACGACTACGAAGAGGCGTTGCGTTTGGCCAAGCTGCTGATCGACCAGGGATCGAAGGAAAAAGGGCTTTACCTTTGGGGCGGCGCCGCCGCTTTCAATGTGGGCGAACTCGATTTGGCCCAAACATATCTGAGCACGGCCGCCGAAAGCGGCCTAGACAACATGCTCGACCCGACGTGCGAGGACTTTCTCAAGACTCCGGGTCCGCACCGCGACGCCTGGAAAAAGGAACAAGAAATCCGCGCCCGCGAAGCCGCGGCCGACGATCTGCCCCGCGTGCTGATCAAAACCAGCAAAGGCGACGTCGAGGTCGAACTTTTTGAAAACGAGGCGCCCAACTCGACGGCCAATTTTCTCTCGCTGGTCGAACAGGGTTACTACAACGGGCTGCCGTTCCATCGCGTTCTCCCGGGTTTCATGGCCCAGGGAGGCGACAACGGCCGCGGCGGGCCGGGCTACAACGTCCCGTGTGAATGCTATCGGCCCGACTACCGCAAACACTTCCGCGGCACGCTCAGCATGGCCCACGCCGGCCGCGACACGGGCAGCGCGCAGTTCTTTCTCACGTTCGTTCCCACGAAGCACCTCGACGGACATCACACCGCTTTCGGCCGAGTCGTCAAAGGAATGGACGTCCTGGCCAAAATCCGCAAGCGCGATCCATCCGATCCCCGGGCCGCCGCGATTGAACCCGACAAAATCGTCGACGCCAAGGTCCTCCGCAAGCGACCCCATCCATATGTGGTGAAGAAGGTGGGAGAGTAGTCGGCCGGTAGTCTGTCGGATATAGCGGACGCGACGGAGCGCGTCCCTCCACCGGTGCGTATTCGTCGGATTGTTGTCCGCGGCCTTCGGCGTTTCATGAACCGGCCGGGCCGAATGGATCGACGGTTGGCCAGGAACGTCGCTTGTCGAGCAGTCCGAGAACGTCGAGACTCGCTTCGACGGCCAGCAGCCGCGAGAGGCCCGGCCGGCTCCGGTCGTCGGCGCCAATCGCCAAGACGTCGCGGCCGGCGAGCGTCTTGCGGTGCAGCCGGGTCAAAATCTGACGCGGCCCCACTTCGACCATGGCCCGAACGCCCCGGGCCGTCAACTGCTCGACCAACTCGACATAGCGAATGGGGTGAATCATCTGGACGACCAGGTTGGTGCGAATTTCCTCGGGATCGACGAGCGGGCCGTTTGCCGCCCCGCCGAGCATGGGCACGACCGGCCGGCGCAAAATGATCGACCTCAGACCCTCGGCCAGCGGTCCGCGGACCGGTTCCATCAACGGGGTGTGAAACGGCCGGGGGACGGGAATCACGCGGCTGGCAATGCGCTCGGCGGTGAGCCGCTGCTGGAGCCGTTCGATCGACGGCCCATCGCCGCCGACGGTTGTCTGGTTTGGCGAACTGTAAACAGCCGGATACAGCCGGCCGCCCAATTCACGGCAGAACTGCTCGACCACCGGGCCCGGCGCGGCGATCGAGAGCATTTGCCCGGCCACGTCGCGGCAAGCCTCGACGGCCCGGCATCGGGCCCGCGTGGCGAGAACCGCGTTTTCAAAATCCCAAGCGCCCGCGGCCAGCAAGGCGGCAAACTCGCCGAAACTGTGACCGGCGACCACGTCGGGCCGAATGCCCAACGCCTCGAGCGAATAATAAATTACCGTGCCGGCGCATAACATCGAAAGGGGCGTAAGCCAAACGTCTCGGCCCAACACGCGGCTCCCGACGCCGGCAAATTGCTCGAACGCCGGAATGCCAAGTCGCCCGAGCACAGCGTCGATCCGGCGCAATGCCTCCGCGGCCGGAGGGAATTCGTCAACAAGCTCCCGCAACATGCCCGGATACTGGGAACCCTGGCCGGGAAAAAGAAATGCAATCTCTCCGGGAGGACTTGCCGGGCGGCCAAGAAAAATGTCCTTTCGCGCCAAGGTGGACGCCCGGGACGTGCCGGCGCATCCGGCTGCCAACGACAGCTTCGCCGCCAGATCGTCGACGCCCCGGGCCACGATCGCCAGCCGGCAACCGCCGCCGGCCGAAAAGCGGAGCGAATCTGATCGGTCGATCAACTCGCCGGCCCGCGCGCAGGCCCGGCCGGCCCGCGCGATCAGTTCGTCCATGCTGGGCGCGTCGAGCCGAATGATTCGCCACGGCGAGAACTGGCCGCCAGACGCATCCGGCGAAACTTGACCGCTCGGCTCCATCGGCATTCCCGTCGAGAAAGAAACCTACGATTGTCGGAATTCACAAAGACCTCCTATTTTAATGAATGCGGCACGGGCTCGGGAGGCCCGTTATCCGTTGCGGGCCACACAATCGCGCCAGGCAATTCCCACATTGCCGCATAACCGTCATGCGTGGACCACCAGTGGACTCGCCCAACGCCCGAGCACGATGAATAAGCTGGGAACGTGTCGAATTGGCCCCTGGCGGGGCTCCACCGTCAACCACGGGTGCATGCGATGGACCTGAATCGCAATCAATTTTTTCTGGCGGGCATGGTTTGTCTTCTGCTCGGGCTCCAGCTTCTGCTGACCTACGAGTACGTCATGACGCCCGAGTGCACGAAGTTTCTGGCCGAGAAGACGGGCCACCCCATGGCCGCGGCCATTGAGGCGGCCGATACGTTCTCGATGTCGGATCAGACGGTTGCCCCGGCCAAGGAGTTTCGTCCGCCCGACTGGTTGGGCTGGCTCTTCACGTCAGCCGGCTCGGTGCTCATCCTGCACGCAATGGCCCTGCGAAAACCGGGCTGATCCAGACGCCCTCGCCCAGGACGGCAAGGTGGCACGCCCTGAGGTACGAAGGGCGTGGTTTTTCTACCCTATCACACCCATCGCAGGCTCGGGGCGCGCCACCAGGTAGTTGCCAAACCATGTTCCACCGGGACAAGCCCGGCGGGGCTTATGGCGATCACCCAGCATGAAGAGTCCACCATTTTGGCAATTTCAAAACACGGGAGCGTGACCCTCCACCCACATCTTGCCGTGCTACCACCATAAACCGTCACCATTCCCCGGCGAGCAAATCGCCTTGACACCCTTCCCGGTGGGGATAAGATTGCATGAGAGCCGGCCGGGCGAAAATTCGCTCGACTACCGGCCATGGAGTAAAGAGGGGATGGGTGGTCGCCGCTAGGCATGTTCCGGGTTCCGGTGCATGGCGCGAGTTTCCCCCATTTTTTGCTCGACTTCCGCCATGTTCCCCAGGACCATTCCCAGAGGAGTCTCCCCAATGACCGAATACCGACGGCTGACCATCGACGAGGTCGGCGACGTAACCGTGGTTCGTTTTCGCGACCAGAAAATAATTGATGACCTGAACATTCAAGAGCTGGGACGCGAACTGCTCAACCTGGTCGAGGTCGAGAACCGAAAAAAACTCGTTTTGAACTTTTCGGCCGTCGAGTTTCTCTCCAGCGCGGCGCTGGGCAAACTGATCACGCTCGAAAAAAAGGTCAAGGCCGCCGCGGGAAAGCTCAAACTCTGCAATATCCAACCGCAAACCTACGAAGTTTTCGTCATTACGAAGCTGAATCGCCTGTTCGACATCAAAGAAGACGAAGCCGACGCCCTGGCCGCCTTCTGAGCACCATTTCCCCCCGCTTCCCATCTCATGTCCGAGCCTTGCTGGATTTGGCAGTGCGAGCACACGATCCCGAGCCGGGCCGGGGCGGGCCGAAAAGTCCGGCAAGAAATCCTCCGCCAATTGAAACAACGCAAATGGGGCAAGCACGACGTCTTTAGCGTCCACCTGGCCCTCGAGGAAGCCCTGGTCAACGCCATCCGCCACGGCAACGCCCTGGACGCGGCCAAAACGGTCCACGTCTGGTGCCGCATGTCGGACGACCTCGTGCGGATCGAGGTGACCGACCAAGGCAACGGTTTCGATCCTGCTCGGCTGCCCGACCCGACCGACCACGAACACCGCGACATCCCCAGCGGAAGGGGGGTCCTCCTGATGCGCCGATTCATGGACCGCGTCGAATTCAACGAGCAAGGAAACGCCGTTTTGCTCGAAAAACGACGAACCCCGGCCGCCGAACAGACGTGCGATCCAAACCAACCCTAACGCCGAGCGTTCCGATCAATTCCCCTCCCCCCGGTGTGCTTGCACTCGGGCAAGAGCCGAGTTAGACTAAAGAGTCTCGCATTTTCCCCGATAGCTCAGTTGGTAGAGCGAGCGGCTGTTAACCGCTAAGTCCAAGGTTCGAGTCCTTGTCGGGGAGCTTTTTCATAAGACAGCGTGATTCCAGGCCGACCAGTTAACGCCCGGCGCCGAAACCTCGGCCGCCGGGCGTTTTGCGTATTCTCCCCTCGCCCTCTGGGAGAGGGGTCGGGGGTGAGGGTGGAAAGACGCCCGAACGAGGCCCTCGCGACGCAAGGATTGCACCACTCGCGGGCAAGTGAGCATCCACGCATCCGGTTAACGTCTACCCAGCGAACGTCCGAAAACTCTCCAGTTCGATGGAAAGCGACCGGGGTCCGAAAGGAACCTTCGCAAGCATTGCCTGAAAGCACGCCATGTTCCCCGCCGAAGCTACTCAACGCCAGATCGAACGATATCGGGCCATGACGGGCGAAGAGCGTTTGAAAATCGCCCTCGACCTTCACGAATTCGCTTGCGACATCGCCCGCGAGGGCATCCGCCGGCAGTTTCCCGGCGCAACGGCGGAAGAAGTCGAACAAGAACTGCGCCGCCGAATTGAATTGGGACGCCAATGAGGACGGAACGAGAGTTTCTGGTCGATGTGCTCGCCCGGCTCGACAGGACCGGCATCGAATACATGCTGACCGGTTCGATGGCGAGCAATTACTGGGGCATCCCCCGCACGACCCACGATCTTGATTTCGTGCTCGTGATGAAGCCCAACCAAGTGGATGAACTGGTTGCCGCGTTCGAGGCGGGTTTCTTTATCCAACGCGACTCGGTCCGCTCCGTTTTTCGGCCACCATTCCAATTCAACGTCCT
>JAFGAY010000223.1 GCA_016933425.1 Pirellulales bacterium
CTTCGGGGTGAAATTCTCTCGGTTCTCGTCGAATCGGCCGGCGACCGGCCCGACACGCTGGTGGGAACGTCGGCCCGCTATGCGCCGGTCGAGTTATTTGGCGACGCGCGATGGATCGGCCGTTTGGTCCGGGCGACGGCTCAGGCGGTCGAAGGGGGGCGGATTCGATGCGCTCTGGCATCGTCCAACGTCATTTGCTAGACTCCGCGACCCTCGGCCGCGTGCCGGGGAGCACCTTCGGCGTTCACAAACGTCTTTCCCGTCCGTCGCATGGAGGCGATGATGCGAAATCGACCGTTTCTTGGCTTGGTATTGGCCGCCGCGAGCTTGGGTTTGTTTTTTCCGGCGTTGTCGTCGGCCGCGCCTCCCTGGGAATCGATTTTGTCGCTGCGGCGCGTCGAGGCCGATCCTGAGAAACCCTATAAGCTGACCGAGGACGATGGTCCATGGCTGATTCTGGCCGCCACGTTCTCGGGCGACGGCGCCGAGGATCAGGCGCGCGACCTGGTTCTCGAATTGCGACAGCGTTACAAGCTGCCGGCCTACGTCCACAAGATGCGGTTCAATCTGGACGACGATCCCGATGGGCGCGGGCTCAACCGTTTCGGCCAGCCGACCAAGTGGACGTATCGGCGCGGCTCGGAAATCGAGGAAACCGCGGTGCTGGTCGGCGATTTTCCGAGCATCGACGATCCTGAAGCCGAGGCGACACTCAAAAAGATAAAATTCGCCCGGCCCGATTGCCTCGAAATTAAAAAAGGCAAGCGGACCAACCAGTCGCTGGCTTTCGTCCGCGCTGTCCAGACGGCCATGCTCAAGCCGGGTAACGCCAAAAGGAACCGAGGCCCGATGGGCCACGCCTTCATGGTTCCCAACCCGATGCGCAAAGGGCAGTTTTCCGCCAAAAGTGAAATCGATCCGCTAGTCGTTCAAATGAACCAAACCGTTTCACGCCATGTCGACGGCATACACTACAGCCTATTGGATTGTCCGGGCCAATACACGGTCCAGGTGGCCCATTTCGTAGGCAAGGTGATCGTCGACCAGGACGAAATCCGAAAAATTGAAATGGGTGAGAAGCGGATGCCCGAAAGTAAACTGGATCAGGCGGCCGACATGGCCCATCGACTAACCGAAGCGCTGCGCAAGAAGGGATACGAGGCCTACGAATATCACGACCGCAAGGCCAGCATTGTCACGGTGGGCAGCTTCGATTCGGTCGGCACGCCGCGGCCGGACGGCAAAATCGAGATCGATCCGACCGTCTTGCGGATCATGGAGACCTTCAAAGGCAAGCAGCCGCCCACCGGCGGCCCCACCATGGCCCAAAGCATCATCGGCATTCCGCTGGACGTCCAACCCCAACCGGTGATCGTGCCCAAGGCGTCGATCGGGACGTCCTACGCGCGCCAATCGCGCGGGTTGTGGTAACGCGGAAATTGGATCCGGCCATAACCTGCCGGGTCATTACCCGGCCTACGGCTTTTACTCGGGCATCCAGAGTTTGGACTTCGCGCCGGCCGGTTTCTCGCTGTCGGGCGTCCAGAGCCGGCTGGCCGATTCCTCTTCCTCGGCGGCGTCGGGGACGGCGTCCGGGACCGTTTCGGTTCGGGTTGGCCGGCCCTGCTCGTCGATCACGCCGGCGCGGTACAGAAAATCGCCGAGCGCCGCGGCGACTCCCGGCTCGCGTGCGTGGTCTCGCTGAAGGTGGTCGAATACGCGGCGGACTCCCTCGATGTCGCGGTCGACCATGCGGCGTTCGAGTTCGAACAAGTCCCAAGGGGCCGACGACTGGCCCGACGATTCGGCCAACACTCGGCCGCGTTCGACATAGTCCAACGCCCGTTGCGAATCGCTCTCGGTTTGGGCCAGCGTGGCCAGCACAAACAGCTTCTCCTCGGCGTCGACTTCCGTCCGGTCGATCAGTTCCCGCCCGAACGCGACGATCGCCTGATCGACCCGATAAGCGGCCGCACGATGAAATCCGCCTAAAAGCGACTTGTCGTCGAGCTGCTCGACGACAACCCGAGAATACCGAACCAGGGGAAGACGCTCGAGGGGAGTGTTTTCAAGATCGATCGGGCCGAGGGTGGGCAGACCGAGCCGGTCGCGCAGCCGATTCAAGTCCAACGGCTCGTCCATCTGATGAAGCCACTGGTCGAGGACCAGAATGACCGCCAGCAGCCGGATTCGCTTGTCGGGTTCCGAGGCGGCTTGCTCGACCGAACGGCCGCCGAGCGCGCCGAGCCTCCTTTGGGGCCATGTCTCGAAAACGGCCCGCTCGAGGTGTTTCGCGGCCAACGCTTGCACCGTCTCGCGCGGCACGCCCGACGGAAACCGCCACGGTCGATGCAACAAGGTTCGAGTGGCTGAGAGTCGGGCAACGACCTCGCGCTGGGGCGGCCCGACGATTCGACCGCCGGCGATTTCGGCGAGCAACTTGCCAATGATCTCCTCGTCGTCCGACGTCGCGCCCATCACCACGAGACGCGCCTCGCGGTCGGTCTGCCGTCCGAAAAGCGCGACATGCCCCAACACGCGCGAAACCGTATTGAGCGTCAATTCGGCGGCCGGATCGGCCATGGGCCGGTCCAGGAGCCAGAACATCATTTTGGGAGGCACTTCTTCGTTGGCCATCATGGCCGGATCGACCGGTATGACGGCGGCATGTTTCCACGTCGAGAAAAGCCCGGCCAATTCGTCGGCCTCCTCGACGGTGTGGATCAATTGTAGCCCATCGATCATGTCGCCCAGCGGATCGTCGGTCAGCAGCAAGGCCGTGGCGGCCGCTTCGACGGCTTCCTCCAGCGGAACATCGAGCGCGGCGTATCTTTCCAGCGCTACCGCGGCTCCCGCCTGATCGGCCAGCCAACCGCGCACGATGGCCAGATTGCGCCACGCGGCCGGTTCGTCCGGGGCCTGTTCGGTCAGTTTTTCCAGCCGCCGAGCCATTTCCGGCCAATTGCCCTGGGCCAGCGGTTGCATCGCCTCTTCCAAGGGCGCGGCGATCGGAGAACCCTCGGGACACGTCGCGAAAAAGGACTCGTCGCGCACCAACAACGGAATCTCGTCGGCGCGAATCATCTCGGAGAGCGCTTCCCGCGGCTGGGAGTCGTCCTTGTTGATGATTATCTGTGAATGCAAAAGCGCCTGCGCCGCGCGAAAAAAGCCCAACTCGTCCATCAGCCCGGCAACCACTCCTATAGCGTCATAGACCTGGGAGTAGAGATGTTTGTCGACGGCCGCGATTGCCTTTTGGAGCAGGCGCATGGCGGCCGGAGCGTCTTCGTCGCCGGCCGCCTCGATGGCCGATTCGGCCAACGCGATGGGGTTTTCGGGAAAGTGTTCGAGAAATTGCCGGACGACCGCCTTGACCTCCTCGTCGCGACTGGCGGCGCGGAGCAATTGAATTTTGAGGGCGGCAAGACACGCGCGGGGCTTATCGCCCGAGTCCATCGACTCGAGATGCCGCAAGGCCGCCGCGTGCTGCTGGCCTTCGATCATCCGAACCAACGTGTTCAGATCACCCAACAAATCAGGACAACAGAATTTGATTTTCTTGCCCGTCCCGCCGGGACACAGGCTATAAGGGTCGATGGCCATGCGAGATTGCTTTCAGTTCGTGGTCTGTTTCATGAGTCGGAGGGTGAGTAATCCGGGCATGTGAATTTGGGCAGCATCGATCGTCCTGAATAAATGATTAGTTTGGGGTGAATTATCCTAGCACCCATCCGCCAGTGTCTCACTGCCATGAGATGATGGTAACACAGTATGCAGGGCAACCCAATTGGGGTCTGTCGTAGTTTGACCAACATACAGGCCCCGAATGTGAATGTGGGATAAATATATAGGACTTATCTGCTTATATAGACCTTGCTGGTTGTATTAATCGTACAGCCAAGGCATTCTTTGTCGATTTTAACGGTTATTCCTGTTGTAAGGACAATCTTTGGCCGATTAGCCAGGTGTATCGTGATAAACCAAGCCGACGCTGCGCGACGGGAACGCCCGGTCGCCGCAGTGTCGAGGAAGAACAACCTTGTCGTGGAATGGGTCATGAGACGCACAACGTTCCATTTGGCGATCGTCGCCTGGTTACTTGGTGGTACGGCCTGGGCGCAGGAATATGCGCAGGAGTTGATAGCGCCCCAGCCGGTCGCCTCGCCCCAGCCGACGATCCAATCGACGGCTCCGGCCGCGCCGCCGGCAACCAATGCCGCGGCACCCGATTCGTTGACGCCGGATTACGGCACGACGACGCCCCACCAAAAGTGGCAGCCGATGGAAGCGATCACCCCCATTCCCGACGTAACCACGTCGAACACGTCGCCCTCCGGCGGCGCGATGCCCGAGGGCGAAATCCTCATGCCCGGCGCTATGGTCCAACCTCGGCCGCACGGTCCTTGTTGCGAGAAGACGGCCCGGGGCTATTGCTGTCCGCCGAACTGGTATCTCGATCAGCGTGCCCGCGTAATGAGCCACCCCAAGCCGAGGGAAACGCCCATCGGCGGCTACGGCGGCATTGGCCAGGCGTACAACGGCATTCAATTTGTCGACGTTTTTGGCATCGACTACGCCATGACGGGCCGGTCGATGGCGTTTGGGCCGGCGGCCGGCTACGAAATCACGATCGGCCGCTACCTGGGACGCGACGCGGAAAACCGCGATCAGTTCCTGGAGTTCACCTACTATGGATTGAACCAATGGGACGAGGACTTTGCGATTCACCAGACCGACCGGCCGACAGCTAGAGGCGCGGCGTTCGGCACACCGTCGCTTTATCCGATCGCCGACAATCTGGGCGCGTTTCAGACTGAAACCTTCGGCAACTTGTACACGATTTTCGACAACCGGCTTGCCGGCTTCAACAGGGTCGACGATCTTTACGAACGGTACGAGTCGCGGTTCGACAATTTCGAGTTGAACGTCCGGATCCGGCCGCGCATGCGCCACGACCGCATGGTGCTCTATCAGAACGGCTGCTGGTGCCGCGAGGCCCAGGACGGCTGCATCTACTCGTTCCTGGTTGGCGCGCGCGGCATGTCGCTCGACGAGGGCTATTGGCTGAACGGCTCGGGCCAGGTTGTCGTCGATAACTACGATCCCGAAACCGGCGCCTTGATCGATTCAACCACGGCGACGACCCGCGGCGAATACAATGTCCGCACCCATAACGACATGGTCGGTCTTCAGATCGGCGGCGACATCGTCGTTCGCAAGGGATTTCTCGAGCTAGGGACGCGGGCCAAGGGAGCCATTTTCGTGAATTTCGCCGATCGATTGTCGAGCATGGTGAGCACCGGCGGATTGGACGATCCGATGGGCGACGTCGATCTTTACGACGCCGCCGGCCCTTATACCAACGTCAACAACCAGTACTCGGAATATCACACCGATCGGTCGCGCGACGCGGCCGGTTTGCTCGAGGTCGGATTCACCGCCTCGTATCAGGTTCGTGCGAATCTGGTGCTTCACGCCGCGTATGACATGATGTGGCTCATGGGCGTGGCGCTGGCGCCCGAACAGGTCAACGGCCGAATCGGCTCGCCGGGCCGCGTCGAAAACGGCGGAGTGCTCTTCATGCAGTCGTTGAGCCTGGGTCTCGAATTGGATTGGTAACCAGCCATTCTTCTTTTCCCGCCATGTCCGGGCGACCACCCGGACATTTTAACATTCCCCCCAACGACAGGGTTTGCGGCTTTTTCTCCGTTGGTCGTCCCGCATCGCCGTTCTATTCGGCGTAAAAATGGCTAAACAGGGCCAACTTCTCCTACGGGCAACTAACGATTCGCTCCAATCATTCCTCCGCTGACATGGACGGCTGAAACGATTAGCGGTAAGCTGAGAGTTTCAGGAGTTTTACCGATTTCAGGATGATTCGCGGCCACCGATGCGATCCATCCGCCGACGCGGCCCGTATTGTTGTTCAGCGAGCGATGCATGAAGCGATTTTTTAATTCACGCAACAGCCTGATTATTCTGGCGGTGCTGATGTTCTCCCTCCCGTTCATCGGGATTGGGTCGCGGGACGCGCTGCGCAAGAATCGCAACGACGTCAAAACGTGGTTGCCCGACGGATTCCAGGAGACGGCCGACTACGCCTGGTTCGAGGAGCATTTTCCGCACGACCAGTTCATCTTGGCCAGTTGGGACGGCTGCACGCTGGACGATCCCGAGGGAACGCTCGACAACATGGCCCGAAAGCTCCTCGCGCGCGACGAGGAGGCGATCGACGAAGGCAAAAAGCCGTATTTCAAGGTCGTGTTGACGGGCAAGGAGCTGGTCAAGCAAACCGAGGAGCGGTTCGACGACTTGTCGCGCCAACAGGTGCTCGAGCGGCTCGAAGGCTCGCTGATCGGCGACGACCACCAGAGAACGTGCCTCGTGGCGACGCTGGCCGACGTGTTTCACGGCGAGGATCTGGCCGCCGTGATCCAATGCGTCAAGAATACGGCCAACGATTGCGGCGTGCTCGGCGATCGGAAGACCTATCCCAAGGGCCAGCTCCTGCCGGTCAAAAACGGCAAGGTCGTCGAGCTTCACCTGGGCGGGCCGCCGGTCGACAACGCGGCCATCGACTACGAAGGCAAACGCACCCTGATCCGGCTGGCCGGTCTTTCGTTCGCCATTGGGCTGGGGCTTTCCTGGCTCTGTTTCCGCAGCGTCCGCCTGAC
>JAFGAY010000224.1 GCA_016933425.1 Pirellulales bacterium
CCGGACGTTCAAGCCGTCGACGATCATCCTGGTCGCGCCGCCGTTTCGCCACACGCATTTCGACGGTCGGCAGATCGTCGTCCATAACCGGAACGACATCCACGAAATATTTGCCTACAACCTTTACCCGGGCCCCAGCGCCAAGAAGGGCATTTATGGAGCGCTGATCCAGCAGGGAGCCGACGAAGGATGGATCACGGCCCATTGCTCGGCCGTTCAGGTCATTACGCCCTACGACAATCTGGTCACCATCATGCACGAGGGGGCCAGCGGCGGCGGCAAGAGCGAAATGCTTCAGCAACCCCACCGTTTGGCCGACGGCCGAATCTTGCTGGGCCGAAACCTCGTGACCCAAGAACAACGCTATCTCGAAATTCCGCGAACCTGCGACCTCTACCCGGTCTGCGACGACATGGGCCTGTGCCATCCCGACTATCAGGAAGGCAACGAAAAACTCTGGCTCATGGACGCCGAAAACGGCTGGTTTCTTCGGGTCGACCACATCGGCCATTATGGAACCGACCACGATCTGGAGCGGCTGACCGTCGCGCCGTCCAAACCGCTTTTGTTTCTCAACATCGACGTCGTGGCCGGCGGCACGGCGCTGATTTGGGAGCACGTCGAGGACGCGCCGGGCGTGGCCTGCCCCAATCCGCGCGTTATTGTTCCCCGGCAGATCGTGCCGGGCGTGATCAACGAAAAGGTCAGCGTCGACATTCGCAGTTTCGGCGTCCGCACGCCCCCCTGCACGGCCGACGCCCCTTCGTACGGCATCTTGGGATTGTTCCACCTGCTGCCGCCGGCGCTGGCCTGGCTTTGGCGTCTGGTGGCCCCGCGCGGCTACGCCAACCCGAGCATCGTCGGCGGCAATGCCATGGGAAGCGAGGGGGTCGGCAGCTACTGGCCGTTTGCGACGGGCCGGCGCGTCGATCAGGCCAATTTGCTCCTGCGCCAGTTTCAGGCCGCGCGGCGAACCATCTACATCCTCACGCCGAACCAGCACGTCGGGGCCTGGCAAACGGGCTTCATGCCCGAGTGGCTTGCCCGCGACTACCTGGCCCGCCGCGGCCACGCGAAGTTCAAGCCGGACCAGATTGAGTCGTCGCGATGCCCGTTGTTGGGGTACTCGTTGCGAAGCATGAGGATCGAAGGGACGCTCATTCCTCGATGGTTTCTTCAGGTCGAAACCCAGCCGGAGGTCGGCGTGGAAGCCTACGATCGCGGCGCGGCGATTCTGACCGAGTTTTTCCACGAACAACTGCGTAAATTCCTGCAGCCCGATCTTGACCCCCTGGGCCGCCAGATCATCCACTGCTGCCTGGCCGGCGGCACGGCGGCCGATTACGATGAGCTGATCAACGGGGCGTAGCGGCCGGGCCGGCATGGCCATCTGGCCGGGCCCCGCGCCACGTCTGGCGTTGTGAAATGAGGGCCCGATGGACGAACGGACGTTGCCCAAGCGCTCATGGCGGCGAAGTGCCGCGATCGTGATCGGTTTTATTGCGTTCACCGCGGCCGAAGAACATTACCGGCCCGGCGGTCGCATGTGTTTTTCCTCGGCCGGTTGTCTGATGAAACTGCGGATATAGCTCATGAGATTGTGATATTCGTCTGAGTCAATGCTATTGGTCATGAGGTCCCGAGCCCAAAGAAAAAGCCGTGTAGCGGCGTAATTTTGGTCTCGGACAATGGTAATGCCGCTACGCGGCATCGTACATGCGATCACGTTTTCCGGGGGTTTCGTTGCGCTTCACCCCCGGCTATTCACATTATGCCGCTACGCGGCTGATGCCCACCTTCAGCACCCCCCTAATGGTAGGTCTTATGGCCAGGCCAATTGACCCACCCCGCCGGGCCTGCTATCATGCAGAGTTCCCCGTCTTGAACGGTCCAAGACGAGGGTGAATTTAGCGTTGCACATTGACCGATAAGCTGCCCTAACGCCGGACGCCTTGGCGGGCCCACGCGGTCCGTGGATGCCGAGGACTTGGCCGGTGTGCCTTTTTGAGGAGTGACTGGTTTGGCTACCGTACTAGTGAAGGAGTTGATCGAGGCGGGGGTTCATTTTGGCCATCGCGCGAGCCGTTGGAATCCCAAGATGCGGCCTTACATCTATGGCCGCCGCAATCTGATCCACATTATCGACGTCCGCGAAACGATCCGCGGATTGTTGCGGGCGCGAAAATACTTGCAGCAGGTCGCCGGCGGCGGCAGCCTTGTCTTGTTCGTCGGGACCAAGCGGCAGGCTTCCGACTCGATCCAACGCGAAGCCGAGCGTTGTGGAATGCCCTACGTCAGCGATCGCTGGCTCGGCGGCACGTTGACCAACTTCCGGACGATCCGCAACCGGCTCGGGCGACTCGAGGAGCTTGAAGCTCTTCGGGCCAGCGACGAGTTGAGCACGTACTCGAAGAAAATGCAGTCGGCCCTGAACCGCGAATATCGCAAGATGTTCCGCAATCTGAACGGCATCCGTTCGATGAACCGGTTGCCCGAGTGCATCGTCACCATCGACCCCCGCAAGGAAAAGAACGCCATACGCGAGGCCCGCAAACTGGGCATCACGACCGTCTCGCTGATCGACACCGACAGCGACCCGGACGTCGTCGATCTGCCGATTCCCGGCAACGACGACAGCATCCGTTCGATCGAGTTGATCGTTCGTTTGCTGTCCGACGCCGTATTGGCGGGCAAGGCGTCCACCGGCGACCTGAAGTACGGCGCGCCCCACAAGGCGAACGAAGCCGTCGTCGAAGCCTGAGCGGTTCATTACCGTGCAACGGGGCCAGGCTCCGTTGCACGGACATCCTAATCTTCCAATCCCTATATTTCCTCCCCTGGAGACAACCATGGCTGAAATCACCGCTGCCGCGGTCAAGGACCTTCGCGAACGAACCGGCCTGCCGATGATGGATTGCAAGAAGGCCTTGCAGGAGTCGGGCGGCAATCCGGAAAAGGCCGTCGAAATACTCCGAAAAGCCGGCGCTAAGACCATGGAAAAACGAGCCGGTCGGGCGACTTCGTCCGGGCGCGTCGCCATCTATTTCGATGCGGACAAGGGCGTCGGCTCGATCGTCGACCTGCGGTGCGAGAGCGCGCCGGTTGCGGCCAACGAGGAATTCATCCAACTGGCCAACGATCTGGCCGCGCAATTGGCGATTGGGCCCGGCGCGGCCACGCCCGACGAGTTGCTCGATCAGCCTTCGCCGAGCAATCCGTCGCAGACGCTCCGCCGGCAGTTCGATGATCTGAACAACCGGATCCGCGAAGTCTTCAAGCTGGAGAAGATTGCCCGGATCGACGGCCCCTGCGGCGGCTATGCCCATCACAATGGCGCCTCGGCCGTGATTTTGCACTACGAAGGCGGAACGCCCGAGTTGGCCAAGGACATTTGCATGCACGTCGCCGCGATGCGGCCTAAGGCGCTGGGCGTCGACGACCTCGACCCGGCCGTGGTCGCCAAGGAGCGCGAGATCCAGTCGGAAATCGCCCGCAAGGAAGGCAAGCCCGAGAAAATCATCGAGAAAATGGTCGAGGGCCGCTTGCGCAACTTTTACGCCGAGCAGTGTCTGACCGAGCAACCGTTCGTGAAGGACGACAGCCAAACCGTCGGCAAGGTGGCCAATGCCGGCGGCATGAAGCTCGTTCGTTTCATTCACTGGGAACTAGGCAAGGAATAAGCCATGGCCGAAACCGGGCAAGCGGCGCCGCATTATAAACGGATCGTGCTGAAAATTTCCGGCGAGGGATTTTGCGAGTCGGGCCAACGCGGCATCTCGATGGACGCCGTTACCCATATCGCCCGGCAAACCGTCCGCGCCTCGCAGCACGGCACCCAAATCGCCATCGTTTTGGGTGGCGGAAACATTCTCCGCGGGGCCCAGTTCACCTCGGGCACGTCGAGCGTCCACGAGGCGACGGCCCACTACATGGGCATGTTGGCCACGGTGATGAACGGTTTGGCCCTGCAAGACGCGCTCGAGTTGCTCGGCTGCGACACGCGGTTGATGACAGCCATCAAAATGGACGGCGTCGCCGAGCCCTACATCCGCCGCCGCGCCCGACGCCACCTCGACAAGGGACGCATCGTCATTCTCGTGGCCGGCACCGGAAGCCCCTTCGTCACGACCGACACGGCGGCGGCCCAGCGGGCCTTGGAACTCGACGCCGACGCCCTGCTAAAAGCTACCCGCGTCGACGGCGTCTTTAGCGACGATCCCGAAAAAAACCCTCACGCCGTCCTCTACGGCGAGCTGACCTACGACGACGTGCGCCGGCAAAACCTTCGGGTCATGGACCAGGAGGCAATCACCAAGTGCCAGCAGTACAACATGCCGATCCTCGTGTTCAACTTCCGAAAGGAGGGCAACATCGAGCGAGCCATCCAGGGACAACGCGTCGGAACGCTTGTCCACGAGGAGGAGTCCTGAGCCGAGATCGGGCGGCATGTCCACGATTCGTGGATATGGATTTTCATGGTTCCCCGCTCCACCAGAAAAGGATCCAAAGCATGAGTGCCGACGACATCCTCCTGGACGTTGAAGAGCGCATGGAAAAAACGATCGACGGGTTGAAGTCCAGTCTGGCGGGCATCCGGACGGGCCGGGCCAATCCCGGGTTGGTCGACTCGTTGCGGATCGAAGTCTACGGCTCGACCGTCCCCCTGAAACAGCTCGCCTCGGTCGGCGCGCCCGACCCCAACCAAATCGTCATCCGCGCCTACGACCCGGGCACGGTCAAGAGCATCGAAAAGGCGATACAAGCCAGCACGCTGGGGCTCAATCCGCAGATCGACGGCCAGGTAATCCGCCTGAACGTTCCGGCTCTGTCGAGCGACGTCCGCCGCAACATGGTCAACCGGATCCACGAACTGGCCGAGGAAGCCAAGGTCGCCTTGCGCAATGTCCGCCGCGACGGCAATAAGAAAGCCGAACAGGCCGAAAAAGCCAAAACGCTCTCCGAGGACGAACGCGACGACGTCAAAAATGAAATCCAGGAACTAACCAAAACCTACGAAACCAAAGTCACCGACCTGGCCAAGGCTCGGGAAAAAGAAGTCCTCGAAAACTGACGGGCGACGGGGCCCGGGCGACCGGGTGGCTGGGCCGTGCCGAATGCCCGCTCTTTGGTGAACGCGTTTTGTGAGGAAGGCAACGGCTGGGCACCTTGCCGAATCCCTCGATTTCGATCCGGTCGTCGAAGACCTTCACGATCGCAAAGGCGTTTTGCTCGGGAGCTTCCACCATGCCTTGCAAGGTCACGTGGTAAATGCCGCGATCCTCGGCGAAGCCCCCGGCATGTTCGTGGCCCGCGAAATAGGCAACCACGCATCCCGATTGGCCGAGCATGCTCCGCGCGGGCTCAGGCCGCTTCATCCGGGAGTGCGCAGCGGCCTGTTTGAGCAAGGCGAAGTGGTTGAACACGATAACGCGCTCGCCGCGCTGGCGGGCCTTGGCCAGGGTCGCTTCGAGCCACTTGGTTTGTTCCTCGCCCAGCACCCCATAGCCCGCGTCGTTGCCGTCGAGCACAATCAGTCGCCAGCCTTCGACACCCTCGGGCGTGAAATCGTAATAGGCCCGGGCCAACCCCAGTTTTTTTTCAAGCTCCTCGCGGCCGGCGTTGAGGCAATGATTCCCGACGACGTGATAGAGCTTCTTGTCGAGCCGGGCAAATTCCGACATGACCCGATCGAGGTCTTCCCGCGTCTTCTCCGGGCTGGTGTTGCCGTCGATCACGTCGCCGAGCTGGATCGTGAAATCGATCGGATGCCGGTTCAATTCGGTCACGCACTGCCGCAACCGGTCGAGCGACGTCCGATAGGCTCGGGGCGGACGGTCGGGCTCGTCGCTATATTGCACGTCGGCGATGAGGCCGAACGAGAAGAGGAGTCGCTGGTCAACGGGACGACTCTCGGAAGGCAGAGCGGCCTTCCATCCGGCGTCGAGCTGGGCCGTGAGATCTTCCCGGAGCGATTTGTATTCGGGGCGGTTGGCCAGATTGACCGTCTCGCCGGGATCCGTTTGATAGTCGTAGAGTTCGTGGACGGGTTTTTTCAACCGGGGTCCAGTCCATTCGGTGAGCCGGTAACGATCCGTCCTCATGCTTCGTCCCATGGAGGCGCCTGGTTGGCCCAGCGGGCGAGAATGCTGGGTGAAGGCGGCCTTCTTCCAGGGTCGATTGGGTGTGTCGAGCAGGGGTCGGAAACTGGTTCCTTCGAGCCCTTCAGGGAGCGGCACGCCGCAGACATCGCATAAAGTTGGATAGAGATCGACCAATTCCACAAGGGCGTCGGATGTCTTTCCGGCCGCCTTTAAGCCGGGCGCCGAGACAATCAACGGCACGCGAGCCGCGCTGTCGAAGTTCGTGTTCTTGCCCCACAGCCCGTTGTGACCTAGGTGGTACCCATGGTCGCCCCAGAGAACGACCACCGTATTTTCACGAAGGCCGAGGCGGGCCAATTCGTCCAGAATTCGGCCGATCTGCGCATCGACGTAGCTGACGCAGGCGTTGTAAGCGCGAACGAGTTCTCGCTGGGTTTTCAGGGATATCGGGCCTCGGGCGGGCACGCCTTCGTAACCGCGGACTTCGGCCGAGTCGGCGTGGGCCAGGGGCGTTCCATCGCGGGGAAGGCGGTCGTTGGCCGGCAATTCGATCGCATCGAGGTTGTGGAGGTCAAAGTACTTCTTGGGCGCGACGTAGGGGGCGTGGGGTTTGATGAACCCAACCGCAAGGAAGAAGGGCCGATCCTTCACCTCGCGAAGCACCTCGATTGCCTTGTTGGCCAGTCGGCCGTCGAACAGGGCGTCGTCCGGCACATCGGGCGATTCCCAGGCGAGGCCAGGGTAGCCGCGATGAGCCATTGTCTCCGCGGCGGAATAGCGTGCCCGATCGCCGAATTGACTGGGAAAGCGCCGTCGAAGCACGGCCAGACCCTCGGGCGTGGCATAGCCCACATAGTCGGGACGCCATTCGGGCACGGACCAGGAAAGCGGATCTTCGTGCGCCTTGTCAGCTCGATAGGTTCCGTGAATGACTTTGCCCAGCGAACACGTGAAGTAGCCGAGCCGTTTGAATTGCTGCGGCAGCGTCACAACGTCGGGTAGCGCCGAGCGGAACCGCCGCCGATTGTCGAAGACGGTTGTCGTGTCGGGCCGACGCGACGTCATAAGCGACGAACGCGACGGGTTGCACGCGGCAAACTGGCAAAAGGCGTTGCGGAACACAACCCCCTCGGACGCCAACCGGTCGATGTTCGGTGACTGCGCGCCGGATTCGCCGTAGCACTCCAGGCGCGGCCGCAGGTCGTCGACGGCGATAAAAAGCACGTTGAGCGCCGGCCGCGTCTCAATCGCTTCCGCCGCTGGCACAGTGTTTGCCGCCAGCAAAACGAAAAAAACCGCCACAACCCATCGCGAACCAAAGACGCAATCCAAGAGAAACCTTGTCTGCCAGCGACAAGGCTCGACGGAATGATTCGTGGCAATGCTCATTCGACGCTCCATTCTTTCCTCGGCCGTTTATTAACTGATAAAACCACGGCCTACAGCCGTAGTTGATTAATCGAAGAAAAGGAAGGCAACGTCGCGCGGAAGGTTGGAAGCAGTTGCCCGGGCCGCATTCAACCCTATTGTAACGTCTCACCGCTGTTCGGGAACGACAAAATCCAGCGTCGTCGTTTCGGAAGTGATCTCGACCTGAGTTTTGTACGGCGGGAACAAGGGCACGCTGGGATTTCCCGCCGAGCCGTCGACGGGTGGAAATCCCGTGATTTCGACGGTCAGCGCGCCGACGATCGCCCCTTTTCCAAATTTCTCGGTTTCGTATTGCCCGTCGATGATCTGGGCGTATCCTTGTGGACCTCGATTGCCTTTGGTTATGTCGGGCTCGAATACGATCAGTCCCACGCGAACGGGCTTTCCACGGAAGGTAACCTGGCCCGACAGGTTGTGCCGATCGATTTCCGACTTGCATCCTTCGACAGCCATCAGACCGCCAAGAAGCAATGGGATAATCACGACGTTGAAATAGGATTTTCGTTTCATGGGTAGTATACTCACGTGCCCTTCCGTCCTCGGTCTACTGTCCTTCGCCTACTATTCAATGACTTCCATTTCCGCGTGATTTCGACTGGCTGACGACTTGTAGACCATCATGGCGATATCTTCCTGGACGAAGGTGACGCTTCCGTCACACTTGGCGAAATTGGCGCCGCCCGGATGAAGGCTGGCAAACGCGATTCGGGCGGTCAGGTCGCCGGGCTGGTTGATGCCGAAAGCGACGTTTTTGCATGCAATATTCGCCTTATGGGATGATCCGCGGATCCAAGGCTGCGCGTCGCCCCCGCCGATGGCCCTGCCCGCGCGGGCACCGCCGTAAATGCCTGGATACTCGTGGGCGATCTCGCCGATGGCCAGGGTGTTGCTGGTTCCGTCGGTGATGTCGGCGAAGGTGAAGGTTTCGTCTGTGGTGAGTACGCCGTCCTTCGCGTTTTCGCCGTAGGAGGCGTCACCGCTGGGCTGAACGTCATAAGCTATGCCCATGGGGTCGCCGCCTTCCGGTCCGGCAACGCCAAAGTAGTGGGCTGTATAGGCCATTTTTCCATCGATAATGCTCGAACTGTAGTCCGCCAGCAGCAGCGTGGCGCTGGGACAGAAGTAGCTGGGCACCGGCGTCAGGGCTAAGGGCATATTACTCGTTGGATCCGAAGAGTTGGTATTTCTGTTGAATTTGAATTGATGGTACAAATCTTGTCCCTCGATATACGGAAGGATGAAGGTTCGCCAGCCGAGATCGTTGTAACTCGTAGCGCCGTAGGGCAGGCTGTTATGACCGTCATGATAGTTATGCAAGGCCAGGGCAAGCTGTTTGAGATTGTTCGCGCAGTGCAACCGTCGCGCCGCCTCGCGCGCCGCCTGTACGGCCGGCAAGAGCAAGGCGATTAAAATGCCGATGATGGCAATGACGACCAAGAGTTCCACAAGCGTGAAACCGGATGGTTTACCTAGTTTCTTGATGAACCGCATTGCATTTCCTTTCGCTACCGAATGGTTCCATGGCGCCGGCCGCGCGCGAATATCTTGAATGTCAACAGAGCCTCTTCCCTGTTCCGATTCAATGCATTCGCCGGCGCGACGCGATCATCGCCATGGCGACGCCCGCCATGGCCAGGAGCGAAGGTTCGGGCGCGGTTCCTTCGGTGGTGCCCTGGGGCAGCCAATTGGCTGCCAGGATCGAGGCGTCGGCCGCGTTGACCACGTGGTCGTTGTTAAAATCGCCCATGCCCCACGAGGCGCTGGTCGCCCCCCAATTCTCGGCGAGAATGGCCGCGTCGTCCTCGTCGATCCAGCCGTCGCTGTTGGCGTCGCCCGGCACGAACGGGCTTGTGCCCGCCAACAGCCGTGCAATTTGCGTGGGCGTGAGCACGCCGCTGAACATCCAAACATCGTCCATGGCGCCGCTGAAACAATAGGCGTCGGTGGTGGAGTCCGCCGCTAGATTTCCCAAGCCAAAGGCGGTGGCCGTGCCGGCGCAGGCCTCGGGAACGCCGGCAATCAGTTCTCCATCCAGTTCTCCGTCGAGATAGATGGCCATTCTCACTCCGGCTTGATACATAACTGCGACGTGATGCCATGAGCCGTCGGTGAGGGACAGCGCCGTTGAACTTCGCAGCACGGTGTTTACGCCCTCGTTGGTAATGGCGAATTCGATGGTTCCCGCGGGAGCGCCGGCGCCCGTCACGCTGGCCGTGTAAACGATGTCGGTGAAATAGCCGTCGTTTGAGGGTCCGCCGGACAGATTCTTGCCGACCAAGGGTCCGTATTTCGACGCGCCGGTGCCGTCGGGTTTGATCCAAAACGACATCGACAGGTCCTCGGTGAGGTCGAGTTCGCTGGTGGCTCCCATGTTGACGCGGTCGTTCGTGCCGTCGAAATCCAGGGCCTTGCCAAACTGGCCGTTGACCCACGCGGAAGGAACCGACATGTTGGCCAGCGTTCCATTGCTCGCCGGCGCCGTCGCGTCCGCGGCCGTGGTGGAATAGGGATTGGTCTGCCCATCGTCCAACGCCCAATGGGCCACCAGGCTGGCGGGCGTGGGCTCGGGCGGCTCGGGCGTTACGCCTTCCATGTCATAGGGGAGCACGAATTGCCCCCAAAGATTGCTTTGATTCAAGACGGGCGAGTAAGAACTCACCAGGATTTCGTTCGTGTCGGGACTGAATTGCAATTTGCGCAACCAACCGTTGCCGCCGTCCGGTTCCAGGTCCTGGTAGTCGCCGAGAACCTCATAGACGGGATTTCCCGCCGTGTTGGTTGCCACGTGCAACGCCTCGCCGTGGGCATGGCCGCAAACAACCATGAAGACGTTCGGGTGATCCTTGATCAGTTTGTCGAAGACTTGGTTCGCGTTGTTGCCGGTGAAGTCACCGTACACGGTATCTGTGTCGCGCGTGCCGTCTACCCTCAGGTATTTGTGCGTGGCCACGATCACGCGGCGATCGGGGAAGTCGTCCAGCACGTCGTTGGCCCAATCGAGCGTCGCGTCGCGTGCCATGAGTTCCAGGCTCAGCACCAGGAAATCCATGCCCCCGGCGCTGAACAGGCAGTAGTTGCTTTCATTGGTCACGCCCTTGTGACCGCCGTACCAGGGCTGTACCGCAAAACGACTTGGGCCGAAGAATTCGTTGTACCGCGTCGCATCACGAGTGTAATAGGGCTCTCCCGAACCCAACATGTCGTGGTTGCCTGGCATTACGCTGTAAGGCACGGACGCCGCGTCGAGAATGTCGTGCGCGGTGTCGGCAACCTGCCATTGGCTGAGGTACGTGTTTTTGCTCTGGACGATGTCACCCAGATGGATCACAAACTCGATGTTCTCCGTCGCCATGTTGTTCGCGATCCAGGTGGTCTGAACCCGGTAGGGATTGGAGGCATCGTTCGCCATTTCCGTATAATGCTGCGTGTCGGGCAGCAGTACGACGGTAAACGGGTCCACCGCCGCGGCCGTGCCGACGTAGCCGACGAGCGAGCCGACGGCGACAATCAACACTACCACGCACCGGGCGACCGGCGACAATCCAAGGATGCTATTCCGCACTGTACCATGCTTGTTCATCGAAAACCCTTCACTTTACGTTTCACATCGCCTCGCGGACCGGCCCCGTTGCCTGGGTCCGTCGGTTGACGTCCCAGGCAACGGAGTTCGTGTCCTATCATTCCGACTCAGAACGCCTCACCCCGCCTTGACGGTTGACGTCGAATCAACAAACCAAACAGCCCACCGACCAGCAGGACCAGCGCCGTCGGTTCGGGCACGCCGGCTGCTTCGCCGGGAGGAGTGGGCGCCGGATTCCAGTTGGCGGCCAGGATCGCGGCGTCCGCCGCGTTGACATAATTGTCGTTGTTGAAATCGCCGGCACTGAATCGGCCGGTTACGCTAAGGCCCCAGTTGGCGGCCAGGATCGCGGCGTCCACTTCGTCGACGTATCCGTCGCCCGTGGCGTCGCCCGGCACCCAGGCGATTTGTTCCTCGGTAAGGACGCCAGTGTAAACGCGGACGTCATCCAGGAGGCCTTTGTAACAGTACGTATCCATACCCGATCCTTGGGCCAAGTTGCCCAGGGAGAAGGGGGTTAGTAGTGGAGTTGCACAGGATTCGGGGACTTCGATGGTCAATTCCGCGTCCAATACCCCGTCGATGTAAATGGCCATCCGCGAGCCGTCATCGTAGGTCACGGCGATCTCGTGCCACACGTCCTCGGTGAGCGAGAGCGCCGTGGTGCTGCGAACGACGTGGTTCACGCCGTCGCTCGTGATGGCGAATTCGATGGTTCCGGCCGGGACAGCAACTCCCGTAACGCTTTTGGAGTAAACAATGTCGGTGAAATAAGCATCCTCCGAGGCTCCTCCGGATAGGTTTTTACCGACCAGGGCCCCATACTTCTGCACGCCCGTACCGTTTGGTTTTATCCAGAAGGTCATCGACAGGTCGCCCGAGATGCTGTCCAGCTCCTCGCTCGATCCCATGTCGACGCGATCGTTCGCACCATCGAAGGTCAGAGCCCCGCCCAGTTTTCCCCCCGGTTCCCACGAGGGCGGCGAGTCGAAGTTCACCAGCGTGCCATTCGAGGGAACGGCTGTGGAATCGACGGCCGTCGTGCTGCTGGGATTGGTCACCCCGTCGTCCAGCGTCCAGTGGGCCACCAGGACCGCCGTGGTCGGGTCGCCCGGCGTGACCGAGGGAGGCGTGGCCAGCGTTTGGATCTGCGCCGTTCCGAGCACCCCGTCGAACATATTGACTTCGTCCAAGTAGCCGTTGAAGGAATAGCTGCTGCTGGCGGAGCCGGTCAAGTTGCCTACGGTAAAGGGAGTGGTCACTTGTCGGATCGCCGTGGGAACGCCAGTGGTCAGTTCGCTATCGAGCACCCCGTCGATGTAAATGGCCATCCGGTTGCCCGGATCGAAAGTGGTTATCACGTTGTGCCAGCTTCCGCTGGGCACGGCGGCCGTGCTGACCAATTCGACGGGCGTACTTTCGGCCTCGACCGGCGTGATTCCGAAGGTGATCCGGGAATCCGACCTGGAGTTGACATAGTAACCGTCATTCGTGGTGCCGCCCGATTCGTTTTTTCCGAGCAAGGGGGCGTAGCTCGCGCCGTTGGGACCCAAACGTCCCATCCAGAGCGACGTCGAGAATGCTCCGGTGATGTCCAGTGCCAAAGGATTACCCATGTCGACAAGGTCGTCGACACCGTCGAATTTCAAAGCGCCGTTGAAAGCCCCGGTTTTCCAGGTAGGCGTGGAGGGGAAGTTCCACAACGTGCCATTGTTGCCGTTGATCGACGAATCAATGGCCGTCAAACTCCAGGGGTCCGTCTGGCCGTCGTCCAACGCCCAGTAGCCGACCGGCGTGAGAACCTGTGCCCATCCGGGCGTTGCTTGGCTCGCCGCCAACACGGCCAAGAGGCCAAGGGCAAGCCCAGCAAACCATTTCTTGCCGCAGCTCATGGATAATTCCTCCATTTGAATAGTCTTGAGATAGTGATGACAATCGGCGTCGCGCGGGGCGACTCGCATCAACTCAACCGTGCTCGCGCCGGGCTGCCGACCATCGCCGGCCGGCCCGCGCGCCGCGACAGCAAAAGCAGCCGGCGCGTGCATTCGCGCCGATGGAATAGCGTACTCGCTTTGAGCTTCCAGACGCCGAATCCCCCCGGTCCGGCATCTTTATTTCACTCGTTCCGGGGAGCGCCGTCCGGCGCTCCCCGGAACTCGAATTCACGCCTCGTGTCTGCTTCAATCCATTCTTTGGGAAAAGGCGATTGCCTTTATTTCCGGCGGATCAACGCAAATCCAAGCAGGCTGCCCAACAAGACCAGGCAGCCCGGTTCGGGAACGGCGCCGCTAAAGACACGGACTTCGTCCAAGGTGCCATTGAAGTAATAGGTATGCACCGTGGAGGCCGCACCCAGGTTGCCCAGGGAGAAACTCGAAACGGGTTTAGCCGGGTTGTTCGCATAGTCAATAGCTGCCGGAACACCAGTGGTCACCTCCGCGTCCAAATCGCCATCGATGTAGATGGCCATTCGGTTCCCGGCATCGTACACGGCTTGGATGTGATACCACGTAGTGTTGTCATTCGCCAGCGCGGTGGCGCTGCGAAGCACGAAATTCTTATACAACGCGGCGCCCGTGTCATAGTAGGTGACGCCAAACTCGATCGTTCCTGCGGCAACACCCCCTCCGCCCAGAACGCTGTCCGTGTAAACGATGTCGGTGAAATAACCGTCGTTGTTCGAGCCGCCCGACACGTTAATGCCGACCAGGGCACCGTACTTCGCGCCGCCAATGCCGGCGGGTTTCATCCAGAAATCCAGGGAAAGGTCGCCCGTGAGGGCCAGTTCGTTCGAGCCGCCCAAGCCCATGTCAACACGTTCGCCAGTCGCGTCGAACGACAGACCGCCGTTAAGATGGCCGGTGGTCCAAGTCGCGCCGGTGACCGAACCGTCGCTGGCGGGCGGAGTGGCCGAGTCGGCGGCCGTCGTCCCGCTGGTTTCGTCCAGATTCCAGTAGCCGACAAGAATGGCCTCGGCTTGGACCGACGTGGTCCAAAGACTCCCCAATAACAAGGTAGCGAGGATCAATGCCGCCGAGGCAAAATGGATGTGACAACGCATGCGTAAGCTCCCTTCGATAAACAAAACCTTGGTGATTACTCTCTGACTGCCTCGCCGCGACTCTCTCCCGTTCACCCCAAGGACTCTTTTCCGTTTTCCCTCATTCGCGCCTCCGCGACGTTCCGATTCCCGCCGGCCCGACCGTGGCGCCGGCGGCCAGGCCCAGCGGCACAACGGTTTTTTCCGTGCCCGTCAACGGCCGCGCGCCGTCGTTTATTTCCTGCAGCATTCGCGCGGCCGCGCGCCCCAATTCGACTTCGTTGACCGTCACCGACGTCAGCCGCTCGGTCAGCGCTCCGTCGCGACTTGCACCCCCGAAACTCACCAGCGACACATCCTCGGGCACGCGCAACCCCATCTCGCCGAGCAGGAGATAAATGCGCTCGGCCAAGGGATCAAAGCTGGCCATGATGGCGGTGGGTGGGTTCGGTTCGCCGAACATGCGGCGAAGCGCGCCGCGCACCGCCTCGGTTTGCGCGGTCGCGTCGGGCGAAACCGTATCGCCCCAGTAGGTGAGCGACTCGCGCAACGTGCTGCCCGCGTCCTCCAATACCTCGCGCAAGCCGGCCTCGTAGCCCACGCTCGCCTCGACTCTCTGGTGCATCGAGAAAAAGGCCACGCGTCGGTGTCCTTGCGACACGAGCAGATTTCCCGCCTTGCGCCCCACCTCGCGGAACGGAATCGCCAACAACGGCGCGTCCACTCCCTTCACGCCGCGGTGACAGAACACCACGGGAATTCCATGGTCCTGGAGATGCTTCACCTGATAGGCGGGCGTGGGAGGCAGCGACGTCGGCGCCAGCGCCACCCCGGCCACCCGCTTCTGAACCAACTGAATGAAGATGTTGGCCTGCCGATCCAGGTTGTTCTCGGTGTTGCACACGAGAATTTGTTTTTGCAACTCGGTCGCGGCACTCTGAAATCCCGCCTGCAAGGCCGGCCACGAACCGGTGCCGGCCCCGGGCACCACCAGCGCGAGGACGTCGAGTCCCACGCGCCGCGCGCTTCCGGCCGACTCGTTCACAAAAGTACCCGCCCCATGCTTCCGTTGGATCACCCCTTCCTTTTCCAACTCGGACAAAGCCTGCCGCACCGTGGTCCGCGCGATTTGGAGCATTTCGGAGAGCTGTTGCTCGGAGGGCAAGGCCGTGCCTGCCTTCAGGCGACCCTTGAAAACCTCCTCGGCAATGAAACTGCGCAGGCGCTCGTACTTGGGCCGCGAGTCCTCCGTTCCATGGAGGTCCAGGCGTCGCAATCGATCTTCAATCATTTTGTTTGGGGACCCACCAACGGTTTGCATGGCACTACAAGTGGAAAGTGATGAAAAGAAACCCTGCGGCGAATCGACAATCGCCAGCGTCCGCGCACAAGACATATGCCGGACATCCGAATGTCTATGATACGTCTAGAGGCACGCAGTGTCAATAAATTACCCATAATTCCCGAGTAATCACTCCATACAAACTTGTCGCCAAAAACCTTACGTCAACCTAATATATTGTTGTATAAATACTTATGGTAATTTTGCCAAGAATAAAATGCCTCGTGAATGCCAGAAAAAAGGTAACTCTATGAGAATAGACGTACATACCTCTTGTTCGCTTCTCGATCCATCCCACCTGGTTTCCCTTAGGTTCCGACCCTGATTCCATAGACGGTTGCTCGGTTTTGCTCTGGGCCGGTGAATCGCTTCCGTATTCTTGCGGCTTGGGATCATCGCCGTTACGATAGGGGGGTTCTTTGTCCGGCGTCGAGTTCCGACAGGCGTCGATGGAACCACAATTGGCTGGCTATTCCCGGAGCGAAAGCGATGAACCGAGATCGTCTCTTGCAGCGTTTTCTGCGTTATGTCCAAATCGATTCGACCGCTCGGTCCGACGCCGAGGGCTATCCCAGTTCGCCCGGCCAGTTGGAGCTGGGACGGCTCCTGCTCGACGAGCTAAAGGGCCTGGGCCTGGCCGATGCCCAGCAGGACGAGAACGGCATTGTTCTGGCCACGCTTCCGGGAACGGGAAAGGGGGACGGGCCGGTCGTTGCCCTGTGCTCTCACCTCGACACCTCGCCCGAATCCAGCGGGGCGAATATCCGGCCTCAAATTATCGAAAACTATGCCGGCGGCGACCTGGTCCTGCCCGGCGATACGAGCCGAGTGATTCGTGTGGCCGACAATCCGGCCCTCGAGTCGCTCGTCGGACGCACCTTGATCACCACCGACGGCACGACCCTGCTGGGCGCCGACGACAAGGCGGGCGTGGCCATCATCATGGAAACGGTCGAGTGGCTCCTGGAGCATCCCGAGGTCGAACACGGCCCGCTGCGGATCTGTTTCACTTGCGACGAAGAGTTGGGCCACGGGGTGGACAAGCTTAGCGTCGAGCAAATCGGCGCGACGGTTTGCTACACGCTCGACGGCCACGCCAGCGGCGAGATCGACGTCGAGACTTTTTCGGCCGACCAGGCCGTGGTGACCTTCCACGGCGTGAACATCCACCCGGCGATCGCCAAGGGGCGGATGATCAACGCGGTGCGCCTGTTGAGCGATTTTGTCGGCCGGCTGCCCCACAACACGCTCTCGCCCGAAACGGCCGACGGCCGCCAGGGGTTCTTGCATCCCTACGACGTCATCTCGGGCGGCGTGGCTCAAATGAAGCTCAAGATTTTGCTCCGCGATTTCGACGCGGCCAACCTGGAAGGGCTGGCCGAGATCGCGCGCCAGGCGGCCGCCGCCACCATGCGCGAGTTTCCCGGCGCGAAGATCGACGTGGTCATCGAACGCCAGTATCGCAACATGGCCGAAGGGCTCGATCGGGAGCCCCGGGCCGTGGCCCACGCCGAGGAAGCCCTCCGGCGGCTCGGCCGAACGGCCAAACGCACGATCGTGCGCGGCGGCACCGACGGCTCGCGTCTGACCGAGTTGGGGCTGCCCACCCCCAACCTCTCGTGCGGCGACCACAATCCGCATTCGCCCTTGGAATGGGCCTGCCTCGACGAAATGGTCGAGTCGGTCGAGTGGCTCGTCGAGCTGGCGAAAGTGTGGAACGAAGACAAGGGGTGAGGCGTTCTCGAAATGCCTTTGGCATTCAAGGAACGGATCAAACGAGTGTTACGGATTGGCAATTCCCTGACCCAAGCGAAGTCGCAATAGCATGGAAACCACCACAAAAAAACAGATTGAGATTTTACCTAGCAACGCCTACACAAAACTCAAGCCTGGTGAGGAGTACTACCCCATTGTCCCACCAGACGATCGCCGAGCGGAGGTAACTCCCTGGTCCGTCACGGTCGGACTGCTCATGGTTGTGATTTTCACTGCTGCGTGTATCTACATGGCTCTTCGGGCAGGCAATGCCATTGAGGCCGCCATTCCTATTGCGATTATGGCCATTTTTTTCGGCCGCAAGGGGCTTAAACGCAGCGGCAAGAGCACCATTCTTGAAAACGTCATCGTGCAGTCCATCGGTCAGGCAGCCGGTGTGGTTGCCGCGGGTGCCGCATTCCTTATCCCTGCTTTTTACATCAATAAACTCGATGTCGAGTGGTGGCAAATATTCTTAGCCTGCGTCACTGGTGGATTTCTGGGGATCGTCCTTATTATTCCCTTGCGTAAGTACTTCGTAAAAGACCTTCACGGGGAACTTCCCTTCCCCGAGGCAACCGCCATCAACGAAATACTGGTTTCTGGCGAAAGCACGTCGAAGAGCGCTGGCAAGGTGTTGCTCATGGCCTTTGGACTCGGCGCGATCTACGACTTCGCCGTCGAAGCGGTCCATGCGTGGAATCCGATGATGACCACAAAAACTCTCCTTGGGGAACTAGGCGAAAAGATGTCAGCCCTCCGTCTTGATTTGTCCCTTGATGGAAAGGCCGCACTTTTTGGCCTCGGATATGTCATCGGGTTGCGTTACGCCGCCGCCATTGCTGCAGGATCCGTATTTGCCTATGTAGTGCTAGTCCCGCTGCTGTTTCATTTCGGCTCGCAAATTCCGGAGTTTCACTACGCTGGAAAAATCTACGTTATCGCGGAGATGGACTCTCAGGCCATTTTTAAAGCGTTTGTATATCCCATTGGCATTGGTGCCATTGCCGTTTCTGCCATTTTCAGCATCATCCGTATGGGTAAGATCGTCGCCAGTTCAATTTCGCTTGGATTCAAAGGACTGAAAAGTGGCAAGGTCGATATGGCCTCACGCACACAGACGGACATGCAACCGCGCAACGTGCTGTTGATCCAGTTTGGCTCCGCCGTGCTCATGGCGATCTTTTTCTTTGCTGTGGGAAGTACCATAGGCTACTCAACCGTAGAAAGCACAACGTATGCGATTGTCGGCGCCGTGGTGGGCTTCGTGCTGTCGTTCCTCTTTACGCCGGTGGCTGCTCAGGCTATCGCCATTGTCGGCACCAATCCGGTCTCCGGCATGAGCCTTATTACAGTAGTACTTACCATCCTGGCGTTGGTGGCCTCTGGACTAACCGGCAATGGCGGGATGGTTATCTCCCTGATTGTCGGTTGCGCTGTTTGTACGGCTCTGTCCACATCTGGCGCGCTCATCTCCGATTTCAAGATCGGCTATTGGATCGGTTCCACACCGAGGAACCAGGAGGTCTGGAAATTCGCCGGTGTTATCGTCGCGGCATTAGTTGCGGCCTTTGTGATCCCGTTGATGGATTCTGCCTACCATTTCTTAATACCCGGGACAACGATTTCTAACACTGACGTTTTGCCTGCTCCCCAGGCTAACGTAATGGCGGTGGTAAGCAATGGACTGCTTACTGATCCGGCGAATCAACCATGGCTCCTTTATGGATTAGGTGGCGGAGTGGCCATTATGCTCTACATGGCGGGCGTTCCCATGCTGGCATTTGCACTGGGAATTTATATCCCCCTTCCTATTAATTTTGCCGTGCTGGCCGGAGCTTTTGTTTCCCACCTAGTGAGCAAGAGTGGCGGAAACGAAAAGGTTAGTAAAGCCAGGCAAAACCAAGGTATCCTCATTGCTTCGGGACTTATGGCCGGTGCCGCCATGTTTGGCATCATTACTGCCATCCTGCGCCAGCCCGCATTGGGTCTGCCCAACCAATACATCTCTATAGGTGAGAAACTTAAAATTGAGCCAACCGAAGCTGGTGGATTATTCCTGAAAAGCACGGCGGCCGACTGGTATAAAGGTTTTACCGGTCAGGGAATCAGCCTGCTCATGTTCCTGGGTCTTGCCGTCATCTGTTTCCTGCTGGCGAGACAAGGCGCCCAATGGTCGCTCGAGGAAGAAGAAGCGGCCGAGGAATCGTAGGGTGTGTTTTGAGATTAGTTTGGCAACCCCAAGCCCCACCGGGCATGATCCGGGGGAATATGGCTTGGCGACCACCGGGCCGAACAGAAAACCCGCCTCACCAACTTTGTACCCGGTGAACGAATCCCGCGGGATCAGATCACCTGTCTGAATTCACGAAGTCGGCTGGCCGTCTCCGGAAGACGTTGGTTTGCCAACGTGCCGAGATACTCATCCACGGTCTTGGAAGGATTCTTGAGGCTGGACCGATGACGTTTGGCCGCCGCGCGAACAGCAGCCGGGGCAAGGTCGATCAGACGAGTGACAAACTTGTCAGGATGTTGTGCCTCGATGCCAAACTTGCCAATGTAATCGAGCGGGTAGTCGTCGAGGTTGAAGGTGACGATTACAGAAGCCGACCCTCGGATCGCCGCCGCAAGTACGTGACGATCATCGGGGTCAGGCAGCGAAAGTCCATCAATCAGATTTTCATATCCGGTAACCAGACAATCCGGGACATGGGCATTCATAAGGGACCGCGTACGCTCTAACTGCTCCAGCTTCAAGTCCGACCGATCTTTAAGCACATTTTAATCCATTCGTCGTGAATCCGATCGGACCAGCGAGCGCGAAATAGGTCCGTCAGCGCCAAATGCATGAGCAGATCCCGCAACGGGGCAGGATAAAGCGTGCATGCATCATAGATTGCCGTGAAGCTTGCCACAATCAGTAGCCCATGTCGAGTTCCTGGGCCTGTGCGGCGAGTTCGTCCAGAACTTCGAGGCGTTTGCGGTCCATCTCGCGCTTGTAAGCCATGAGGTCGCTGAACAGTACTCGGCGATGCGAACCAACTTTGCGATAGGGAATGGCGTCCTCTTCAAGTTGCTTGACGAGAAATGGACGAGATACGCCCAGGAGGTCTGCTGCCTGCTGGGTTGTTAATTCTGCATGGATCGGAACCAGGGTCACGGCGTTTCCTTCGGCCATTGCCGAAAGAAGGTCGACCAGAAGTCGCACTGCCACCGCGGGTAATTCAACGGCCTCGTCAGAATCCGCAAGCCGAACGAGCAGGTTCCTGTTCGAAAACGGAGCAAGACGTCGGCTGGACGTCTTCGCCAGCCGGGTGTCGTCAACCGTGGGGCTGACCGGCTCGGATATTGTAAAAGTGGTCATGGTTTATTTCCTCCGTTATCTCTACAACGAAGTATATCGTCTAAACGAAATAAACGCAATAAAAAAAACTAACGAAATCTGTGAGCCGCAACAAATGCAAGTGTTTGAAATAGTTCGCAAGTGATTATATATCTATAGGTTGCGACGTTTCCAAATGAGTTGGAAATATCTCTACGATACCAGTCAGGACAGGCTTCCCGTGGGATAGGGGGTCAGTATCCACGGCACGCGATCTGGAACGGATAACCTAGTACATAGTTACTGTTGCGGAAAACCTTCTGTCGCCTTTCGCTCCGCGAAAGCAGCGACTATTCCACGCTACTTTCGCGGAGCGAAAGGCG
>JAFGAY010000225.1 GCA_016933425.1 Pirellulales bacterium
AAAGGCGGGCAGGCGGGCGCCTATGTCGGCCACCGCGCAGACCTATTAGTTTACCCTAGTTCGACGGCCAACACCAGGGGGGTTTGGACGTATTCTCGATGTCGCGGAAGCACGCCCAACCATGAAAAACGCCGCACCGGGGCCCAACTCCGCAAACCGCCGGTCCACGTAGAGTCTTGCCGCGAAAACACTTACGTGTTGCCCCGAGTGGCGTCAAACGTGGCGTGTCGACACGATCCCAACGCATCGGCCAGGTATTCGTATTGCTCGCGAGAATTGTACATCTGGGCCGAAATCCGTAGGACCAACCGCGGCCGGGCGGGCCAGGAGAGAACCGGAACCTCGATGCCATACGACTCCCAAAGTTCCGTCTGCAACGGATGAATGTCGAAAGCCGAACCGGCGCCGTCGGCCCCAGACGAGTTCTTTTCGTCGGGTAGACGGACCGCGGCCATCGCACCGAGCATCTCCGCCGGGCAAACCGGCTCGACGCCCAACCGCGAGCAAAGAATCTCTCGGGCCTCTCGGGCCAGGGTCCGATTGCGGCGCATCACGCCCGCCAGGCCGCCCTCAAACGACTCCAGAAATCGGATCGCCTCGCCGACGCAAAGCCAGGGCGTCGGATCGTCGGTGCCCACCCAATCGAATTCGTCCTGAAATCGCGAGTGGCCAGGCCGCGGCGAATTCCACCCGTGGCTGATCACGGTCGGATGGATGCCCTGCTGGCGGTCGGGCCGAACATGGAGAAAGCCGGCCCCCTTGGGCGAACAAAGCCACTTGTGGCAATTGCCCGTGTAGTAGGCCGCGCCCCATCGTTCCAGGTCCAGCGCGATCATGCCGGGCGCGTGAGACCCGTCGACCAGAACGTCGACGCCCCGGGCATTGAATTGCTCGACGAGCCGTTCGATCGGCAGCACAATGGCCGTCGGGCTGGTGACGTGATCGAGTAGAGCCAGCCGCGTTCGGTCGGTGACGTGTTCCAGGACGCGCTCGACGATTTCGTCCGGCGAGCCGACCGGCACGGGCAGCCGGACCACAACCGCCCGGGCCCCCGTCCGCTCGGCCGTGAATCGGACCGCGTTGGCGCAAGCGTTGTACTCGTGATCGGTCATGAGGATCTCGTCGCCCGGCCCAAAAGGCAGGCTGCGCAGCACCCCGTTGACCGCCGAGGTGGCGTTGCGCACAAACACGACGTCTTGCGGAACCGCGCCGACGAGTTGGGCCAGTGCCGCGCGCGACTCGTCGAGTAGTCCGTCCACCTCGCGCATGAAAAACCGGACCGGACCGGCTTCCAATTGCTCGCGCAGCGCCTGCTGCCGAGCCAGCACGGCCCGAGGGCATGCGCCGAACGAGCCATGGTTGAGCATCACGATCCGCGGATCGAGCGGCCAAGCGGAAAACTCCAGCGCCGGCTTCGGGAAAGAGGGAAGCGGATTCATCGTCGGACCACGAAAACAGCGAGGTTGGTCAAAAGGGAACGCTCCATTGTAACCCGATCTTGTCGGAACGCCAGCTCCGGAGTATGCTTCTGGGAGTCAAATGTCGATCTCTTGGCTCGAAAGGAGAGGTTCCATGATGCGGCCCGAGCTTGTCGTTGATTGCGACTGTCACACGGGCGAAAATCCCCTGTGGCATCCGACCGAGAAGCGACTTTACTGGGTGGATATTCCCCGAGGCCGGCTGTTTCGCTTCGACCCGGCCACCGGCCGGCACGAGACTTGCTATGAAGCCGGCGCCGCGATCGGCGGATTCACCATTCAGGCCGACGGGGCGCTGCTGCTGCTGTTGGCCGACGGGGCTATCCGCGCATGGCGCGACGGGCGCGTCGCGACGATCCTCGACGGCGTGCCGGAGCTGGTCGGCAACCGTTACAACGACTGCATCGCCGATTCCCACGGGCGGGTTTTTTGCGGCGTGCTTTCGACGCCCGAGCAGCCGGGCCGGCTCTATCGGCTCGACGTCGACGCCAGCCTGACCGTCATGGACGACGGGCTGGGCACGTCGAACGGCATGGGCTTTTCGCTCGACCGCCGGCAGCTCTACCACAGCGACTCGGGCGACCAGTTTCGCCATATCCGGGTTTTCGATTACGATGAATCGACCAGCACGCTGACCCGGCCGCGGATGTTGCTTACGGCCGAGCCCGACGAGGGCAAACCCGACGGACTTGCCGTCGACGCCGAGGGTTGCATCTGGAGTGCCCGATGGGATGGGAGTCTGTTGATCCGCCACGCGCCCGATGGGACGGAAAAATGCCGGATCGAATTTCCGGTCAAGAAGGTTTCGAGCGTGACGTTCGGCGGGCCCGACTACACGGATATCTACGTCACCACGGCCGGCGGGCACGACCGCCGGAATGAAGGTTCCCTGGCCGGCAGCCTGTTTCGGCTCAATCTGGGCATCCGCGGCGTGCCCGAGTTCCCCTCGCGAATCGGCTTGGAGAAATGACGCTTTGATTTTTGGCAACACTTCAGCCGTCGGAAACATTCGACGTGCAAAGTGTTAGCCGTCGAGCCCGCTCGACGTTTGTTAAATCTAGCACGGACTCGACGGCTAACTTCATGGATGAATCAACCGGGTTACCGCCGTCGAGGCTGCTCGACCTTCGGAGCGTCGTCGGGCGGGTTTTCGTCGGGGGCCGCAACGTTTGGAGTGTCGCACGGATCACACGGAACGGCGCAATTGCCCGGTTCACTCTGATGGAGCACGCGAACGGCTTGCGATTCGCTCAGAATGTCGCCATAATCGCGATTGGTTACCAGGATGCCATAGGGACGCACGAAGCATTTAAGTCCGGTGCCGCTACCGTCTTCAAGGGCCTGTAGAAGGGCCGCCAAAGTGACCGATTTGAGTTGCAGCACGACAAGCTCATCGGCCATGCCTGTATCAGCCATGAAAAAGTTGACGCCCGTTTTCTCTCGCAGATAGGCAATGACTTCCGCCAAGGGTACTTGCGTGAAATTCGCGTCCAGCGTCGTTTGGAGCGCCTTGCGAATCTCGGGGCTCGCGGTCGCCGCCGGATAGGGAGGATTTTCTGCCACGCCCGATCCTGGCCGCAACATGCCGGCGCGTGGATTGGGAGCACCGGCGCCCGGCAGCCCGTATGGATCCCACGTCGGCGGAGTTGCAACCCTGTGAAGACGTCCCTGTTTCGGCGGCGCCTGGCCGAGATAGGGTAGTTCCATCTCGATCTGCGCGAGCTTGGCCCGGGCATCGACGTACTGTTGCAGGAGTTTGTCGTCGTCGGGCGTCTTCTTCAAGGCATCGGAGAGGCATTGCACGGCGCGGCGGCGGACTTCCCATTGGGCCCGGGTGCGGACGATTTGCCGGGCGACTTCCATACGGGCTCGCTCGACGGCGGCCTGGGCCTGTTGCAATTGGGCTTGCGCTTCGATGACCTGGGGATTGGTTTCATAGGCCTTCTCGAGCAATGCTTCGAGGCCGGGCAAATCCTCGCCGGCGGGCGTCGCGGCCATGGCCCATTCCAAGACCACCTCGCGTGGTATGCTGGCGGCTTCCCAAGGATTTGGGCCCGGTTCGCCCGGCGCGCCGAAACCCATTGGATTATGAGGAACGAAGCCGCCCGCCATTCCCGGGACGCCGCGGTCTCCGTCGCCGATTCTCCCGCCGGGCATCATGGGTCGAAACGGCGAGCTGGCTGGAGCGCCGCCCGCCATTCCTCCCATGGGCCCCATGCCAGGGCCCGCGAGTCCCGGAGGAGCCATGCCAGGGCGTTTCTCGGCGGCGGCCGGCAGGGCCAGGACAACCACCAAGCCGCAGGCCGCAAGGCCCGTCAGCAATCGCGGCGCGAACCATCCCCAATGAATACTAGGTCGATCGGTTTTCATCGTTTCTCTCCTGAAGGCGTTCTTGTTTGAGGGCGATTAACAACCAACTGTCTGTGTCGGTGGCGATGGCCAGCTCCGCGTCGGTCGCGACGGCCAGGGCCTTGCGGTAATAATGGATCGCGGTGGTCACGTCGCCGCGCTGATAAAGGTATTCGTCGCTGATCCGTCGCAGCCGCTCGAAACGGCTGGGCGGCTTGCAAGCCGGCCGCGACGCGGCGATTTCCTGCACCGGCTCGCGGACGATGCGAACGTAA
This sequence comes from Pirellulales bacterium, assembly GCA_016933425.1. Classification (GTDB taxonomy): domain Bacteria; phylum Planctomycetota; class Planctomycetia; order Pirellulales; family Thermoguttaceae; genus UBA11386. The sequence goes on from JAFGAY010000225.1 coordinate 4,103, forward strand.
TTGGCCGGCTTTGACGGATCGGAGGCGACGGCGGAGCCAGCGGCACTCGCGCGGACGTTGTTGTTGCCGGGCAAACCGGCCGTGACGCCCATGGAACCTCGGCCGAACTGCGCACTGGCCAGTCCGGCGACGTAACAGGCCGCCAGGGCCGCGACCCAGGCAAACCGCCGTACACGCCGGCGGCGGCGAATCGCGCGCGTCGATCGGTCCAAAATCGCGCGGCGCAGCACGGCGTCGAGCTTGATTGTCGGCTCAGGCTCGCTCGGCGCGGCAAGCAGTTCGTCCCACTCCGATTCAGTCCGGTCATGAAGGGTCATCGGACACCTCCGTCGGTTTTCCGTTGGTCTCGAATTTCTCGTAAACTTCGCGAAATGCCCGGCGTGCACGGCCGAGGCGCGATTCGACCGCCTTGACGGTTTCCTCGCCCGCCGCGGCGATTTGGGCCACCGTCTGGCGGTCGACGTATTTGGCCCGAAGCACGGTTTCATACGGCTCAGGCAGTGCGTCGAGCGTTCGCATGATTCGCCGGCTTCGCTCTTCGAGTTCCGTGGCCCGGCCGTTGGTTTCCTCGACGGCCGGCGCGTCGCCCAGCGGGCGGACGTGCCGCACGAAAGTCCTGCGCCGCCGCAGGTGGTTGCGCAGAACGTTGATGGCGATTCCGCGGAGCCACGCGGCGAAGCTTGCTCGGGCCGGATCGAACCGCCGGACGCGCCGGACGGCGGCCATCCAGGTCTCTTGGACGATTTCGTCGGCCCAGTCGCGCCGGCCGCCGCACCGCCATTGGACATAACGATACAGCGCGTCGTAAGTGGCGTCGTACCAGGCGCGCCACGCGGCCTCGTCGCCGGCCAGGACGGCCGCCCGCATGGCTCGCTCATGTTCGACGCGGTCGCTGGCGTTCATTCGCTGTCCGGGGGGGCTGTCGCGCGGGTGCCTCGCCGGGAAGCGCCCCGGGGCGGCGGCTTCCAACGGTTTATTGTCGAAAAGGCCATAAAACCTTCGCGGAAAAAATTTTCGCAAATCCCATGCCGGCTGATTATACCCAATTTCACACGGCAACGGGCGATTGACAAATCGGCACGCGGGGGTTAGACACTCGGAAAGGTTTTTTTACCGCAAAGTCGCACAGATGCAAAAGACGCAAGTGGAGCAAGACGGGGACATTTGCGGCGCTTGCGTCTCTTTCCTTGTTTTTTAGCGCAACCACGAGGACGTGTCATGACCATGATTTCGGTGAGTTCGGTGATCGACGCCCCGGTCGCCGAGGTTTGGGCGAAGATTCGCGATTTCAACGCCCTGCCCGACTGGCATCCGGCCATTGCCGAGAGCCACGTTGAAAATGGCGAACCGAGCGATCGGGTTGGATGCGTGCGGAATTTCACGCTTGTCGGCGACGGAACGATCCGCGAGCGGCTCCTGGGGCTGGACGACGTTGAGCACGTTTGCACGTATTCCATCCTGAATTCGTCCATGCCGGTCGAGAACTACGTCGCCGCGTTTCGTCTGCGTCCGGTCACCGACGGCGACCGGACGTATGCCGAGTGGACCGCCCGATTCGATTGCCCGCCGAAGGAAGAAGACGCCTTGATCAAGTTGATCAGCCAGGGCGTTTTTCAAGCCGGATGGGACGCCCTGAAACGCCATTTTGCCAAATGACGAGGCCTCGCGGCGGCTCAGCGCTGGCGGAGCCATTGGTAGAGAGTACGCCGGGTCACGCCCAGTTGGCGGGCGGCGGCCGCCTTGTTGCCGCCAACGCGAGCGAGGACCTCGTCGAGCCGGGCTCGCTTCACGTCCATGATTTCCCTGCGGTCGACCGTTTGGTTCGACGAGGCCGCGGGAAGCGCAATGCGGCCGTCCATCGCCAGCATGTCCTGGATCCATTCCGTTCGGAATCGGGCGCCTCGGCCAAGGACGAATCCCCGTTCGATTGCCCCGCGCAATTGCCGGATGTTGCCCGGCCAATGATGGCCGATCAGCAATTCCATGACCGCGTCGGGAATGGTCGGCGGCCGGCAAGCGTAGCGATCGACGAATTCATAAACGAACTCGCCGACGAGCAGCGGGATATCCTCGGGCCGATCGCGCAGCGGGGGGATGCGCAGCACCACGGTGCTTAGCCGGTAATACAGGTCGAGCCGAAAATGGCCCTCCTCGATCAACCGCGACACGTCCTTGTTCGAGGCCGCCACGAGGCGAACGTCGACCGGAATGGTCCGCTGGCTTCCGACGCGGACGATTTCTCGTTCTTGCAGGACGCGCAATAGGCTTGCTTGGACCGACAGCGGCAGGTCGACCACCTCGTCCATGAAAAGAGTCGCGCCGTTGGCCGTCTCGAATTTGCCCAGGTACGTCCCCGCCGCGCCCGTGAATGCGCCCTTTTCGTGTCCAAACAACTCCGACATGGCGAGGCTCTCGCTCGTGGCGCCACAGTTCCAGCAGACCATGGGCTGGGTGCATCGCGGGCTGAGACGATGGATTTCACGGGCGACCAGCTCCTTGCCGGTGCCGCTTTCACCGAGAATGAGGACGGGCGCCTTGGACTGGGCGACGCATCGAATGGTCTCGAACAACTCGTGCATCGTCTTGCTGCGCGCCGTGATGGCTCCGAGACGATCGTGCTGGGTCTGCGTGGAAGCCAGCTTGAACTGGCGAACCGTGTGGACGATGGTTTCGGCGGCAGGAAAGCGTTCGATGGAACTCCCGCCAATGTAGCCCCGGACGCGCGTCCTTTGGAAAACTTGCTCGGCGTCCTGGGGCAAGGCCACGGGACCTCCAAACAGCGTCATGCACGCATCGTGCCCCGCCTTTTCCAGTCCGTCAATCACTTTATTGATCCCCACAACGGCCCGATCCAGATCGGCCTGGTGGGCCTGGGCTTCGACGGGCCGAGTCTCTGCAAAACCGAGAGTCAGGTTCAAAATATCGACGCCCGCGTCGGCCATGGCCAGGGCTTGCGGCAGGTTGAAAAAGAACCCGACGGTAAAGAGACCCTGACGCTTGGCCGCGACGAGCATGTTGATTTCGTCGGCCATGGCGAAACCACTCTCCTCGAGGGCTTCGCGGAACTGGCCATCATAGAATCCGACGGATGGAAAATTAGTCACGCCGGCAACGCCGTAGTCGTGCGCTTCGTGAAAAAAGGCTTCAAAGTCGAATTCGGGATCGTGGGCACACAGACCCACGATCACCGGCATGTGTTTCAGTCGCGGGAGAACGTGCCGCTGAGTGATTTCCCAGGTGAGCTTATTGGCATTGGCCACGGGCAGAACGGCCGTCATGCTCGAAAGGCCCTGGCTGCGAAAGATGCCCGCGTTGAGCACCATGACCAGATCGGCCCCTCCGTCCTCGGCGGCCACAGCCGCCATGCCCGACCCGACGGCCACGCCGATCAGCTTTTGACGATGGACGAGAAGATCTTGAAGAATCACAGTATTCGACTCAATCGCCGCCGGGTGTGTATACTATACGCATGGCATACGTATAGTATTCACCAGGAACAGAGCGTTCGTCAAGAAGGCATTACCTTCAGGGATTCATCAGTTCGATCACAACTCGCTTTTGGGTTATGACTTGCGTACCGCATGCGTCTCCGAAAAAACTTATTGGCACGACAAGTGCATCATATATGGCCAGGAGGGTGGAACCATCTAATCCGCGGACATTTGGGGCTGATCACCATATTTTCACCCCTTACTCCGAGCCCAAGGAATAGCCGTGAAGAAATCTTCTCCCCTACATGGTTTTACGCTCGTTGAACTGCTGGTGGTAATCGCCATAATAGGCATTCTGGTTGCCCTATTGCTTCCGGCGATCCAAGCAGCGCGCGAGGCGGCTCGGCGAGCCCAATGCGCGAACCGGCTGAAGCAAATCGCCCTCGCATTTCGCAGCTTTGAATCGGCCAATGGGAAATTTCCCCATGCCGGCTGGGGATTCATGTGGGCGCCACATCCGGGACGGGGCGTGGGATTGGAACAGCCGGGCAACTGGGCCTACATTTTGCTCCCCTATCTCGAACAGCAGACGCTGCGCGACCTGGGGTCCAATACCGATCCCAACTCGATCATGGAACCTCGGCCTTTCGTCAAGTTGCTTTTCGAAACTCCGAACACGCTGTGGAGTTGTCCCTCGCGGCGCCCGCCGGTCCCGTGTCCCGTGACGTCGACCGTTCTTCAGGTGTATCAGCCTTATTTGTCCGACAGATTGTCAGTCAACATGCAATCGGATTACGCGGTCAACGGGGGCGAACGTCACAGCGACTGTCCCTCAGGGCCAACCCTCTCCGTAACCACATTGAAGACCTATGTCCCGCCCGTGGTAACCAACCCTACGCCGGCCACGGGAATTGTCCACTATGGAATGATGATTACACTGGATGACATAACGGACGGCACGGCCCACGCCTACCTGGTCGGCGAGAAATACGTCGATCCGGACGGATATTACACCATCGAAAACTGGGACTGGGGGGACGACCAGGGTCCGTACTGTTCGGACGACCGCGATGCGATGCGATTCTCCGCGGAATTGGATAATTCACCGTTGCTCCCTCGACAAGACACGCCGGGTATCGATCCCTATGTGTTTGGCAGCGCCCACGCGGGCAGCATGAACATGGCCATGTGCGATGGGTCGATTCGGACGATCGACTACGACATCAAGGAACTCGTCCACCGGCGACTGGCCAATCGCGAGGACGGAAAATCAACCGAGTAGGAAGGCAACGTGATGAGACGACGCGAATTCTTGCGGCGGGCCGCGGCGGCCGTTGTTTTGCCGAGTTTCGTGCCCGGCGCCGTGTTGGGGCGCGGCGGGGCGACGCCCCCCAGCGATCAAATTTCCCTGGCGGCAATCGGCTTGGGGTTTGCCTGGGAGGTCGGCGCCCACAATCCGCATGCGCGCATGTTGGCTGTCTGCGACGTGCAGCGATGGCGCCGCGAGGGGGCCAAGCAATACGTCGACCGCCTCCGGGGCAACGCTGACTGCCGCGCCTACGTCGACTTCCGCGACGTGTTGGCGCGCGACGACGTCGACGCGGTCTACATTGCCACGCCCGACCACTGGCACGCCCTGGTCGCGGTGGCGGCGGCGCGGGCGGGCAAGGACATCTATTGCCAGAAGCCGCTTTCACACACCGTGGCCGAAGGTCGCGCCATCGTCGAGGCGGTCCGCCGCCACGGCGTCGTTTTTCAACACGGCACCCAGCAGCGGAGCGAGTGGGCGTTCGACGCGGCCCGGCGGCTCGTGCGGGGCGGCTATCTCGGCAAGCTCCATACGATTCGCCTGAGCATGGCCAGCGGCCGGGCGTGCCCGCCGCAGCCGGTCCAGCCGGTGCCCGACGGATTCGACTACGACCGGTGGCTCGGCCCGGCGCCGTGGGCGCCGTATACGACCAACCGCTGCCTGGGACCACATGCCTGGTATTTTGTCTCGGACTATTGCGCCGGATATTTCTCGGCCTGGGGCGTGCACCATTTCGACAGCGCCCAGCACGGCCGCGGCGACGCCGAAGTCGACTCGATCCGCGTGCGATCGAAGTCGATATTTCCGACCGACGGACTATACGACACGGCCCTTCACTTCCGCGTCGATTACGAATTGGCCGACGGCGCGACGATCATCGCGACCGACGACATCGCCAGCGGCTGGTCGAACCGGACGGGCATCCCCGAGTCGCGCGTCCGCGAAATACAGGGCGACGCTTTCGGCCGAACGCCGTTCGGCGTCGCATTCGAGGGGACCGAGGGAAGCGCGTTTGCTTGGCGCGGCGGCGTGTTGCGGACGACTCCCGCGCGGCTGCGGCGCATCGTCGAACACGACGAGCCGCGCGTGGCGCTGGAAAACGTCACCGCCGACCACTTTCAAAATTGGATCGATTGCATCCGAAGCCGCGGCGAGACCCGCGCGCCCGTCGAAGTCGCCCACCGTTCGACCACGCTGGCCAATATCGGCGTGATCAGCATGGCGCTGGGCCGGCCGGTCGACTGGAATCCGAGGACCGAACGATTCGTCGGCGACGACGAGGCCAACCGGATGCTGTCCTCCCCGATGCGCGCTCCGTGGACCCTTTGAACGTTTGCAGCAAGAGGATTAATGCTCATGCGGAAGCCATCTTTTGTGATCGCGGTGTTTCTCGCGTTGGCGGGCGGGTTTGTCGGATCGCCCTGCAACGCGCGGCACACGGCTCCGCCGCCGCCGGAGGCCAAGACGGTGAAGGCCATTCTGGCCCAGGCGCCGCCGGCGTCGACCGAGCGGGCGCTGAACATCGTGCTCGTGGCCGGCCCCAAGGACCATGGACCCGGCGAGCACGATTATCCCCTGTGGCAAAAGCGGTGGAAGGTGCTCTTGGGCGGCGCCGGCGACGGCGACGAACCGGTGCTGAACACCGATGGACCGTCGCGGCCGGTCGACCGAAAAGATCTCTCGGGCGCCGAGAACGTTCGAGTCGACACGGCCTGGGAGTGGCCTTCCGACGCGCAATGGAAGACGGCCGATCTGGTCGTCGTGTTCAGCGCGCCGCCGTGGAACGACCAGCGGCTATCTCAACTCGAAACGTATCTCGGCCGGGGCGGCGGGCTGGTCGTCATCCATATGGCCGTGTGGCATCCGTCGCCCAAGCTCCTCTCGCTCATCGGAACGGCCTATCGCGACGGCGCGGCGTATCGCCACGGGCCGATGTCGCTTCGGATTGCCGATCCGAAAAACCCGATCTGCCTCGGCCTGCCCCGCGAGATCAAGCTGGTCGACGAGTCGTATTTCGCCCTGGCCGCCGATCTGGCCAAGGCCGGCGTGGTGGGTACAAGCCGCGAGACCCGGCCGGGCGAGTCGACCCCGCGCGACGAACCCATGCTCTGGTCGCTTTCGCGCGCCGGGGGCCGCGTGTTTGTCTGCATTCCCGGCCATTACCTGTGGACGTTCGACGACCCGCTGTTTCGCATCCTGCTGCTGCGCGGCATGGCTTGGGCGGCCGGCGAATCGCCCTATCGGTTCGATCCGCTCGTACTCCGCGGCGCACGGGTCAAGGAAGACGAACCGGCCGGGCCCGATTCGAAGGCGCTCGATGCGGCCGTCGCGGCGCTTGTCGACTTTGGTTGGGGCGACTCGCGGCTCGCGTTAGCGCCGATCGATGAAACGATTCGGCGTCGCGACGCCGGCGCGGCCGCCGATTTGGAAAAGCGGCTCACGGCCGCGTTGGCCAAGGGGCTCCCGCCGGCCGGGTGCGATTTTGTCTGCCGGCGGTTGGCCCAGATCGGAACCGCGCGGAGCGTGCCCGCGCTGGCGTCCCTGCTTTCCGACAAAGATCGCGCGGCAACGGCTCGCTGGGCTCTCGCGCGAATTCCCGACGACGCGGCCGGCGCGGCGCTGCTGGCAAGTCTTTCGTCGACCTCGGGCCCGGCGCGTGTCGAAGTCGTTCGCGCGATTGGCTCGCATCGTTACCAGCCGGCAACAGCCACGTTGCTGAAGTTATTGAGCGGCGAAAATCGCCAAGACGCCGACGCGGCTCTGGCCGCACTGGCCGAATGGGGCGCGCCGGAAGCCGTCGAGCCGGCTCTGGCTCGCAACGACGCGCCGGTCGACTCGCTGTTGACGTTGGCCGCGCGGCTGGGCGCCGACGGTCGCCGGGAGCCGGCGCGGAAGATTTACGACCGGCTGGCTGCGTCTCCCTTGCCCCAGGTCCGTGCGGCCGTTTTGCGCGGGCTGGTGCTGCTCGAGCCGGATCGCGCCGCCGAGCGTCTGTCGGCCGTGCTGGCCGGCAACGACGCGCGGTTGCGCGGCCAGGCCGTCTCGCTCGTGACCCATGCGTGCGACGAAGCATGTGCGGCGGCGGTGGTCGAGCGGTTCAACACGTTGCCGAAGCGCTCGCGGCAGGCGTTGCTCGCCGCGTCGTGGACGCGGCTTCCTTCGTTGGGCCGCCGGTGCGCGTTGCTGGGCATGGCAAGCGACGACTCGGACGTGCGCCGCGACGCGATCCGGTTGCTCGGCATCGTTGGAACGGCCGAGGACCTCGAAACATTAGCAAAGGCAACCGGCGACGCGAACGCGGGCATTGCCGCGGCAGCCGTCGCGGCGCTGCGATGTCTGGCGGCCGAGGGAACCTATCGAACGATCGTCGAGAATCTGAGCACATTCTCGGGAAACGAGCGACTAGCGCTGATTCGCGCGGCTCGCGAACGCCAAATATCCCAGGCAGTTCCCGTTTTGCTAGAACTGACCCAATCGCCGGACGCGCCAACGCGAATCGCTTCGCTACACGCGCTCGAGACGTTGGGCGATCCGCCGACGGCGTCCTTGTTGATTCCACGGCTGCTTGCGGCCCAAACACCCGAGGAACGCGCCGCCGCCGAACGGGCCGTGTGGCTGTGCGCGCGGCGGGCCAAGGATCCACGGCAACGGGCCGAGCCGCTGCTTCGGGCGATCGAGGGGGCGACGGACGAGGATCGCGCCGTCCTGCTGCCGGTGCTCGGGCGGTTGGGCGGCCCGCGGGCGTTGGAAATCGTTCATCAGGCTCGGAAAAGCCCCAGCACGGCCCAGCGCACTGCGGCCGCGCGAGCCCTGTCGAACTGGCCCGACGCCGCCGTGGCCGACGACTTGCTCGAACTGGCCCGGGAAAATGAGAACGATTCGCAGCGCATCGCGGCGCTGCGGGGATATATTCGCGTGGTGACGCTGCGCGGCGCGCGGCCCGACCACGACACGCTGACCATGCTTCGTCCGGCGATGGAATTGGCCACGCGAGTTGAGGAAAAACGGTTGATTCTTTCGCGGCTTTCGGCCATCGTGGTTCCCGAATCACTGGAGTTGGCCTTGTCGTATCTCGGCCAGGTGGAGGTTCAGCCCGAGGCGATTGCCGCGTCGACCCGGCTTGCCGAGCTACTGCTGCCCAACCACCCCGAAGCGGCCAAGGCGGCCATGAAAAAGATTTTGAACGTTACGACCGACCGGAAACTGCGCGACCGACTCGAACGACAGTTGAAAAAGTAGTCCCCCAACAAGCGAACAGCGAAAATTTCCTTTAGAACGTGTTTTGAAGCAACCATAAGCCCCACCGGGCTTGTCCCGGTGGAACACGGTTTGGCAACTACCAAGCCGCACAGCCCCCAACTTTGTGACCGATGGCCAGCGCGCCTCGCGCATTTCCAAACACGTTCTTAACCGCTGCGCCCGCGCGGCGGCCGACAAACGGACAACCGCGACAAGGACACCCTCCATGGGCAAGACGATCGCATTGCTAGGAACGTTCGATACGAAGGGCCAGGAATACGCCTTCGTTCGGCGGTGCATCCACGATCGGGGACACCAAACGCTGCTTGTGGACGTGGGCGTTTTCGAGCCGGCGGCGGTCGAACCGGACATTGCGCGCGACGAGGTGGCCGCGGCGGCCGGCGGCGACCTGGCGGCGGCTGTCGCCTCGCGCGACCGGGGCCGCGCCGTGGCCATGATGGCCGAAGGCGCGGAAAAACTCGTGCCCCGGTTGTTCGCCCAAGGCGCCTTCGACGCTATTTTGGCCCTGGGCGGCTCGGGCGGAACCTCCGTGGCCTGCCGCGCCATGCGGGCCTTGCCGCTGGGCATTCCCAAGGTGATGGTTTCGACCGTGGCCGGCGGCGACGTGTCGGGCTACGTCGACGTGAGCGATATCGTCATGATTCCGAGCATCGTCGACATCGCGGGCATCAACCGCGTCAGCCGCGGCGTGCTGGCCCGGGCGGCCGGCGCCATTTGCGGCATGGTCGAAGCGGCCGTCGACGACGCCGAAGAGCGTCCGCTGGTCGTCGCGTCGATGTTCGGCAACACGACCAGGTGCATCGATGCGGCCAAGGCCCTTTTGGAAGCGGCGGGCTATGAAGTGCTCGTCTTCCATGCCACGGGAACCGGCGGCCGGACCATGGAAAATCTTGTGCGCTCGGGCCAGGTCGCCGGCGTGTTGGATGTCACGACCACCGAATGGGCCGACCAGCTCGTCGGCGGCGTGCTGGCCGCGGGAGAGCGCCGGCTCGAAGCGGCGGCCGCCGGCGGAGTGCCCACCGTCGTCGCGCCGGGATGCCTCGACATGGTCAATTTCCACGCTCCCGAGACCCTGCCCGAACCGTTCCGAAACCGGAAACTCTATTTCCACAATCCCGACATCACGTTGATGCGCACCACGCCGGAAGAATGCGGCCGGTTGGGCCGGATTGTCGCCCAAAAGCTCAACCGGAGCACCGGGCCGGCGGCCGTGTTGATTCCCTTGCGCGGGTGGAGCATGATCGACGCGCCGGGCGAGCCGTTCTGGTGGCCCGAGGCCGATGGGGCATTCCGCGACTCGCTGAAAAGCGAGCTTCGCGCGGACATCTCCGTCGTCGAGATCGACGCAAATATCAATGACTCGGCGTTTTCGCGCTGCGCGGCGGAAACGCTGCTGAAACTAATGAACGATTCGAGGTAATCACCTCAAGGAGAAAATCGGTGGTCCAAAACAGAGCAGTCTTGCTGAAGCGTTTTCGGGAAAAAATACTCGCGGGTCGCCCGATCATCGGCGGCGGGGCGGGCACCGGCATCACGGCTAAATTCGAGGAAGCCGGCGGCATCGACCTGATCGTAATCTACAATTCGGGCCGATTTCGCATGGCGGGCCACGGATCGCTCTCGGGACTCCTGCCCTTCGGCGACGCCAACCAGATCGTCCTCGACATGGCCGACGAGGTGCTGCCCGTGGTCAAAACAACGCCCGTTCTTGCCGGCGTGTGCGGCACCGACCCGATGCGTCTGATGGACCATTTTCTCCGCAAGGTCAAGGAAGCCGGATTCGCGGGCGTGCAAAACTTTCCAACCGTGGGGCTCATCGACGGAACGTTCCGCGCCAATCTTGAAGAGACTAACCTGGGCTATGATCGCGAGGTCGAAATGATCCGGTTGGCCCATCAAATGGACCTGCTCACCACGCCCTATGTTTTCAATACCGACGAAACCGTGCGGATGGTCGAGGCGGGCGCCGACATTCTCGTGGCCCACATGGGACTAACGACCTCGGGCTCGATCGGAGCCGAGACGTCGCTGACCCTCGAGGATTGCGTCGAGCGAATCGACCAGATCGCCGCGGTGGCCAAGGGAATGCGCGACGACATTATCCTCCTGTGTCACGGCGGTCCCATCGCCGAACCCGACAACGCGGCTTACATCCTCGAACGCTGCCCGACCGTCGACGGTTTCTACGGGGCCAGCTCGATGGAGCGACTGCCGACCGAACGGGCCATCCAGGAGCAGACCGAGCGTTTCACCCAAATCCGCCGAAACGAGCAAGCCCGGCAATCCAACCATCAATAGAGCACTTCTCGGAGGAACGCTTCAGCCTTCAGAAGTGATTCGGCGAAAATGCGGTTTCGACCTTGTTGCGGCGGTTACTCTTCCAGCAGCTTCTCGCGCAGAATGGCCGCGATGTGTTCGTTGTATTCGCCCGAGGTGGTGCGCGGGGGAATCCACCGGTCGTAGTCGAACTCGGGATAGTTCAACGGTTCGTCAAGCCGCCGATGAACGATGTAGAAATCGCGGACCCGGGCGGCGATCTCGGTGCTCTCGTAGCGGCCCAGATCGATTTCCTTGGGGCGTTCGGGCGGCGTTGGCTGGGGAGCTTGTGACGGGAACCGGGATTCAAGGACGCATCCGACGTAGACGACCACGCCCCGCAGGTCCATGGCAGCGTTGATTCGCGGGCCGCCGCCGTAGTCGGCCACCCAGAGCCGCTCGTAGGTTTCCGAGATCCGACCGGGCCAATTGATGGCGAGCCGCACGTCCGACTCCGGATCAAAGCGTTTCAACAAGTCGATGAGTTCTTGGGTTTTCATGCGTCTTCAACGAGTCGAGGGCGGGGAGATGTTAGGCTGCAAATAGTCTTCCAGCAGTTGCTGCTCGGGCAGCTTGATCTTAACCCAATCGCGGCCCGTGCTCCAGACGGCCTCCTTGTTAGCGACCGGCTCCGAAACGTGCGCGTCCAAGTAATCGCGGCATTCGCGCTGGAGGCTGTCGAACTGCGACTCGTAGGGCGCCTTTTCGGCGGCGCCGGGCGCGGCCGGCGTTTTCTCTTCGGACGGCTTCGACCGCGGATCGGCCATTTCCTGGGCCATTTCCATCACACGCGCATAGTCGCCCAGCGGCGTGAGGACCGACGTCAGGTTGTGCTTGGCTCGCAAGGCGTTGTCGACCTCGCGAGCCATGGCCGCCGCGACTTCGTCCTTGCACCGGGCAACTTGTTGGGCATCGAGCGGCCCGACAACCGGGGCAACCGCCGGCGCGGCGGGCTGCTGGACCGCCACGACCGGCGCGGACGGCGCGTCAGCCGCGCGCGATCGCTTGCGAATTTCCAGCCCCAGGTAAACGCCCGCGCCAACAACCCCGGCCAACAAGGCAAACCCCACGACCAGAAACGCCGCGCGGCGGACAAACCGGCGTCGACCGCCCGAAGGCCCCGGCGACATGACCTCGGACGAAGAAGTGGAAGGAGACGCGGGCGTCAACCGGCTCAGCGGGCAACCGCAATGGGGACACGCCGCGGCGCGGCGCGACACGGTCTGGCCGCAGTCGGGACACGGCCGCACGCGTGACGGCCGGCCGCCATGAGCTTCCGGCGCAAGATCGTCGTCGGAAAGAAGCATGTCGTCCTCGGCGTCGTCGATCGCCATGGCGGGATAGACCTCTTCGATCATTCGCCATGCGTCCCAATCGGCACGGCGGACCTCGCAAAACGCATCGAGACGGCGCTCGGCGACCAGCCGGTCGAGCTGGGCTTTGATCATCGGCCCGTGCTGGGCGTCGTCGGCCGTGCGCACAAACCAACCCGGCTCGGCGGCCGGCGGAAGCGAAGGGGTTTGTTTCGGCATGGACGGCGCGCCGGAGGCCGCGGAAGACCGCCCCGGCAATTGAATAACGGCGGCGCACTGCGGGCATTTGACCCGATGGCCCATTGCCGAATCGGCCGCGCGGAATCGTCCGCCGCAACCGGGACATTTGCACTCAATGGTCATGGCGCCGACCTCGACCGAAAGACTCACCCTCACCGGCAGTCTAAATCGCCGTTGCCCGAACTGTCAACGGGAATTGCCGCGTCATGGCCCAGCTACTCCCGCATTCGGCCGGCGGTCTACCGTTCCGTTCCCGTGGCCAGCCGCAGGGCGATCCGGCAGGCCTGGCGAAACTTGGCCAGGTCCAATTGTTCGTCGGCCGTGTGAACCGACATTTGTCCGGCGCCCAGGGTAACCGTCGACGCGCAGCAGGCGCTCAGGAAATTGGCGTCGAGCCCGCCGGAAGATATCTTCGTGACCGGCTCGCCGCCAACCCCGCGCACGGCCTCGCGGCAGGCGACCACGGCCGGGTCGTCGTCGGCCAGGCGGAACGATTCGTAATCGAGCACCGTGTCGATCTCGACCCGACCACACGTGCCCTCGTCGTTGCGAACGGCCTTGGCCGCGTCGCGGAACGCTTTTTCGATGGCCGCGACGATCTTCTTGCGAAACGCGGGGTCGTGGCTCCGGGCTTCGGCGCGAACCAGGGCGTAAGGCGTGATGACGTTGGTCGCGTCGCCCGCCTGAACGATGCCGACGTTGCTCGTGCCCGTCTTATTGCCCTTGGTCACCAGGCCAAGCCAGCCGTCCTGGTGCAATCGGGCGACGGCCAGCGACGCGATGGTGATCGCACTGACGCCGTTCTCGGGGTGCATGCCCGCGTGGCTAGCGCGGCCGTGGACTTGGATCGCGATCCGATAAGCGCCCGTGGCCCCGACGACCAGATCCTCGAATTCGCCGCCGTCGAAATTAAAACCCATCGTGGGCTTGCCCAACAGGCTCAGTTTAACCTGCTTGACCCCTTGCAGACCGAGTTCTTCTTGCACGGTCCAAAGAAACGTCAGTGGCGGATGGGGCAGGCCTCGCTCAACGATCTCCAGCGCGGTGCTCAGAACAATGGCCACGCCGCTCCGGTCGTCGCCGCCTAGCGCCTTGTCCTTTTGGGCCGGCGCCAATCGACCGCCGCGCACGACCGGTTTCACGCCGACGCACAAGGGGACCGTGTCCATGTGGGCCGAAAACATCCGCCGGCCGGCGCCGCGCACGTCCGCCGGCCCGTCGCCCGGCAGCGTGCAAACCAGATTGCCGATCTTTCCGGGCCGGGGCGTATGGCGATGGGCCTGATCGGTCTTGATGGCCGACTTCGACACGCCCGCTTCCAAAAGCCGCCGGGCAACATAGTCGGCCACGGCTTGTTCCTCGCCGCTGGGGCCGGCAATCGCCAACAACTCAAGAAGTATCTTTTCGGCACGCTTCAAATTCGGCTCGGGCGGAGCGGCTGTAGAGGGCGCGGACCGCTTGGCGGAGGTGGGACGTTTGGCCGTCGGTTTCTTTTTCATGGTTTGGCATTCATGGCGAAAAGGGTGCGGATGGGTCGCCCGGCCATGCAATTCGGCCGAGTTTGCCCTTATCCTAACGGATTGACGTTCCGTCGCAAGCCACCGCCGGACATTGCCCCCCAGGACGAATGGAATATATTGAAAAGAAAGGATCGGTAGGCCGGGTCATGATCCGGCAACGAAAATCGCCGGCCAACGCCGCAACCGCCGGGTTATAACCCGGCCTACGGAGGTTTCCTCATACATTATTCCCTGTTTCCGTTCCCTCGATTCTCATACCAAGTCAAGTCCATGCAAATCTTCCTCGCGGGCATCATTCAAGGATCGCTGGCCGAGCCGGTGGTCCACTGCCAGGATTACCGTCGCCGGCTCAAGGAGCTTCTGGCCAAACATCTGCCCGACGCTTGCGTCTATGATCCCGTAGCCGGCCATGCCGACTCGATCCAATACGACGACGCGACCGGCCGAACCGTGTTCACCCACCACGCCCAGATGTGCCGCGAGGTCGACGTCCTCTTGGCCTTCGTGCCCGAGGCGTCGATGGGCACGGCCATCGAAATGTGGGAGGCCTATCGCCACGGCGCGGCCGTGATCGTCATCAGTCCGCTCGCGGTCAATTGGGTTATCCGGTTTTTCAGCCACGCGATTTTTCCGGATCTTGATGCGTTTGAAAGTGAATTATGCTCGGGCCGACTCGCACGGCGCATCGCCGAAATACGCGACAACTCGCCATGATTGTTCCCGCGCGGGCAAAACGAGACCAGCCTGAATGACACGATGAACTACAAAACCCGTTCTATTATTCCGCGCGTGTTTCCATGTTGAACCTACTCGACCAAACGTCCGATCAGCTCCGCGGCTGGTTCGCCGAGCGAGGGCTGCCCGGCTATCGGGCGAGACAGGTTTGGCGCTGGATTTTCGCGCGGCGCGCCGAACGATTCGACCAGATGACCGACCTGCCCGGCCAACTGCGCCAAGCGTTGAACGCCGCGTTTCGGCTTTGGACCAGCCGGATCGCGGCCCATCAGCGCGCCGACGACGGCGCCGAGAAACTGCTCGTCGAAATGACCGACGGCCAGCGGGTCGAATGCGTTTTGCTGCGCGACGACCGCGGGCATTGCACCATCTGCATCAGCACCCAGGCCGGCTGCGCGATGGGCTGCGCGTTCTGCGCCAGCGGCATGGACGGGCTCGCGAGGAATCTGACCTCGGGCGAGATTCTTGAACAAATGCTCCGCCTGCAACAGTGTCTCGCGGCCGGCGAACGAATCAGCCACATCGTCGTTATGGGCATGGGCGAGCCGCTGGCCAATCTCGACAACCTGCTCCCTGCACTGGCCTTGGCCGCGAGCCCCGAGGGACTCGGAATCAGCCCACGGCGCGTCACGATCTCGACCGTGGGCCTGCCCGAGGGAATCGGCCGCCTGGCCGACGAAAACCGGCCCTACCACCTGGCCGTTTCGCTTCATGCCGCCGACGATGACCTGCGCAGCCGTTTGGCGCCGGCCAACCGGCGTTGGGGCGTCGCGGCCATTCTCGCGGCGGCCGACGATTATTTCACGCGGACGGGCCGCCGCGTGACGTTCGAGGTGGTGCTCCTGGGCGGCGTGAACGACCGGCCGGAACACGCCCGATCGCTGGTCGAGCGACTCGGCGGACGGCCGGCGCTGGTCAACTTGATTCCATTCAATCCGGTGGCCGGGCTGCCTTTCGCCGCGCCGCGCTCGGCCGACGTGGCCCGATTCGCCGACACGCTCCGCGCGGCAGGGCTGGCGGTCAAAATTCGCTACCGCAAGGGCGACGCGATCGACGCGGCCTGCGGACAGCTTCGACGGCGGGAACGTGGACAGGAGTGACTTTTTTTGTTTTTTGACAGGATTTACAGGATGAACAGGATTTTATTTTTTGGGAATAATTGAAGGGGCAGCGGGCTCTATATTGACGTCTGGTGTTATGGATACGCTGGAACTCGTGTCGATCTCGCTCAATTAGGGGGAATACGATCGGAGTCGCCATTCCACTATAATTTCTGCGCGTATCGCGTGTTTCGATCACCCCGGTTACGGAGGCGGAACCATGGAAACCTTCAGGGAAAGTTCATGGGGGTTGGCGGTCGGATGGGGCATTCTTCTGGGGATGTGCGATCTGGCAATGGCCCAAGGCAGCCCGCCGGCCGACGCCGCCGCGACGGCCAATGAACCCGAGAAAATGATCTCGGTCACCATCGAATACGCCAAAGGCGGACTCGTGAAAGTGTGGCCCACGCTCAGCCCGGGCGTCGATGTGGTCAACCTCGGCGGCATGAGCGCCGACGGCCAGCCGCGATCGAACCGGCTTACCTTCGACTGCCTGCCGGGCGCGATGGTCTATTTGATTGCCGGGCCGGCAGAACCGGATGCAACGAACGATGCAAAACCACCGGCAATAGGATCGCCACCGGTCCAGCGCGAAGCCGAGCTGTTTCTCGCGATTCAACCGGGCGACGATCGTCAAACGCTCAAGCTGCGCGTCGATCCGCCCTTTGTCTACGCCAACGATAAGCCCGTCTGGATGGACGTTTCGGCGCCGAAGATCGAGAAAAAGGATGTTCAAAAGGAGGACCTGGCCCAACTTCAAAAGGTATATGCCGAGGAAGTCTTGGAGAAACTGAAGAATTTGAACCGGACGCCGGCGGTTTGGAAACGTTTTGGCCTGCACGTCGAATTAGTTGCGGACCGCGCGCCCGTCCTCGAAGCCCTCAAGGGCGCCGGCGTGGGTGTTTATCTCGATACATCGTCGAGCGAGGCTTCGGAGGCGGCCGGCGATGCGTTTTGGCAAGCCCTGGCCGCCGTCAAACCACGCCAATTGATGATCGGCGCCGGCGATTTGAGCCGATTGCCGGGCGAGGTGTCGTTTGTTGAAACGCTCTTTTTGAACGTAGATTCGGACGGAATCCCCGATGACTTGTCCCGTTTTTCCCATCTGCGAAACCTGGTTTTGGTGGGCAATAAAAGCACGATTGATTTCGCCGGAGTGGAAAAACTCACGCGGCTTCGGGCGATCGGTGTTTTCATGGCCAAGTGCAAAAACGTCGACCGGCTCGGCCGGCTCGATCAGCTTCAATATCTGTCGCTTCTGGGCGACGAGGACGAGCCCATGATAGGCGCGGCCGTTCTGGCCAAACTTCCGCGGCTTCAGTACCTGGCCGCGGCGACACCGGACGGCGATTTATCGTTCGTCGCGAAAATGCCCCACTTGCGAACGCTCTGTATACCGGTCGCCAAGCAGCAGGATTTCGAGCCGCTGACAAAACTTGAGTCGCTGCGGTGCCTGGCCATTGGCGGTGGAGACGCCGACGCAAGAGAAAGCCTCGAATCCGGGAGCCTCAAGGAGTTCCATCAGGCGCGGCCCAACGTGAAGATCGTCCCCTACCAGGGCATTTGTCTCGGCTCGTTCTGGCTGGTGCCGCTGGCAATCGGCGCGGCCGTCGTTGCCCGGGTAATCCGGCGGCGCGACTAACATCTCGCTTGCCGAGTTCTCCAGACACCCGAAATGCCACAATGAAACACATTGCCTCATGCGTTTGGGTCTGTCTGTTCGCGGCGGCCGCGGTCGGCTTCGCGCTGGTGGTTCATCGGGCCGATTGGGCCATGTGGCGGTGGCTGTTTCTTGCGCTCATGGGGCTTGGACTCTGCGGCGGCTGGGCAACGCTCGACGATCCGGCGGGAACCCTCTGGGGACGAATTCGTTCGCCACGGCCCGCGTACTGGATCGTCGCCCTGGCGTGTCTGGGCCTCGTGCTGGCGGTGTGCTATCGCCGACTGTTGGAAATGCCCGGTTTTCCGTCGTCGCTCCATGCATTCGTCGTGGCGGCCGCGTGCATCGGCCTGACCGAAGAGTTCTTATGGCGCGGCTGGATCCAAGGCGCGCTGGCCGGATTGCTCGGATGGCCGACGGCCGTGCTGTTGGCCGCCGCGTCGCACGCCGCTTATAAAACGGCCTTGTTCATATTTCCTCCCGTTGGGCAATCGCCCTTTTCGATCGCGTCGCTGGCCTTTTTGGCCGGATGCACGTTTGTGGTCGGCGCCGGCCTTGGCTTTTCTCGCGTCAGGCAAGGCACGATCGGCCCGGCGATTGCGTTTCACGTCGTATTTGACATACTGGTTTACGGTTCGCGCGCGACCGCGCCCTGGTGGGTGTGGTAATCACGGATTGGCCCCATGGTTCATTTTCGTCAGACGATCCAAATCCTGCGAATGCTCGCCGATCCACGAATCGCCAGGGTTCCCTTTCGCATATTGCGGCAAATCGGTCCTCGGGGCGGCCGGCAACGCGAGTCCGGCACGTGGCGAGAGCGGTTTCGCGCGGTCGCGTTTCTCTGGCGATGGCTTGCCGATCAACGGCTCACGCGGCATCGAGGCCAATGGGTCATCCATTCTTTCCTGCCGCCGTTTCCCGGCCGGGGATTCGACCGCACGTTCGAAAATCTTTTGCCCGGCGGTCCGAGGCGTCTCCACTCGGCTTTTCTCGCGCTGACCGACCAGTGTCCGGCCGATTGTTCGTATTGCAGCATGAAAAACCGCCGTCCCGCGCCGCCGCTGAATCGAGAGGAATGGCTCGGGGTGATCGAACAAGTTCACGGATTGGGCGCGAGCCTGATCGGCTTGACCGGCGGCGAACCCCTGCTGCGGCCGGACTTGCCCGAGCTGGTTCGCGCGGCCCACGAAGGCGGGGCCGAGGTGGTCTTGTTCACCTCGGGACTCGGCGCGACGCCCGAGCGAATCGACCAACTATGCGATGCAGGGCTCTGGGCAATGGGCGTGAGTCTCGACCGGACGTCGGCCGAGGCGGTCGATCGGGCGTGCCGCGTGCCCGGCGCATTCGACGCGGCGCTGGCCGCGCTGGCGGCCTCGCGCCGGTCGGGCCTCTACACGTTTATCAGCGCCGTGGCCGACCGCGACCTGGTCGCCTCGGGCGAACACAGGCGGCTGCACGAATTAGGCCGCCGGCTGGGAATTCATGAACTTCGCCTGACCGAGGCCATGCCGTGCGGCGGGCTTGCCGTGGACGGGCAGGACCGGCTGCTTACCCCGGAGCAAGTCGCGGAGCTGCGCCAATTCCACCGCGCGACCAACCGCCGCGGACGCGGACCCAAGGTCTGCGCGTCGTGCGAGGTCGAAAGCCCCGAGTTCATCGGCTGCGTGGCCGGCGCGTTTCACCTTTACGTCGATCCGGCGGGCGAGGCATGCCCTTGCGATTTCACGCCGCTTGGGTTCGGCAATGTTCGCCAGGAACCGCTCGATGCAATCTGGCGGCGGATGACCCAAGCCATGGGCGGACCGCGGCGCGGCTGCTTCATTCACGAGCAAGCGGCGACCATCCGCCGGCACGCCGACGGCCGCGGCTATCCCCTGCCCCGCGAAGTGAGCTGCCACGTCGCCGCGCAAGCTCCCCGGACCCCGCTGCCCGACTACTTCGAATGCGTCACGCGGCAGTTTCTCGACGGGCGATAGCCTAGTTTATTATCAAGTTCCGCAACCTTGACCCACCCTACGTGAATCATTCGAACTAGACATGCGCCTCGCAAGCCGCTTCTTCACGGTCGTGGTTCGGAAAGGATTCGTGCTTCTTGAAGTGGCACACCAGTTCGTGTAGCAATGTGGCTTGGGCACCGAGTTGCTGGCTGCTCGAAGCGATCTCTTGCGTTCCGGAGGTAGTTTGTTCGGTGATGGCGGCGACTTCCTGGATGGCTTTCGCGACTTCGTTGGCGTTTGAGGCCTGCTGGATGGTCGCGGTGGCGATTTCTTCGATTTTCGCGGCGGTCGCCTCGACGCCGATGATAATGGCCTTCAGCGCTTCGCCCGTCTCGTCGCTCAATTGGGTTCCCTCGCCGACGCGCTGGGTCGATTCGCGGATGAGCCGGGCGATTTCGTTGGCGGCCTGGTTCGAGCGTTCCGCCAGCTTTCGGACCTCGTCGGCCACGACGGCAAAGCCCATGCCGTGTTGGCCGGCCCGGGCGGCCTCGATCGCCGCGTTCAGCGCCAACAGGTTGGTCTGGCCCGCGATGTCGGAAATGACCTGGATGATTTCGCTCATCTGTTGGGAGCTGGAGCGGATCAGCTCCATGCCATCGATCGACCGGCTGACGGCCGCGCCGCCGCGCTGGGCGAGCGAATTGGTTTGCTTGGCCAGGTCGTTGGCCTCCGAAGCGTTCCGCCGGACGGCGTCGATCGAGTGGGCAAGCTCCTCGATCGACGCGGCGATTTCCTCGACGCTCGTGCTTTGCGTCTGGGCTCCCTGGGCCAGCGACTGCGCGCCCTGGGCAACCAAGTAGGAAACCTCGCTGAATTGGTCGGCGCTTTCCGCGACCTGGCCGATGATCCGCGAGAGATCCTCGAGCATTCGGCCGATGCCCCGGGCAAGCGCATTGATCGACTCGTTCCCGGTGGTGGTGATCGGCTTCGTGAGATCGCCGGCCGCGGCGGCCGAGACGACGGCCAGAAGTTCGTCCACCTTGCGGCGCAGCTCTTCGGCTCGAAGGTGGTCTTCCTCGGCTTGCCGCCGTTGACGGGTGGTTTCCTCCTCGGCCCGGCGTTGCTCCTTCTCTTGCTGGCGGCGCTGGCGATCGGCGTCCTCGAGTCGGCGTTGCTCCTCGGCCTCGTCGGCGAGCCGCTGCTGTTCGGCCCGTTCCGCCAGGGCTTGCTTCTCGCGCTGGGCGGCGATCTGCATGTTTTCCATGGCCTTTTGCGTCGCGACAATCGATTGATTGATCGCTTGGGCCATCCGACCGATCTCGTCGTTCGTCTCGACGCGGCACGGCCGTGAGAAATTTTGCCGCGACAAGGCCACCACGCTTTCGACGCATTCCAAGATCGGCCGCGTGAACTTGCGAGCGTCGAGCCACATGTACGTCAACGCCAGCGAGGCGCAAAGAACCCCGATCCCGATCATTTTCCACATGGCCACCACGGCCTGATTTCGCTGGGTTTCGGCGCTCTGGGTAATGGCCGATCGGGGCGCTCGGATCTCGACCGACCATGGCATGGATTTTCGACCGATGGGAATGGGCGCGCAAGCGGCCAACTCGCCGTTATCCAGCCAAACCCGCCTTTCTCCCTTCATGGCAACGGCCAACCATTGCGTGGCGGCTTGCTTGCCGGTCCGATGGCTCGCCGCAAACTGCATGAGACTGGTTCCAACGGCCGCGGGCTTGGAGGTTGCCGCGCAAACGACGCCGTTCGGGCTGATCACCGTCATCGTGCCCGATCGATGATACAGATCCACGTCATCGGCGAGCTTCTGGAGAAATTCCAATCGCAGGTCGACGCCCACGGCGCCCTGAAAACGCCCTTTGACGAGGATCGGCGCGAAAAGCGGAACCACCAACGTCGATTTCCCGACACCATCGACCATGCGCGGATTCAAGGCAATCTCGGCCAGAGACTTTTCGACCCGGGCATAGCCGCCGTCCTCGGCGGCATAGTCGTCGCCGATTTCTAACACGATTTTGTTTCGTTCGATGCGCTTCCATCGGGGAACAAAGCGTCCCTGGTCGTTTTGGCCGGCTGCTTGCTCTGGTTTTACATCGCTGCCGTCGAAAGCATCGGGTTCCCAATAGGCATAGACGGCGTCAAAGGCCGGGTTGCTCTGCAAAACCGATTTCAGAATGCTGTTGATTCCGTCTCGATCCAATTCCAATTCGACGTGGTCATCGTGAATGCCGGCGAAGATTTGGGCCAGATTTCGGGCCGCGTCCATGCCGACGTCGAGCTTCGTCTGAATTTGCTTGGCGTATTGGTCGGCCATCGTGCCGCCGTTTCGCTTGGCCATTTCGACGGCTTCAACATACGACCGGTCCACCTCGGCGCGCATGGCGAACACAGAGTAAGCCACGATCACCACCGTGGTGGCCAACAGGCACAGGCCCGTCGATATCACCATCTTGCTTCGGATGGATGACGTCGGCATGTCAACACTCTTGCTGGATCGGTGCCCCGTCCATCGGGTGTTGGGTTTTCCCGAGGTCGTTTCACCACGGTGAAAACCTCCGGCGGCGCATGCCGAGGGAGCGGATCGCTCCGGCCACGATGCCGGCGAGCCGTCCGCCCGTCGGGGTGTGTCTTCCCCGCGCGTGTTCACAGCCGAACACGATTCCCAAGATCACTGCCGCCCAAAAGGCATGAACCACAAGGACATGCCTCTAGGAATATTTAGGCCATAGGTCATGTAAATCAAGCGAGAACAGGATATTAACGCAAACGGTCTCGCGAGAAATGGCTTCGATCGGATGGACCGGTTTTGAGGGCTGCATTCAACGGGAATTTCTAGGTCGTCCATCCACATTTGCCCGGGGGGAGGGACCAGCCATCAGCGGCACGCAATCCCAAGCGGGGGGAACTTGAAGCGAACGGCAACGTTCGTTAGGCTGCTCACTTTGGACGAGGGATCAGGAATTTGCGCACAAGTACAACATCAAAATCCCAATCCTCGATCCCCAATCTCTCCTAACCAAGGATCGCATCATGAATGGAATCCCCGTCTTGTTTGCCCGGGGCGATTCGATTGCCCGAGCATGGGAAAACTCGCTTCTGGAACTCTATCGCCACGGCGGCGACGTCGCGACCCAGTACGACAAACCGGGCGACCCGCCCAGCAAGGACGCCACGATGACCGTGGTGGTCGAACAGCCGCTGCTGGAGCCGATGATCCACCGCGACTTGCCGGGCGGGTTCGAGTCGCTTCAGGAATACGTCATGGAGGTCTGCGAGGGCATCAAGGACCACTGCATCCGAGATCCTGAAAATCCGGACGACACCCGCTGGGAATACACCTATCACCAGCGGTTGTTCGACTACGACGTCCCCACCCGCGGCGCCGTCGATCAAATCGAGCAGGTCTGCCGCCAACTAGCCCAAACACCCCACACCAGACGCGCCCAGGCCGTCACTTGGAAAGTCTGGGAAGACCGCGACTGCTACGATCCGGCGTGTTTGCAAAGCGTCTGGTGTCGCGTCACCGAAACGTCGGATCGGGCCGTGTTGAGCATGAACGTGCGGTTTCGCAGCAACGACGCCTACAAGGCAGCCTTCATGAACATGTTCGCCCTGGTCCAGTTGCAACGAAAAATCGCCGATCGGGTGGCCGAGCTGTCGGGCCGCACGGTTGAACTGGGGCGCTACTGCCACATGGCCGACAGCTACCACGTCTATGGGTCGAACCTGGCCGAGTTCGAGGGACGATTCCTGGGCGCCATCGAACGCCGGACCTTCGAACAACGAACCATCCGCTACGAAGACGTCCGCGACATCATGGAAGAGGCCCGACCCGCCATCCTCGAAAAAGCCCAACAAATGGGCCGGTAAACGGAAAGATAAACCATTTGCGGACGGGACTAGCCCGTAGGTCAGGCTGTGCCTGACAAAAAGCTAGCCCGTAGGTCAGGCTGTGCCTGACAAAAAGCACCAATAGCCTTCTGAAAAGACACCTTTCCCTTTCAAAGAGGGCTTGGGTTAAATTGCGAGGATCGTTGGGTGTGTAATTGCCTGATTTTTGATAAGCTCGGGTATTGGGACAGACACAAAATCATCCTGTGTTAGGCATAGCCTAACCCACGAAGGAGACCAGGGGCGATGTCGGACTATCGGCGAGCATATGTGCCTGGTGGAACGTTCTTTTTTACCGTGGTTACAGATGGTCGTAGGAAGCTGTTTCGGGATTCGCGTGCGAGAGAGATTCTTGGCCATGTAATGCGTCAGGCTTTGTTTCGTTTCCCCACGGAGGTTATAGCAATCGTGCTCCTACCCGATCATCTCCATGCCATTTGGACCTTGCCACAGGGCGATGCCGATTTTTCCACACGCTGGGCCTGGATCAAGAAGGAATTTACCAAGAACTGGATTGCCGGCGGCGGCCAGGATGGAATAACCTCATTATCCCGACAACGAGAGCGTCGGCACGGAGTTTGGCAACGACGATTCTGGGAGCACACGATTCTTAATGAGGATGATCTTGAAATCCATTTCGACTACATACACTACAACCCGGTGAAACACGGTTGGGTTGCCTCACCCCGGGATTGGCCATGGTCAAGTTTTCATCGGTGGGTTCGCGAGGGGCATTATTCGTCCAATTGGTCGGCCGCCCGAGGTGCGGTTATTCTCCCCGGCAATGCCGGCGAGTAATTATGTAGGTTAGGCTGTGCCTAACAAAATACCATTGCGTTTTTCTGTGTCAGGCACAGCCTGACCTACATAATGGATACTACATAATGGATACCGACTATGACCAAGAGTAAACGATCTCCAATTCCAGAAGAGGATATCGCGAAACTGTTGTTGTGGTGTGCAAGACACTGTTGTTTCTGTGGGAAGCGTTGTACTACGAACATTGAAATCCATCATATAGATGGCAACGCGAGGAACCATGATCTCGACAATCTCATTCCTGTTTGTTTTGACTGCCACGGCAAGTTGGCCCACTACAATCCACAGCATCCCCGAGGCAGATAATTCAAAGGTCTTGAGATTAAAAAACGACGAGACCAAATATATGAGTTGCACACTTTCCCATACATGCGTGGGGTCTCCATCCATATTAGCAAGTACATATTTGGCACCAAAAAAGAAAGGCCATTGGGCGATACTTCATGCACAGTCACCTCTCTCAGTACAGATATTCCGGTGCGTTTGCGTTTGAAGCTCACGCCATTTCATGAAGAACGAGATGTCACACCAGAATTTATTGATGGCCTTTATTCCGGCAGGGATCTTTGGAATCTGAATCCCACGCAACAAGTTCGGGGTCATTTCCGATTGCCTATAGACTTAAATGGTGTACCTTTTATTTACAGAGTTGAGATTCGCTGGAGCATCGTGGATATCCACGAACGGGAGCATAAAATGCTGCCGTTCAGCTATGTGTGGAATGATCCTTCAAGCGACTGGTGGTTCGATCCGAAAGTATTGACATGAGACACGTTGCTGTCAGGCACAGCCTGACCTACGGTTTTTCGCCATAACATCCGGGAACGGGACTAGACGAACGCGGAAAACCTGGTAGGATAAACGTTTCGGAGGCAGGGTATTCTGGTTGCGGCTTGTGGGTAAACACGAAAATGGCAAAAAAGGAAGAAGCTCTCGAAGTCGAGGGGCTCGTCACCGAGGCTCTGGCCAACACGCGGTTTCGCGTCCAGTTGGACGGCGGCCACACGGTGATTGCCCACGTGGCCGGCAAAATGCGCAAACACTTCATCCGCATTGTGCCGGGTGATCGGGTCCATGTCGAACTCTCGCCCTACGATCTGACCAAGGGTCGGATTACCTACCGGGAACGGTAGCCGCCGAACCCTTCTTGTGGGGCATACTGCATGACCCTCGCATCTTTCGTTGTCTCCAGAATCTGGCCGCTGGCCGCGGTGCTGGTGGGAGTACTGATACACTTGGCGACGCCGGCCGTCTCGATCGGCGCCTCGCAGCCGGTAGCCGTCGCGTGCGGCACAAGCTACCACCGCTGGCACGACAATGTCGCGCTGGTCGGCGCAATCTCCGGCAGCCCCGACTTGGCCCAAGGACTCGAAGCCATGCTCCGCATGGCCACCGACAATCGGGGCCTGGTGGGGCTCGACAAGACGCGACCCTGGGCAGTGATCGTGTTGGCCCGGGGACCCATCGTGGGCGTCTATGCGTGTCTTCCGATCGATCGATTCGACGAGCTGATCGAGGTGATCCGGCCATGGGCCGAAGACGTGCGGCGGCAGGGCGACACCCATCGGATCGTCCTGCCCGGCGATCATGTTTTTTACGCGGCCCAGCGAGATCGTTGGGTGGTCGTGGCGTTGGACACGGAGACTCTCGCCCGCGCGGCGGCCGATCCGTTGCTTTTGGTGGGCGACCTGCCGCAGCAGTACGATCTGGCCGCGCGGCTCGACGTGTCGCGGCTGAGCCCGACGATGCGGGCCTTGATTCTGGCCGGAATCGACGGCGCCACGTCGGCCGCGCGATCGGCGTCGGACGACCAGAATCCGGACAACCCGGCTGGCCAACTCCTCAATCGATTCGCGGTTCGCGCGGCCCGAATGGCTTTGGAGGATTTGGACCGCGTGACGTTGGGCGTGACCGTGGATCACGCATCGCGGCGCTTGTCGGCCGAACTGCTGCTGGCGGCCCGCGAGGGGACGGCAACCTCGCGCCGGTGGCGTCAGTTTCCCCGGGAAAGTGCCCCGTTTGCCGGCCTTGCCTTGGCCGACGCCACGCTGGCGGCCCGGTGGACCGGCGAACTTTCGCCCGCGGCAACCGGCGCGATTGCATCCTGGCTCGACACGGCCCAGGCGCGGACGCTAAACCGGATCGAACAGCGGCCGGCGCCGGTCGAGCACACAAACCAGGCAAAACAAGCGGCCGTGGAGTTGTTCGATGCGGCCCGACTGCTACTTGCCGACCAGCAATTGGAGATCTGTGGAAGCCTTGTCCTCCAGTCCGACGCGATGACGTGGATATCGGCCGTGCGTTATCCGGCCGATCCCGAGTTTCGGCGGAAAGTGGATCGCCTTGTGTCGGTCGCGCGGCGGAGTCCGCAAACGTGGGCCCGCGTCCAGCGAACGGCCGACCTGCAGGGCGTCGTGCGAATGTTGGTTCTTTCAAGATTTCTCCAAGGCGACTTGAACGACAATCCATGGATCGGCCTGGTTGGCCGGCGACTCGAAATCGCGATCGGATTTGGTCAATCGCATCTGTATCTTGCGGTGGGTCGTAACGCGGCGGAGGCGCTCGAGCGGGCGCTGGCCGAGTCGCGCGTGGCTGCGGCGCCACAGGCCGCCCCCATCGAGTGCTCGGTTGCCCTCCGTTCCCTGACGGCGGCGGTCGGCCAACGGATCGAGGGGCCGAGAAAGGCCGACTTCGCCCGAATCGCCCGAGCACTCGAGCCGCAAGCCGGCAAGGATCATATTCGCCTGACCGCCTGTCCGACGCCGCAGGGCATAAGGGTTCGGATCGAGTTGGACGAAGGCGTGCTGGCCGTGGCAGGGCTGGCCGCCGGCCTGCTCTCAGAACCGGCATCGGTCGAATAAATGCATCCAAGAAGGTCAAAATAGGCTTGACGACCGGTGGCTACGCCCCCTCACCCCCCGCAATCGTGGGTGATTCCTATTGGCCAGAGCCTATTGGCGCAGCTATTATTTCCGTAGTTATCGTTCCCACCAAGCGACGAACCCCCCCTTACGTTTCCCGCAATAGGAGATCGGATCGTGACCAAAACCCATTTCGTGTACTTATTGACGGCATTGTTGCTCACTGCTGGTTTGCTGGTCCCCGCGGACCGGGCAGCCGCCGAGCAGCTCAAGCCGTTCTTTTTCGTATCTCTGTCGGGCTACGATGCGGTGGTGTCCGACCTCGACTACGTGGGCAAGCTGGGGAACAATCCCAATCTGTCGGCGGCCGTCGAAACGCTTCTCAAGGCAATGACGCAGGACAAAGGTCTGGCGGGCCTCGACAAGACGCGCCCGTGGGGTCTGGTGGTCCTACCCGACGAGGACAACCCGGCCAACAACGTTCGTGCATTCGGCTTCCTGCCGGTCACTGATCTGGCCGCGTTGCTCGAAGCGTTGCAAGGCCTTGGCGTCGACGCGGAAGACGGCCCTGACGGCTCGAAACAACTGGTCGGCGAAAATCTGCCTCCGAGCACGTTCGTCAAGCAGATCGGCGCGTGGGCCTTCTTGACCAACAATCCAGACAATTTCAAGGCCGCGCCGGCCGATCCGGCCGCGCTTTTGGGCGGCGTTGAAAAGAAATACGACGTTGCGCTGGGACTGGTCGTCAAGAACGTGCCCGAACCGATGAAAGCCGTTTTTCTCGGCCAGTTGGACATGACGTCCCAGATCATGGCGATGCAGCAGCAAGAGATGGGCGCCTCGGCCGCGCAGATAACCCAGATGATCGAGCAGGTCAAGCGATACACCAACGAGGTCGACACGATCCTGCTGGGCCTGGTGATCAACGATGCGTCGGGCAAAACCTACCTTGACGTCGAAATGACGGCCAAGCCCGACACGGAAACAGCCGCCGAAATGGCTGAGATGAAGCATGCGCCGAGCGATTTCACCGGTTTTTACGTCCCCGAGGCGACGGTCACGGTTCATGGCGTGCGCAAGCTCTCTCCGGCGACGATTGCTCAAGCCATGTCGTCGGTCAACGCCATGCACCAGGGGTTCCTCCAATCGTTGGAGGGCCAGGGCCTCGAACCCGAGCAGCTCGATAAGGCCAAGCAACTCATCGGCGAGCTGGTGGGCGTGGTGACCAAGACGGTCGAAGCCGGCCGGATGGACCTCGGAGCGGCCGCGTGGCTCAACTTCGACACGGCGACCCTGATCGCCGGCGGCACGATCGCCGAACCGAAAAAACTCGATAAAACGCTCCGCGACCTCGTCGCCATGGTCACCGAGGAAACGCCCGAGCTAAAGAATTCCTTTAAGCTCGACGCCCAAACGCTCGGCGACGTGGCGATCCACGTGCTTTCGATGCCGGCCGCGTCGGTCGACGACGGCGGGCCGCTTGCCGAACTGGTTGGCGAAAACCTCGAGGTGATTGTCGGCATTGGTCCGAAAAGCGTCTATCTGGCGACAGGACGCGACGCGATGGACAAGCTTAAAGCGGCGATCGAAGCCTCGAAAGCGGCCGCGTCGACCGAAGTTTTGCCGACCCGCGCGTCGGTGGCCGTTACCCCGCTGCTTGCATTCATTGGCAAAATAGCCCCCGACGACGAGACCCGGCAGCAGATATCCGGCGTGGCCGGCGTTCTCCGCATGGCCGGCGACCAGAATCACGTTCTCGTGACGGTCGAACCCATTCCAAACGGCATGCGTGAGCGCATCGAAATCGAGGAAGGCCTGCTCAAAACGCTCGGCGTGATGTCCCAAATGCTCAGCGGGACCCTCGTGCCGGCCCAGTAAGCGGCCCGTTTTTCGAGACACGATAATCCAAACGGCGCCGGCGACAAGTTTCGCCGGCGCCGTTGTTTTTTTCAGACCGCTTTACGTCGCGGGCATCTTGCCTGGGTTGTTGCGAGAACGGCTTGGCAAGACGCTGGCGACGCTAATGGTCCTTCTTTCCTTCCCAAACTTCCTTGAGGTCGGGCGAGAACTGGTAGCGGATGCCTTCGTCGGCGAGGATTTCCTCGGTGACGTCGGAAAGCTCCTGGCGTTTGAACACCAGCAATTCGTAGCGGCCGCACAGCGTTACGGTGAGATATTCGCCCTCGGCGTCGCGGATGAGTTCGACCAGATGGGCCAGGTTCTTCACCTCGGTTCCGTTGATTTCCTCGACCAGGGCGAACATGGTCGTGTCGTAGCCCTTGGACACTTCATGCGGAAAGAGGCGGTAGCCCAACACGACCAGCTCCTCGCCCGGGAAAGCCTGGCGCTCGTACTGCCGGGCGAGCGCTGGATTGCCGTAGTATCGCAGGTACATTTCCATCGGACCGACCATCTTGGTAGCCAGTTCCTGGGTCATCGGCGTGAAAACCATCGGTCCGTGGATGAAAAATCGCGGGTAATCGTTGCCGAGATAGGGCATCAGCAAGTTTTCCTTGCTGCCCACCGGAACCTGCACGTCCATCGACTTGCCGTCGCGGAGGATTTTCAGGGGAATCTTGCCGTCGACGGTGAGTTTGGGAACAAGATAGGCAAAGCTCAACCGCAAATCGTCGCGAATCTTGACGTCGCCTTGCTGGTCGATCGGGTGGTCGCCGATGTGGGTGATGACGTCCCAACGGCGCAGCGGGCATTCTTCGTTGGAGCCGCGCAAGTCGCGGACCATGAGCCCGTCGATTCCCTTCTTTAGTCCAAGCCGGTCGCGAAGGGCCTGGTTTTCCGTGGTCTGGCCGTAGATGCTTTGCAGCGAGGGTTTTCCGTCGTAGGTTCCGTCGGCCACGTCGGTGAGAAACCGCGTGATTTCCTCGGCCGCGATGAGGTAGCCGATGTTGTCGGCTTGGCTGACTTTGCTGAAAACCAACCCGATGATTTTGCCGTCGACCACCGCCGGACCGCCGCTGTTGCCGGGATTCAGCGCGGCGTCGACCTGAATGCGCAGGACCGAGGCGTCGTAGTTGGCCCTGGCGTATTCGATGCGCGAGACGATTCCCTCGGTGATGGAAAGCTGGTCGCCGCCCTCGGGATAGCCGTAAACGTTGACCGTGTCCTTGACGTTGGGAATGTCGGTGACAAAAGGCAAGGGCTCGCGGCCCTCGAAGAACGATTCGTCCTTGACGGTGACGATGGCCAGGTCGAGGTCGGGCGCGACAAACTCGACTTCGGCCGTGACTTTCTCGGTGGTTTGGTTCGCCTGGACAAAAACCTGACTCGCGTGAAGCACCACGTGGGCATTGGTCAGGATTCGCCGGCCATCGATGATGACGCCCGAGCCGGACGATTTGGTCGGGTTAGCTTTGGTCCAGGGCCGCGCGAAATCGGGCGAGCGCTGGGTTACGTGCAGTTTGACCAGGGCGTCGCTGACGGCGTCCTTGGCCAAAGCGCCGGTCGAAGCCAACGCGCACACCGTCCAAACCATCCAACCGCTGAGTCGCATGATGCTGTCTCCTGAGGAAAAGGCCGTACCCTGAGAATGTGTTTTGAAATGCGCTTATCGCGACCATAAGCCCCACCGGGCTTGACCTAGTGGAACAAGGTATGGCAACTTCCCGACCGAACCGCCCCCAACCTGATGCTGGTTGGCCTACGCGTCTCACGCATTTTCAAACACGTTTTGAGGGAATCGGACCGGTAAGAACCGTCCTTTGATCGTAATACGGGGTGAGCCGGTTGTCCAGGGTACGCATGGGCCCAGTTTTTCCGATAAAAACCAGGGTTGCCGCGCAAGGTCGGGAGTCGGAAGAGGCGGCCTTTCGGATGAATGGTGGAAAGTGTCGCTAACCGTCGAGCCTGCTCGACATTGGCCGAGGGCCAATCCGTGACGGCCACGACGGAGCGTGGCCCTCCACTTGGAGGGACGCGCTCCGTCCCGTCCGCCATGGACGGCACAAACTCTTATTGGCTTTTGCACGGCCAATGAACCGAGGCCGACCAACGGGAGGCCGGTAAATGGGCCAGATACATTGGCAGAACGGGTCATTATCCAC